>JAAYCS010000063.1 GCA_012729655.1 Desulfovibrionales bacterium | reverse complement strand
AGCAAGGTAACCTTTTTCTTGCATTTGAAAGAATGCGAATTTCGATTTAACAATAGGGGCCAGAACATCTATAAAGTCCTGCTCAAAATCATCAGGACAAACCCGCTGTTCTAGTCATGACCCAAAACCAAAACTCTTTCCTGCCAATGGCAAAAGAATAGGCTTCGCAAGATCCTTGGACCGGTACTCCCGAGCCTTGGACATGCGAGCTGCATTCCCAACCCTCCCCGCTTTGACCACACGCAGGCCAAACACCCCCAGAACTAACGCATTGACCAGCAAGACTTCCATGACCCGCCATGGAGGGATTCTTGACAGGCCACCGGGCCGGGACTACCGTCATCCTCACTTCGGATACCTTCGGGTGTAAAAGGGAATCCCGTGTGAATCGGGAGCGGACCCGCCGCCGTGAGTTTCAGCAAGGCCATCCTCCGCGCTGTCCACTGGGAGCGATCCTGGGAAGGACGAGGACGGTGAAACGAGTCGGAAGACCTGTCCGAAGGCCAACCACAGTCTGTGCTGTCCGCAACGGGGGTTTTGCGGGCCGCGCCCCGGACCCGCGTCCGATTTCTTCCATTTCCCCCGCCAAACCTGGAGGTTGCATGCACAAGGCCTCTCGTGTTTGCGGACTCGTTCTCGTCATTTTCCTTATGTTCCTCGGCGCCCAGGCCTTTGCCGACCATGGTGCGGAGCGGCCGACCAAAAAGGGCATCCTTCTCGTCGCCTTCGGCACCACCGTGCCCGAGGCCCGCGCCGCTCTGGACAACATCGACACAAAAGCCAAGGCCCGCTTTCCAGGCCTGGAAGTGCGCTGGGCCTACTCGTCGCGCATCGTGCGCCAGAAGCTGGCCGGCGAGGGGCTGCAGTTCGATTCCCCGGCCATGGCCCTGGCGCGCATGATGGACGACGGCTTCACCCATGTCGCCGTGCAGTCCCTGCAGACCATCCCCGGCGAGGAGTTCCACGGCCTGCAGAAAACCGCGGCGGCCTTCTCCGGCCTGCCCAAGGGCATGGAACAGGTGACCCTGGGCCTGCCGCTCCTGGCCGAACCGGCCGACGTCGAGGCCTGCGCCCGGGCCGTCATGGCCAGCCTGCCGCCTGACCGGAAAAAGAACGAGGCAGTCATCCTCATGGGCCACGGCACCCATCATCCCGCGAACATCTATTATCCAGGCCTGCAATACACCCTGAACCGCCTCGACCCGCTTGTCCTGATCGGCACTGTCGGGGGCACGCCTTCACTGGACCATGTGCGCCAAGTGCTCAAGGAGCGCAAGGTATCAAAGGTGTATCTCCAGCCCTTCATGGCTGTGGCCGGGGACCATGCAGTCAACGACATGGCCGGCGACGGGGACGACTCCTGGAAGTCCGTGCTCGCGTCCGACGGCGTGGCCTGCGAAGCGGTGCTGCGCGGCACGGCCGAGTTCCCCGCCTTTGTCGACATCTGGCTGGATCACCTGCAGGACGCCCTGGAGCGCCTGCCCTAGACCCATGAACGAGAATCGTCGCACGCGCGCATGGGCTGTCATGGCAGCAGCAGCCCTTCTTTCCATCTATGTGGCCCTGTTTTTCGGGTCATATCCGCTGACGGCCGGGGCCATCCACGAGGCCCTTGCCTCCTGGTTTCATGGCGGCGCGGACACGCAAGCCATGGTCATCGTCCGCGACATACGCCTGGGACGCGTTCTGCTCTCCTTCCTGACCGGTTCGGCCCTGGCCGTTTCCGGCGCGGTTTTCCAGGGACTGCTGCGCAACCCCTTGGCCGACCCCTTCACCCTCGGCATCTCCAGTGGAGCCGCCTGCGCAGCTGCCCTGGCCCTGGCCCTGGGCTGGACTCTGCCCGGTCTTTCCACCCTCCCTCTCGTCGCCCTGACCGGAGCCTTCGCGGCCATGTTCATGGTCCTGGCCCTCAGCAGACTGGCCGGGGGTTTTTCCCGCGAAAACCTGGTCTTGGCAGGGATTGTGGTCTCCACCTTTCTGGGAGCCATCATCGCCCTGATCAAATCCCTGAACGAGGAGTCGGTCTCGGCCATCGTCTTCTGGATCCTGGGAAGCTTCCAGGGCCGCGGATTCGAGCATGTCCAGCTGATGCTCCCCTATCTCGTCCCGGGCATGGCCCTGGTCCTCGGCTTCGCCCGCGAACTGGACATCCTGGCGTTGGGGGCCGAACAGGCGGTTCAGGTCGGGGTCGCCGTGGCACGGGTCCGCATCGCGCTCCTGATCGGAGCAGGCATGCTGACCGCCGCCGCTGTCTGCGTTTCCGGCATCATCGGCTTCGTCGGACTTGTCGTCCCGCACCTGGTCCGCATGCTCATGGGACCGGAATCCCGGCCCATGCTCCTCTTCTCGGCCCTCGGAGGAGGGGTCCTGCTGCTGTGGTCCGACGTCATGGCCCGAACCATCCTGCATCACGGCGCGGAGCTACCCGTGGGGGTGGTCACGGCACTTTTCGGGGCCCCCTTCTTCTGCCTGATCATGGCGCGGGGGCGCCGGACATGACGATGGGAAAAATGGTCCACGTAGAGGGGCTCTGCGCCGGATACGACGGACAACAGGTGTTGCACGACCTGACTCTGAACGTGTCCCGGGGCGAATTCATGGCCATCCTCGGACCCAACGGAAGCGGCAAGACCACTCTCCTCCGCGCCCTGTCGGGCGTGCTTTCCTCGGTCAAAGGCAGCATCCACATCGCAGACCAGGACACTTGCCGTCTGTCGGCCAGAGGCCGGGCCAGACTCTGCGCCACGGTGGCCCAGAAAAACCCCGACCTGTCCGCATTGCAGGTCCTGTCCCTGGTGCTCATGGGCCGCTATCCGCACATCGCCTTCCTGGGCGGCTACTCCGATGCGGACCATGACTGCGCCAGGCGAGCCATGCAGGAAACGAGCTCCCTGCACCTGAGGAGCAGACATGCCGGCACCCTGTCCGGGGGTGAACTGCAGAGGGTCATCATGGCCAAGGCCCTGGCCCAGGACACGGAGCTGCTGCTTCTGGACGAGGCGGCATCCAACCTGGACGTGGCCAGGACCGTGGACCTCTACGAGCTGCTGCGGGCCCGAAACCTCAATGGTCTGACCATCCTGACCGTTGCCCACGACCTGAACCTGGCCGCCCTCTATTGCCGACGGCTCGTCTTTTTGAAAGGGGGCCGGATCGTGGCCGACGGCCCGACCCAAGAAATTTTTACGTCCCATCTCCTGAGCGATATCTATGAAACACCCATTGCCGTGGTTCCGCACCCCATCACCGGGGCTCCTCAGGCTCATCTGCTGCCTCGTGCTTGAGCTCTGCCTGCTCGGTCTGCCGGCTGGGGCCGAAGTGGCAGTGACCGACGACCAGGGCAGGATGGTCCGCCTGCACCAACCCGCCGGCCGGATCATCGCCTTGTACGGCGCGTTCAATGAAATTCTGGCCGACCTGGGACAGGCGGAGCTGATCGTGGCCCGCACCGCGGCGGACGAACTTCCGGCGTCCATCCTCTGCAAGCCATCCATCGGCACACATCTGCGCCCCAATGCGGAGTTGATCCTGGCCCTGCGGCCTGATCTGGTCCTGCAGCTCGGTGGCCGCAGCGAAGCCATGGAGCCGGTGCGGTTTCTTGAAGAGCGGGGGTTGACCGTGGCTGTCTTTGACATGGAAAATTTCCCCCAGCTTTTCTCCACTATGGAACGCATCGGCACCTTGACTGGATGCGAACACGCAGCCAAGGAGCAGGTCGCGACCATGCGCGCCGAGTTGGAGCGCATCCGGTCCTCCCGGACCGGAACACGGCCAAGAATTTTTTTCGAGGTCCGCTATCCCAACCTGTTGGCCGCTGGACAGGAATCCATCGTGTCCGAAATAATGAGCCTGGCAGGAGGAATCAACTGCGTGCAGATCCCGAACAAACTGGTCCGGCTGGGCGAGGAGGAAGTCCTGCGACTCGACCCGGACATCTACCTCATGCAGCACGGTCCCATGAATCCAATCCCCGTCCCCCTACCGGAACGGCCTTTTTTCCGCACCCTGTCCAGCCTGCGCGAGGGCCAGTTTTTTGTCGTGGACCAGGGGGTGTTTTCCCGGCCCGGTCCGCGCAGCCTGGAGGCCGTGCGGCAGCTTTCCCGAATCGTTCACGGGTGGCAGAACAGGAGCAGACCATGAGCGGATGCCTGTATGGAGTCGGGGTGGGCCCGGGCGATCCTGATCTCATCACCCTGAAGGCGATCAAAATCCTGGGGTCCGTGGACGTCATCCTGGCCGCGGCGTCCACCAAGAACGAGGACTCCCTGGCCCTGGACATCGCCCGGCCGCACCTCAGACACAATGCCCGCATCGTCCGCCTGGGCTTCCCCATGTGCCGGGATGCACACACCCTGCAGACCGCCTGGATCCGCAACGCGGAACTGGTCCTGGCCGAACTGCGTAAGGGACATGACGCAGCGTTCCTGACCCTGGGCGACCCCTTGCTCTACTCCACCTTCGCCTATCTGCTGCGCACCCTGCGGGGACTGGACCCGGATCTGACGGCCAGCGTCATCCCTGGCATCACTTCCTTCCAGGCCGCTGCCGCGGCCACGGAAACCGTACTGGCGGAAGGCGCCGAGAATCTCGTCATCCTCCCGGGCATCCGCGAACCCGCAGAGCTTCGCCATAACCTGGCCCAGGCAGACAATGCCGTGATCCTCAAGACATACACAAATTTTGCCGCCATACGGGAAGAACTGCGCAATTTTCCCTTGCAGACCCATTGCGTTTTCGCCTCAAGGGTGGGCATGAAGGAGGAACTCATCACCAGGAGCCTGGCGGAGGCCCCTGACAACCCGACCTATCTGTCGCTCATGCTCATGACAAAACGCAAACCACGCTGAAAGCGAGGAACCATATGCCCAAAGCCATCATCATCGCCGGCACCTCCAGCGGTTGCGGCAAGACATCCGTGGCCCTCGGATTGATGAAAGCATTTGCCCGCAAAAAACTCTCAGTCCAGGGCTTCAAGTCGGGACCTGACTTCATTGACCCGGGCCTGCATCGCATGGCCACAGGCCTGCCCAGCCACAATCTGGACGGATGGATGCTTCCGGCCGAGGAAATCCGTCGCATTTTCCGCCGCAACAACGAAGGCTGCGACCTGTCCATCATAGAAGGGGCCATGGGGCTGTTCGACGGCATCGGCGCGAACAGGGAGGAGGGCTCAACGGCTCAATTGGCCAAGATACTCGACGTGCCCGTGCTGCTGGTGGTCAACGCCCGGGGCATGGCCCGGTCCGCTGCCGCCCTGGTCAAGGGATACGCGGAGTTCGATCCGGATCTGCGCCTGGAGAGCGTCCTTTTCAACATGACCGGCAGCCCAACCCATGGCCGCATCCTGGCCCAGGCCCTGGAGGTCCTGCCCAGCGTGCATGTGTTCGGCAGCCTTCCGCGCGTGTCGGACCTGCAGTTGCCCTCCCGGCACCTTGGTCTGGTCACGGCCGAAGACCTGGATCGGCGGGAGGAACGGCTCAACGCCCTGGCTGACTGGGTGGAAAATGCCCTGGATCTGGATTCCCTGTACAAATCCCTGCCCGATTGCACCCTGCCAACCTTGAATGACGGAGGCAGCAAAATGCCGGAAATCCGCATTGGCTACGCCAGGGACCGGGCCTTCTGCTTCTACTACGAGGAAAACCTGCGCCTGCTGCGCCAGGCCGGAGCCGAACTGGTGCCATTCTCCCCTCTGCAGGACGCCCATCTGCCGCCGGCCCTGCGCGGACTGTACCTGGGCGGCGGATATCCGGAACTTCACGCCCGTGAATTAGCCGCCAATGAAACCATGCGGACCAAAATCCGCGATTTTTGCCTGAGCGGCAAGCCGGTCTATGCCGAATGCGGGGGCTTCATGTACCTGATGCGCTCCATTGTCAGCCGCGCGGGCCAGGATCTGCCCATGGTCGGAGTCTTCGATTTCACCTGCTCCATGCAGGGACGGCACCAAGCCCTGGGGTACCGCGAGGTGGAACTCACCGGGTCCTGCTTCCTCGGCCAGGCCGGAGCCAAGGCCCGGGGGCATGAATTCCATTATTCTGTTCTGCACGGCGCAGATCCTGGGGTCACGGACATTTACAACGTCGTTGACCGCAGCGGCCATACAGCCAAAGGCGGATTTCTGAAAAACAACTGCCTGGGCTCCTACGTGCATCTGCACTTTGGTTCCAACCCGGCTATGGCAGCCCATTTTGTAGAGGCCTGCGGCGCATGACCCTGCGTCAGGGCTTCACCACGGGCACTGCCGCAGCGGCCGCGGCCAAGGCCGCGACCTTGCATCTGTTGACTGGCCAAGGGCACACGACTGTGGACGTACCCCTCCCCACGGGAGAGCGCCTGACCATACCGGTGCTGGAAAGCAGGGCCGAGGCTGACGGCATCCTGGCCGCCGTGATCAAGGATGCGGGAGATGATCCGGACGTAACCCACCGGGCCGTGATCCGGGCCTGGGTCCGGCCCGGTGCAGGAGAGGGGGTGGTGCTGACGGGCGGGACCGGCGTGGGAGTGGTCACCCGGCCAGGTCTGCCCGTGACCGTCGGGCAACCAGCCATCAACCCCGTTCCGCAAATTCAGATCCGCCAGGCGGTGGCCGAGGCCCTGGGCGCCGGTCCGCGCGGCCTGCACGTCGAGATCCGCGTGGACCGGGGCGAGGAATTGGCCCGCAAGACCTTCAACCCTCGCCTGGGGATAGTCGGGGGCATTTCCATTCTCGGCACACGGGGCACGGTCAAGCCCTTCAGTCACTGGGCCTACCAGGCCACCATCCGCCAGTGCCTCGATGTCATGGTCGCCAATGCCGTCCCCTGCCCCTGCCTGACCACGGGTGGCCGCAGCGAGCGTTTCCTCCGCCGTGCCAGGCCCGAAATCGCAGCGGAAGCCTGCGTGCAGGTGGCTGATTTTTTTTTCTATTCCATGCGCGAAGCGGGAAGACGCAGATTTGAAAACCTGTGCTGGGGTATCTTTTTCGGAAAACTGGTCAAACATGCCCAAGGCCATCGCTATACCCACGCCCGCAGCGCGGGCCTGGACCTGAGGACCCTCGCCCTGTGGTGCGCCGGCTGCGGTTTTGAACCCGGGGTTTGCGACTTCGTGGCCAAGGCCAACACAGCCCGACAGGTTCTGGAGGAAATACACGACCACCCCAGGGCGTCCAGGCTCTTTGCCCTGCTTACGGACAAGGCCCGATTCTGGGCCAGAGCCTTTGCCGGGACAGACATGCGCGTGGACTATCTGCTGTTTGACTTCAACGGACGTGTTCTGCGTGACAGCCGGGAGGCGGCATGATCCACGTCATCGGTCTCGGCGTTGGCCCTGCGGACCCTCCCCCGGACGCCATGTCCCTCATCCGTGGCTCCGCGATGGTCGCCGGCGGAACCCGCATTCTTGACCGCCTGGGCATCGAGGAACGGCGGAGAATCTGTTTCACCCGTGCTGACGAATTTGCGGCCCACATCCGCGCCCATGCCGCATGGGGCGACGTCTGCGTGGTGGCCGACGGCGATCCCCTCCTGTTCGGCATCGGCACGACGTTGCTGCGTTTTTTTCCGGCCCAGGATCTGAATTTCCGGCCCAACGTCTCGGCCATGCAGGCTGCCTGCGCCCGTTTCGGGCTGCCCTGGGCGCACTGCGTCCCTCTGTCCATGCACGGACGATCCGATCTCGCTCCCCTCTTCGCGGCCCTGGCCAGAGGCAGTCTGGTGGCTGTCTACACCGACCCTGAGCATGATCCCGGCAGACTGGCCCAGGCCTTGATGGAGCGGGGAGTTCAGGGCTGGCGCATGCATGTGGCGGAAGCCCTCGGCCTGCCCGAGGAGCGGCTGAGCAGCCTGGATCTGGACCGTGCGGCCGCGCAGTCGTGGCATCCCCTCAATCTCGTTCTTTTTGAGCGGATGAGCCCGCCACCCCTGGACCTCTGCCTGGGTCTCGATGATTCCCTCCTGGCCCATGACCAAGAGCTCATAACCAAGCAACCCGTGCGCGCCCTTGCCCTCTCGCTGTTGCGTCTTGCCCCTGACTCCACCCTGTGGGACCTCGGAGCGGGCAGCGGGGCCGTCAGCCTGGAAGCGGCACGGCTCGTCCCGTACGGACGGATCATCGCGGTGGAACGGCACCCTTCCAGGCTCCAGCACATCAGAGAAAATATCCTCCGTACCGGGGCCTGGCTGGTGGAACCGGTATGTGCCGATGTGGGCGAATTCCTCGCCAGGGAATCCTCTCAAACAACAATGACCCCATCCTCCCCTACCCGCATTTTCCTTGGAGGAGGGGCAACCCACCACACCCTGAGCCGCTGCTGCGACCTCTTGCATCCCGGCGGGTACATGGTTGTGTCGGCAGTGCTTCTTTCAACCCTGGTAATGACGCGCTCCCTGCTTTCTGAACGAGGATGGCCCTGCACCATCCACCAGATCGCACACAACAAAAGCGTCCCCCTGGGCAAGGACCTGCGATTTGTGCCATCAAATCCTGTTTTTCTTGTTGAAACCCATAAACATCAAGCGATGCATGAATAAATCACCGCATGTCTGGTTTGTCGGTGCAGGACCTGGAGACCCGGGCCTGATCACTGTCCGGGGACAGGAATGCATTCGTCAGGCTGATCTGGTCCTCTACGCAGGCTCCCTGGTTCCCAGGGAAGTGGTGGCCTGCGCCAAATCCGGCGCACTGGTTTTGGACTCAGCCGGCATGAGCCTGGAAGAGACACATGCCCTTGTCCTTGAGACGGTGCAGCGCGGGGGAACTGTGGCCCGGGTCCATACTGGGGACCCGTCCCTGTACGGGACCATCCGGGAACAAGGGGCCCTCCTCGAACGCGATGGCGTAGCCTGGGCCATCGTTCCGGGGGTGACCGCCGCATTCGCCGCTGCGGCGCGGGCCAAGGTGTCCTTCACCGTGCCGGAATCCACCCAGAGCCTGGTCCTCACCCGTCTGGCCGGGCGTACGCCCGTTCCCCGATCCGAATCGTTGCGCCATTTCGCCGCCCATGGCTCTTCGGTGGCCGTATACCTCTCCGCAGACAAGACCACATTGCTGGCAGAGGAACTGCGCCAAGCCGGACTGCCCGCAGACACAGTCATTGTCGTCGGACACAAGGTCGGACATCCCGGAGAACAGATTCTGCGCACCAGCCTTGCCGACCTGGAACAGAGGGTGCGGGAGTTCGACATCGACCGCCAGGCCGTGTTTCTGATCCTGCCCGGGGAGTCTGCTCCGGAAACCATGTCCCGGCTCTACGCCGCATCTTTTGGCCACGGATTCCGCAGGGCGATCCGCCCTGACACCTGGACCCGCCTGGCCGTCTACGCCTTGACCGCACAGGGTTTAGCCCTGGCCAGGCGCATGGTTTCAGCCTGGCCGGGAGACATTTTTGTGCCCCGCCGCCTGGCGGACAGCGATACCGTTGCCTTTGCCCGCCTGTCTGAACAGGTGCGGGCCAATTTCGGAGCCTATCACGCCCATGTCTTCGTTGCGGCGGCAGGCATAGTGGTCCGCACCATCGCCCCGCTGCTGCAGGACAAGACGGCGGATCCGGCCGTCATTGTCTGCGACCACGCTGGGCAGCATGTCATCAGCCTTTTGTCCGGGCACCTTGGCGGCGCCAACGACCTCGCCCGCCGCATAGCGAAACACCTCGGAGGCCAGGCCGTCATCACCACGGCTACGGACACCTGCGCCAGCCCGGCCATGGATGTACTGGCCCGGGAAAAGGGTTGCACCATCGCCGACCCGTCCCGCATCAAGGCCGTGAATTCCGCCCTGGCCGAAGGATTGCCGGTCATGGTACACGATCCGGAGCAGTATCTGGGAATTTCCGACCATCCGGCATTCAATCTCGTTTCTGATCCCGAGACGGCCCAGGTGGTTGTGACGTGGCAGAACCGCCCGCACCAGGGGCTGGTCCTGCATCCCATGTGCCTGGTGGC
Source organism: Desulfovibrionales bacterium (assembly GCA_012729655.1). Taxonomy (GTDB): domain Bacteria; phylum Desulfobacterota; class Desulfovibrionia; order Desulfovibrionales; family Desulfomicrobiaceae; genus Desulfomicrobium. Next base: position 34,043 of record JAAYCS010000063.1, on the reverse strand, counting down.
CGGCATCGGCTGCCGCAGGGGGGTCCACAGGGAGGATATCCTCGCCGCTCTGGACCAGGTCTTTGCCGCTCACCACTTGGCGCCGCAAAGTCTCCGATCCCTGGTCAGCGTGGACCTCAAGAAGGATGAATCCGGCCTCCTCCAGACGGGCCGAGACATCGGCGTGCCTCTGGAATTTCTGGACCGATCGTGCCTGGAACGAATCCAGGTTCCCAACCCGTCGAACACAGTGCTGAAACAAATTGGAGTGTCCAGCGTATGCGAAGCAGCGGCCCTGATGGTGGCCAGGAAAAACAATCCCTCGGCAAAACTCATCGTCCCCAAGACGATTGTGGGCCCGGTTACGGTGGCCGTGGCCGTTTGACCGTCATCGGCCTCGGCCCAGGCACTGCCGGACTTCTCCCGCCCATGGCCCTGCACTGCCTGATCCAGGCCCAGGCCGTGGTCGGATACGACAGGTATGTCGATCTGGTGGATCCGGGACTGCTGCAGGGCAAGACCCTGTTCTCCAGCCCCATGAAAAAAGAGATGGAACGCACCCAAAAGGCTGTGCAGTTGGCCCTGGACGGCATGAACACAGTGGTGGTCTCGTCTGGAGACAGCGGTATCTACGGCATGGCCGGACTGGTGCTGGAATATCTGGAGCGATGGGCGTTGGTGGACAGGATCGACCTGCAGATCATCCCCGGCATCCCGGCTCTGTGCGCTGCGGCAGCCCTGCTGGGCGCTCCGCTGATGCACGACTTCGCCTGCGTCTCCCTCTCGGACCTGCTCACTCCGCTGCCCACTATCATGAAGCGGATTTGGGCCGCGGCTGAGGCGGACTTCGTCTTGGTTCTGTACAACCCCAAATCCCGAAGGCGCAGTTCATATCTCGCCGATGTCCTCGATATCGTGGCCCGCCAGCGAGGTCCTCAGACCCCGGTGGGGTTCGTGCGCAACGCCTTCCGTCAGGACCAGGAGGTCCTTGCGACCACCCTGGAATCGTGTGATCCGGACCGGGCCGACATGCTGACCATCGTAATTGTCGGCAACAGCGCCAGTCGATTGGTCAGCGACAAGATCCTGACTCCACGGGGGTATTTCGAAAAGTATGGAGTGTGATCCGGTAGCCTGGGAACGCTAAGTCTCGTCCCTGTGCAGAATATTGAGCAAATCGTTTTTGAGCATCCACAACACCGTGCTTCCCAAAGCCGGAGAGCTGCATTCCTCAGCCAGCCTGCCCCAGGCAATTCCCCTCCGGGCCCGGACCAGAATGAACCGCATCAGATCCAGATCGATCCGATCCTCTATCCCCGCATACATCACGGGATGATCCTGCCCCCGGTACACGGCCCGGCCCAGGTCCGTGGCCTCCAGGACATGACTCTCGTGCAAACGCCCACTTGCATAGACGCTGAACACACGGCCGTAATCCAGGGCCAACGGATGCCAAAACGCCCCTTGGCCGGGCAAGGGACAGGGCTCTTCATGCAACCGCTCCCACAATGCCAGATATTGCTTCACAATCTTCGGCCAGTCGAACTTGCGGGCATGCTCCCGGGCAGCTGCGCCCATGCGTTCCCGCTCCCCGGGGTCGATCAGTCGGGCCAGATACCCGGCCAGAATGGCCACATCCACAGCCACGTCCTGGGCCAGCCAGAGGTGGTAGACGCTGTCGTACAGCAGGGGGGCCATGAGGCCGACCGTCTCATCCATTCCGCTGTCCATGGTCGGCACCAGCAGCCCTGTCTGACCATGCAGGACCAGGTCCCGATAGCCGTCATAATCTGAGGCGATGACGGGCTTGCCTGCTGCCCCTGCCTCCAGCAGGGTCAACCCGAAGGTCTCCTGGGGATTGTCGGCCAGGGACACAACCACATCGGCCCGATGCAGCAGGGCCTTTTTGACCTCGTCATCCGGGCAGCGGACCACCACGATCTCCAGGCCGATATTGGCCCCCAGACTGGCCAGGGTCCCGGGCAGCTCCGTTCCCTCGTCGGCCCCTCCGGCCAGGACCAGACAAATCCCTCCGAGATCCGTTCCGGCCCGGCCCAATCGCTGGAACGCCCGCAGGAGAGGCAGGATGTCCATCTTTGAATAGGGGCTGATCCGCCCTGGAACGAGAAACACGGTTTTGGCATCCGGAACTCCTGCCAATGGCGCATGTCCCTCTCTGACGAATTCGTCGCGCCACACCCCTAGCGGGACCAGCTCCACCTGCGGAACCGTGGCGTCGGGCATCCTCTCCAGCAATCCCTGCAGCATGTTGCGCACCACGCTTGCTCCGGCCCGGGACGTGGCCACAATGCAGTCCCGCCGGGTGACCCCGGACCAGACGTGCTGGGCGATGGCCTGGCCGTAACGGGCATAGGACAGGGAATGGGTCACGCCGGTGACGGGAAAAGCGGTGCATGACACGCGGTTCCGCAGGGCTGCCAGAAAGCCTTGGGTCGTCATGCAGTCCGACAGGTGAAAGCAGTGGTAGGCCGTTGAGGCTATCCTGGAGGGCAGTTCGGTGCGCGGAAGGATGCGGATTTTCGGACCGAGACCGGGATGATACTGCTGGACAAAGTCATGTACCGCCTGACCGGAAAGGGCGTCCGGGAGAAAAAAATGGTACCCGTCAAACGGGTCGACCGTCAGCAGGGCTTGGATGAACCCCCTGTTGGCCACTTTGCGCCCGAGAACAGGGCCTCTTTCCACGAATGGGTCCAGCGTTCCCCAGATCAAACCCGATGGTTCTTTCATGCATGCAGCCAAAGCAATATTCGCGCCTGTCATGCCTGCCTTGGCAGCAGCGTTCCTATCTTGGCAATGAATTTGCTAGGTTGGGATACGGCGTCATTTTTCCCTGCTGCGGAGGATTCAATGGAGATGGCCATCAGGACCTGTCTTGGACTCAACTTGAAGTCGCATCTGGCCGGTGCGTTGACCGGGCTTCTCCCGGAAAACCATGTGCTGCACAACCGCTCGACAGGTTTTGTCCTGAAATTTCTGGAATCTACCGATCGGCCCCAAAGCGGTATCCTGTTCGTGCCCGCGTCCTCATGGCGAGCCTTGAGCCCGGAAGACCGGGAGGCCCTGCAAAGCCACCAGTCCTGGCCATTCCTGCTCATTGCGGACGTTTGCGAGGGGGAGGTACTGGAATACATGGCTTCCGGGGCCTTTCTCGGGCTCGTCACCCTACCGCTGGACGAGGCAAAAATTACCCGTGCCCTGACCCAGGCCGAAGAGGTCTCGGTCATGTATCAGGACATCTTCATGATGGCCCGTGAAATAAGCCTGGAACGGGAACTCCTGGCCCGCAAGAATGAACAGTTGACATTTTTGAACCAGTTGCTGACCAAGGCCAGCCAAACACTTGACCCTGCTGTCATCCTGTCCTCCGCCGCCGACGACCTGAACCTGCTCCTGCAGGTCAGCGCGGTCATGGCCGTATTCTGGAATGGGCGTCAGGGGCAGATCGAAGCGGAACTCTTTCTGCCCGACAACCTTGCCAGCGAGCGTCAGGATCAGTGGATCACCCATCTCTTGAGCGTGGCCAAACGGCTGGGAAGGTCAGAGGTGAGCGGATACCAGGTGTCTTTTCTCGCACCCCGAAAAGAGGCCCAGTACATGTCCCCTGAACTGGAACAGATTCTGACCCAGCCCTTGAGCGTGGGGGACGATCCTTTCGGAGCGTTGGTCATCTGTTCGACAGAGGCCTCGACCCTGGGGCAGGACCGCCTGCGTGTCCTTGGATCGGCGGCCAACCATCTTGCCTTGGCCATGCGCAACAGTCTTGAATTCCGCAAGACCAAAGCACAGTCAGACCATGACGGTCTGACCCGTATCGCCAATCGTCAGCACTTTGACATGCGTTTGCGCGAGGAAATGAAGCGGCATCAACGCCACCAGGATGAACTCAGCCTGCTGATGCTCGATCTGGACTATTTCAAGTCCATAAACGACACCTACGGCCATCAGGCCGGCGACCAGGTGCTCAGGGAGGTCGGCAGGATTCTGCAAAAAACATTGCGTGAATCAGATTTTCCGGCCCGATATGGGGGTGAGGAATTCGTCATTATCCTGCCCCAGACCAGGGAAGATCAGGCCTGGATGCTGGCCGAGCGCCTGCGGGCCATTATCAGCCAGTCCATTTTCCAGTTCCAGCAAAAGATGTTCAGGGTCACCGTCTCCATTGGCATTGCAGGTCTCAAGCCAGGGGCCTTGGCCCCCCCGGAGGAGCTCATCCACATCGCGGACCAGGCTCTGTACCGGGCCAAGACCAGCGGACGAAACATGGTGTGCAGTTCGTCCATCCTGGATGCCGCATCGATGCAATGAAAAAGGGGCTTTCGAGCCCCTTCACGGCACGCCCAAATCACAACGCATAGGGTGTCAGACTGCGTACGCCCGTTTCCGTCACCAGCACGGTTTGCTCGAACTGGGCGGAAAGGGAACCATCGGCGGTGACTACGGTCCAACCGTCGTTCAGCCTTCTGGTTTGTGGACCGCCCTGATTGATCATGGGTTCGATGGTGAAGACCATGCCCGGGACGAGCACGATGCCCATGCCCGGCCTCCCGGTATGGTTGACCTGGGGCTGCTCGTGGAAAGCGTGCCCCACTCCATGGCCCACCAGTTCCCGGACAACGGAATACCCTGCCCCTTCGGCATGCCGCTGGATGGCGTGCCCCACATCGCCCAGGGTCGCCCCGGGCCGGACGGCCTCGATGCCCAGGCTCAGACAGCGGCGCGCAGCATCCACAAGTTCCCTTGCCTCGCGAGAGACTTCACCGACCAGAAATGTACGATTGGCGTCGGCGAACCAGCCTTCGAGGATGCTCGTCACATCAACGTTGACAATGTCCCCTTCGCGGAGCTCGCGCGAACCGGGAATGCCGTGACAGATCTCCTCGTTGACGGAGATGCAGACGCTTTTGGGAAAACCGCGGTAGTCCAGCGGGGCGGGCCTGGCCCCATGATCCAGGGTATACGCATGCACCAGTCCGTTCAGGCTCTCGCCGGTCATGCCTGGCCTGATATGGGCTGCAACCATGTCCAGGGTGCGGACCACCAGTTCTCCTGCCCTGGCGATGCCCTCCACCTCCTCGTCGCTCTTGAGACGGATGCGGAATCGCTTCCAGTATTCCTCTGCCAGGGATACGGAGCGGATGCGGCGGGTCAGCTTGGCGTGGGCGTTTCTAAACAGCATGCTCATCCTTGATGTTTTCCCCTTCTGCCCTGGAAGCGCCTGGCTGTCCAGCGCAGCAAAGCATTGCCTTCCCGGGTTCTTTGGGACATTGTGCCGAAAAAGGAGGCCACCATGACAACCATCAAGATATCAGGCATGTCCTGTGAACACTGCACCGGATCTGTCACCAAGCTGCTGCAGTCCATACCCGGAATCTCCAATGTGTCGGTCACTCTGACTCCTGGCCAGGCCAGCTTCACTGCCGGACCTGAAGTCGATGTGGACAGCGTCAAGGATGCCATTCGCAAGATCGGTTTCGAGCCTGTATCCTGATGTTCGCCACGGCCCGCAAGATCCTCCTGCTCGTTCTGGGCATCCCCTTCGTCATGCTGGGCACGAGGTTTCTCCTTGACGCCGGGAAAAGCGCCTACGTGTATTGGTCCGCAGCATCGTGGTCCCCTCGAAGCGCGGAGCTGCTTGGGGTAGACCTCTTCTCCAGCGATGACCAGGCCCTGGGCAACCAGACTGTGGCCCGATACCGCTATGAATTCAGTGGCACGAGCTATGACGGCCTGTTTTCCTGCATCGGTGACGAATGCCCTGAAAACCTGCACGCCGACCTCAAAGCCGCGCAGCAGGAGAGCCGAACCGTGACAACCCTGGTCAACCCCGGCAGGCCGGACCAGTCCGTCCTGTTCCGGCATCTGCATGTGCCCCTGCTTCTGCTCAAGGTTGGAGCCGGTCTCTTTTGTTTTTTCACTGGCAGCGTGGCCGTCATCTTCGGGGTCTATCTGCTGCGAGGCAGGCCCGCCGGGGAAAAAGCATGATCCACGTCGTCGCCCGCATCCAACTCAAACCGGGCATGCTTCCTCCTTTTCTGCTCGAATTCCGGGAGCTTGCCGTCCTGGTGCGACAGGAGGCCGGCTGCATGGACTACTTTCCAGCCCGGGACGTGCGCACCGGAATGGAAACACAGGAATACAGCCTGGATGCCGTCACGATTTTCGAGAAATGGTCCGACAGAAGGGCGCTGGAGGCACATCTGCGCTCCGGGCACATGCGCAGCTTTCAGGACCGCATCAAAGATATGGTTCTCGACACCCGCCTGAGCATCATTGAAGAGATATGAACCTCGCGGCCGGCGCATCCTTCCGCAACGGATCACACCCTGGAACTGCTGACATCCCTCGCACGATCAGCCGCGCTGTTCCAGGGCAAGCTTGGCCAGGGCATTGACCACCGAGGCGGCCAGACTCGATCCACCCTTGCGGCCTGCCACGGTGATGTAGGGAACCGCGTCCTGGGCCATGAGGAGTTCCTTGGATTCCACCGCGTTCACAAATCCCACAGGCATGCCGATGATGAGCTGCGGCGGCCTGGCCCCCTGTCCGATCCAGTCCAGAAGCCGCACCAGGGCTGTCGGCGCATTGCCGATGACAAAAATATCCGCCCCGCCATGGGCCATGACCTCGTCAACAGCGGCCCACGCCCTGGTCACGCCCTCGGCCTTGGCCCGCTTGGCCACTCGGGCCTCGTTCATCAGACACCGGGCTGTGCACCCCAAAGGATCGAGCCGACGCCGGGGAATGCCGACCAGCGCCATGTGCGTGTCAGTGACGATGTCCGCCCCGGCCAGGAGCGCTGTCTTTCCTGCAAGAACGGCCTGGGGGTGAAAGCGGATATGGGTCAGAAGATCGAAATCCGCTGTGGCATGGATCATGCGTCGGGCAACAACCCACTCCTCAGCGGCGAAGGGCCTTGGTTCTGGCACTTCGGCATCAATGATGGCCATGGATCGGGACTCGATCTCTTCCGCCGGTACGTGTGTGTACATGAAGTTTCCTTATCACCCTGATTGGTTCAGGATGTATGTCATCAGGGGAAAGAACGTTCGCTTTTGCCATTTTCAGAAGCTTCATGGATGGTCAGCACAACCACGCTGTCCTGTTCAAAAAACTTCTGATCGACATGGCCGAACAGCGTGTGCTCCACATCCAGCACGACTCTGGCCCGCTTATAGGGCTTGTCGTCGTGTCCCACGCGGATCCTGCGCACCAACCGGCCGTGGCATTCCACATCGCGTCTGAGGCCATTTTCAGGCAGCGTGCCATCGAAATCGCAGACCACGCGTCCAGGGGGCACCCCGTCGAGCATGAAGAGGTCCGAGAGAACCGGACTGTCCAGGTAGATCGACACTTTTTCCTTCGCCTCGTGGACCTCGAATTCAATGCGCACGATCCGTCCTTCACGAAAACGCAGACAGGAGGATTCCTGCTTCCGGTATACAGGAACCCGTACTCTGGCATTAGGGACCAGCGCCCCGGAATGGGCAACGGCCGGGTTCAGTTGCGCAAAAGCACGGCGGGCATGGACATACTCCCGCATGGAGGTGATGCAGTTGTAACGGAGCAGAATGGCGCGGATGCTATCCCCCGCAACAATGCGATGCTCCCTTGCGGCGGGCGTAGCCGGAGCCGCATGGAGGAGATCGCCCGAAAATTGCGGCAGTATGGCCCCGAGGACCAGGCAGACGAAGAACATCCTACACTTCATGACGATATCTTCCTCGAGCGTGCTGAGATTTGGCGTGAATGTATCTGTAATCAAGAAGGATGAAAAAGAAAATCAATTCCATGCATCATTTTCAACCTGCAGGGGCAGGTGACCGCGCAACATGGGCTTGACCTCGGGGACTGGGCACGCCAAAAGGTTTGAAAATATGGTCGCAGCGACGGTCCAGACCGGAAAAAAATTCAAAAGGCCTCCCCGTGGCGGGCCAAGCCCGGACAGACCGTTCTGACGGAAGAGGACTGCGGCAAGGAGACAGCATGAACACCCTGACCTGGCACGGCCACTCGGCCTTCGCCATAACATCCGGAAATAAAACAATCCTCATCGACCCCTGGTTCGACGGGAACCCCTCGGCCAAGGCCGCGGCGGCGAACATCGACGCCGACCTGGTCCTGGTCACCCACGACCATGGCGACCACGTCGGCCAGGCCCTGGACATCTGCAGGCGCACCGGGGCCACCCTGGGCTGCATCGTGGAGCTGGCGGCCAGGCTCAAGTCCCAGGGTCTGCCGGGCGATCAGGTCCTGAACGGCATCGGTTTCAACATCGGTGGCACCGTGATCCATCAGGGCATCTCGGTGACCATGACCCAGGCCCACCACTCCTGCGAAGCCGGCGTGCCCGTGGGCTTCATCGTCCGGCTGGAGGACGGCTACACGGTCTACCACTCCGGGGACACGGGCATTTTCTCGTCCATGGCCCTGTGGGGTAAGCTGCACAGGATCGACCTGGCCCTGCTGCCCATCGGCGGCGTCTTCACCATGGACGCGGCCCAGGCGGCCATGGCGACCATGATGCTCAGATGCAGGAAGGTCATCCCCATGCACTGGGGCACCTTCCCGGCCCTGGCCCAGAACGTGGACGCCTTCAAAAAGGAGCTGGACAAGCTGGAGCTGGGCGACGCGTTGATAAAGGCCGAGGTCGGCGTGCCCGTCGGGCTGGTGCGCTGACAGGCCGCCCCAAAACGGTGATCTGCTGCGTCAGCGAAAAAAGCCAGGACGCGCAGTGTATTTTCGCATACATAAGCGGTCTGGCTTTTTTCGCTTCCTTGCATCTCACCATTTTGGAACGGCCTGCACATTTGGTGTTTTTTAACAGCCAGCCCTAAGACTTCACGACGCCCGGCCGGAAGCCGGTCCCGTGAAGACGGGGTGCCATGCGGCGCAACAGACAAGGCCCGGTCGATCGTTCGGCCGGGCCTTCCTTCGTGCTAGAGCGCCGGAGGCACGACCTCGCCGCTGGCGACCATGCGCTCGATCTGGTCCACGTCCTTGTCGCCGCGGCCCGAGAGGTTGACGATGATGATGGTCTCGGGGGACAGGCCCGGCGCGATGCGCAAAGCGTGGGCCAGGGCGTGGGACGATTCCAGGGCCGGGATGATGCCCTCGGTGCGGGACAGGAGGAAAAACGCGTCCAGGGCCTCGTGATCGCTGGCATGCACGTACTCAGCCCGGCCCGTGTCCTTCAGGTGGGCGTGCTCGGGACCCACGCTCGGGTAGTCGAGGCCGGCGGAGATGGAATAGACCTCGGCGGGTTCGCCCTGGCCGTCCTTGAGCATGTACGATTTGAAGCCGTGCATGACGCCGGGCTCGCCCAGGCAGAGGGCGGCGGCGTGCTGGCCGTATTCGAGGCCGCGCCCCGCGGGCTCCACGCCCACGAGCCGGACCTCCGGGTGGGGGATGAACTCGGCGAAGAGCCCGATGGCGTTGGAGCCGCCGCCCACGCAGGCGATGCAGTAGTCGGGCAGGCGCCCTTCGGCCTCTAGGACCTGTGCCTTGGCCTCGCGGCCGACGATGGATTGGAACTCGCGAACCATGGAGGGGTACGGGTGCGGCCCCACGGCCGAACCGAGCAGGTAGAACGTGTTCTGCGCGTCCTGGACCCAGGCCATGAGGGCCTCGTCCACGGCTTCCTTGAGGGTCTTCTGGCCGCTTTCGGCCGGCACGACCCTGGCGCCCATCATCTGCATGCGGAAGACGTTGAGCTTCTGCCGCTCCACATCCACCGCGCCCATGTGGATGGTGCACTCCATGCCCATCAGCGCAGCCGTGGCGGCCGTGGCCACGCCGTGCTGGCCCGCGCCGGTCTCGGCGACGATTTTCTTCTTGCCCATGCGCTTGGCCAGCAGGATCTGGCCGATGGTGTTGTTGACCTTGTGGGCGCCGAGGTGGTTCAGGTCCTCGCGCTTGAGGTAGATCCTGGCCCCGCCGCAGCGTTTGGTCAGGTTGGCGCAGAAATAGAGCGGGCTGGGGCGGCCCGTGAAATGTTTCTGGTAGTACTCGTATTCCTTGATGAAATCGGGGTCGTTGCGGTAGCGCTCGAAGGCCCGGGCCAGTTCGTCCAGGATGTCCTTGATGGGTTCGGGGACGAACTGTCCCCCGTAGGCGCCGAAAAAACCGTCGGCAGTGGGCATGGTCATGAGTGCCTCCTTGGGGTTTTTTGAAAAAAAAAACCGCGGTCAGTGTGCACTGCCGCGGCTGGTATTCGCTTATCCTCTGGCGGATTTCAGGCCAACACGCATCCCACGGCATGTATTCCATGCCGCCACCAAAGAAGGGAAACGCTGCTGGCCGTGATTTTCATGGAAATTTTACTGCCCCATGCATTCCGCGTTTGTCAAGCGGGGGGGCTTGGGATAGAGAATGGCGGCGTGAACACGCAGGACGGATCCCATGATCACCAAGAGCAACGACACCACCTGGCAGGACCTCATCCTCCGCATCCGGGTAGCACCCTGGTCCATGGGAACAAGACCCTCATGACCCCTTTCGAGTCGCAGAAAAGGTCCTTTCTGCCACTTCCCAGCCACATTCACGATCAGACCGCCTGCCTGGTCTCCGACCTGGTGACTACGACCATCATGGCGCCGAGCACCACGCGGACCATCGAGACGACTGGCCCAACGCGCCAGGCCAAGTGTACTGCGCCGTCATCCATGCAGGGGTTTTCTCGCCGGAGCGCGAGGACTGCCTGGCAGATCAGCAGGCCCGGGAAGTGCACGGATATTCCAGGCATCGACACATCCGGTTCCGGACGAGAAAAGGCTGCATGAGCGGCCGCGACGCATTTTCCCGCACCGTTACGGTGGAAGAGGCCGGCACCGCCTGCGACCTGCTGGCCAGGCTGACGGGTTTGCCCAAGGCACGGGTGAAGGACTGCATGACCAAGGGTGGGGTGTGGTGGAGCCGGAACGGACGATCCACATGTCGGCTGCGGCGTGCCACATCGGTGGCACAACCCGGGGACAGTCTGGAAATCAATTATGACCCGGCCCTCCTGGCCCTGCGCCCTGCACCTCCCACGCTCATTGCCGACATGCATCTGTATTCAATCTGGGACAAACCGGCAGGTGTCCTGGCCCAGGGCACCCGCTTCGCCGACCACTGCGGCCTGCCGCGCCTGGCCCAGTCCATTCTCGGGATGAAAACGGAGCCCCACCCTGTGCACCGCCTGGATCGTGAGGCATGCGGCCTCATGCTCCTGGCTCATGACAACAGGTCTGCTTCAACGCTGGGGCGCCTCTTCCGCCAAGGGGCAGTGGAGAAGAAGTACGCTGTCGTTGTGGCCGGAATTCCTGACTGGTCAGAAATTGCGGTCGACCTCCCCCTGGACGGGCAGGGCTGCCTGTCCCACTTCACTGTGCTGGAAACGGATCTCGAGTCCAACAGCTCCCTGATTTCCGCCTGCATCCGAACAGGACGAAGACACCAGATCCGCCGCCATCTGGACAGGATCGGCTTTCCCGTCCTGGGAGACCCTCGCTATGGCCAGGGCAATAGCTGCCCGAACGGTCTGCAACTCACGGCGGTCAGCCTTGGTTTCCCCTGTCCATTCACCCACACATGGCAGAGCTGGTCTTTACCGATCACCAGATTTCCGATTCCCGCCGGGCCCAAACGAAGATCCAACCAGGCTGATTCTCCCACACTTCGCCTTCTCCAGTTCCGGAAAGATCGGACTTGAATCAAATCGAACGGAGTTTTTTTGTTCTTCCCATTGCGAAACAGCAAACAACGAGTTATATGAATAATAAATAAGTACCCCTTACAGGGCCTTGCCCATCTGCTTCAACCCTGTCGCATATCCCTCCTGGCGCCCTGGACGGACAATACCCACTCCCTTTTCGGGAAAAGGAGGTCGCATGACGAAACAGATGTCCTTCAAAGCACAGCAACGAGAGGTGGAGGCCCGCTACAGGACCCAAATTGACTCTGCGGAATCCACAGAAGATGTGCGGAAGTTTTTTGAACGCACTGCTGTAAATTTTTTGCATCGTGCGGTCGGAGAGCAGGTCGATGTGCAGCCCGATGATGTATCCTTTGAACCGGACGCGGAACCGGGGTACGCACTGAGTGACCGCTTGCTGAAAAACGAGGCCTTTTCAGCCTTGTGGGAGGAGTCGGATCTGCCTCAAATTCTGACTCTGTTGTCTGAGCGGGCCCTGAATCGATACAAGTATTTGGCCCGCAAGCATCCGGACAAGACGGAAATGAAGATTTTCCAGGTTTCCGGCCCCCGCCGGTATTGATCCCTCAAAACCTTGTTGAAATGGACATCAAAGACAACTTAAAAGGAGGACAAAATGAAAATCTTGGCAGCGGTTGATCAATCGGAATACGCTGGCATTGTGCTCCAGAAAGCCGCAGAACTCTCCTCCAAGTATGGAGCGGAAGTGACTGCCCTGACTGTGACCAACCTTGCCTTCACGAACCTCTATATTGGGGAGACACCCACAGAGATAGTCAGTAAGGTCCGTGAGGGGATAAAGGAGAAGGTCAAGGACATCGAAGCAAAAGCCAGGGGGATTGACGGGAAAATCAAGTTCGAGGTGGAAGAAAGCGCTTCCCCTGCTGACGCCATCGTCAAATATGCGGAAAAGAATGGGATCGACCTCATTGTCATCGGCAACAAAGGTGCCGGCGCAATTGAACGCTTCCTCATCGGCAGCGTGTCCAGCCAGGTCGTGACCCATGCCCCATGCTCTGTGCTGGTCGTCAAAAAGTAGCTTTCTGTGAAATTGCTGCGCATCAAAAAGCCCGGTTCACACCGGGTTTTTTGATGCATGACCCCCAGAGAGACTGTGTAAGGCCTGAAGGATCCCATCCCGGTTCAATCCCAGCCTGGCTCGCAATTCCTTCTGACTGCCATGCTCGACGAAAATATCCGGGACCCCGAGACGCTTGAAGCGCAGTTTGGCCAGAGCATCACGGTCGGCCAAGAGCTCCAGAACGGCAGAACCGAACCCTCCTTGCAGGACGTTCTCTTCCACCACGAGCATGCATGGCTGCGTGGATGCCAAGGCCAGAAGCTGTTCTTCAGGTAACGGTTTAACAAAGCGGGCGTTGAATACCGCCACATCCCGTCCGGTTTCTGCATGAAACAGCCGGGCAGCCTCCAGGGCTGGATTAACCCGGCTGCCCAGAGCCACGATGACCCCGTCAGATCCATCCCTGAGCAGTTCCCCCTGTCCCACGGGCAGAATTTCAGGACAGTCCGCCAGGGGTGCGCCTTCGCCCAGACCCCTCGGATACCGCAGGGCCACGGGACCTTCATGGGCCATGGCCGTGGCCAGCATATTCTGCAGTTCCGGTTCGTTGCGCGGGGCCATGATCATCAGGTTCGGAATATGGCGCAGATAGGAAAGGTCGAATACGCCGTGGTGGGTGGCCCCGTCTTCGCCCACCAGGCCGCCCCTGTCCAGACACAGTGTGACGCTGAGGTTCTGCAAGCAGACGTCATGTACGACCTGGTCGTATGAGCGCTGCATGAATGTAGAGTACACGGCCACCACAGGCTTCATTCCCTGGGAGGCAAGACCGGCTGCAAAGGTCACGGCGTGCTGTTCGCAGATACCCACGTCGAAAAACCGATCCGGAAATCGTTCGGAAAAGCAGGTCAGCCCCGTGCCTTCGGGCATGGCCGCTGTGATGGCCACGATCCGCTCATCCTTTTCAGCCAACGTGCAGAGGGTGCTCCCGAATACCTCGGTGAACGTGGGAAGCGAGCAGGCCGCGAACTTTCTGGCAATGCCTGTCTCGGGCTCAAAGCAGCCCACGCCGTGGAAGTAGGTCGGGTTGGTCTCGGCCGGCTCATATCCCTTCCCCTTCTTGGTCAGAACATGAATGAGAATGGGGCCTTCCAGCTCCCTGGCCTGTTCGAACACATTGGTCAGCAAGCGCAGATCGTGACCTTTGATGGGGCCGATATAGGTGAAGCGAAAGGCCTCGAAGAGCATGCCCGGCGTGAAAAAACTTTTGAGTGAATCCTCGCTGCGGCGCGCGTAGTCGGCAATGTCGTCCCCGATCTTGGGGATCTGGCGCATGATGGCCTCAGCCTCCTTCTTGAATCGCTGCACCCAGCGCTTGGACAGCTTGCGGCTGAGAAATGAGGAAAGAGCCCCGACATTGCGGGATATGGACATCTCATTGTCGTTCAGGACCACGATCAGATCCTTGCCCAGACCACCGGCCTGATTAAGACCTTCGTAGGCCAGACCGGCAGTCATGGAACCGTCGCCGATGACGGCGACGACGTTGTGGCTCTGGTTGGCGAGGTCCCTGGCCGCAGCCATGCCCAGGGCAGCGGAAATGGACGTGGAGGAATGACCTACCCCGAAATGGTCGAAAGGGCTTTCCGAAGGGCGCGGAAATCCGCTGATGCCGTCCAGCTTCCGCAAGGTGTGAAACCGTTCCAGCCTGCCGGTCAGAAGTTTGTACGCATAGGCCTGGTGCCCCACGTCCCAGACAATGCGATCCCGGGCCGGATTGAAGACGCGGAGCAAAGCCATGGTCAGTTCAACCACCCCCAGAGAGGGCGCAAGATGTCCACCTGTGGTGGACACGGTCTGAATGATCATGCGGCGGATTTCTTCACCCAACCTTGTCAGTTCCTTTTCATTCATGGTCTGCACATCGGAGGGATGCTCAATGGCAGCCAGCATGGGAAAAAGTTCCTGCAGGGTTTGAAGAGTCATTGATGCTCCTAGTTTGTTCGATCCAAGATATAAAGGGCGATGGCCTTCAGAAACCCAACGCGAGGGTGGGCGAATCCCCCCAGGGAGTCCACCGCCTGCTCCACGCTCTCCCGGGCCAGAGCCCTGCTCGCCTCGATGCCCAGAAGCGCGGGGTAGGTGGATTTGCCCTGGGCTTCGTCGCTGCCCACCGGCTTGCCCAGGGCCTTCTCGTCCCCGACCACGTCCAGAATATCGTCCGTGACCTGGAAAGCCAGTCCGATGGCCCGACCGTATTCCGAAGCCCTGACCTGCACCTCGGCGCCCCCTCCCCCCAAGATGGCTCCCGTGACGCAGGACGATTCGATGAGGGCGCCGGTCTTCTGGGCATGCATCTCCCGCAATTGGGGCAGGCTTGCAACTTTCCCGGTCAGTCCCATGTCCAGGACCTGTCCGCCGACCATGCCGCGCGGTCCGGCTGCCGTGGAAAGATGTCTGATGGCCTGCAGCACCCGGTCAGGCGGCATTGCCAGTGACGAAGCCAGGGTGAAGGCTTCCGTCAGGAGGCCGTCGCCGGCCAGGATGGCCGTGGCCTCGTCGAACTGTTTGTGGTTGGAAGGCTTGCCCCGGCGCAAGTCGTCGTTGTCCATGGCCGGCAGGTCGTCATGGATCAGGGAATAGGTGTGGATGCACTCGATGGCGCAGGCAAAATCAAGGACCTCCCCCACTTCTCCACCAGCCAGATCGGCCCAGGCCAGAAATAAAACCGGACGCAATCGCTTCCCGCCTGCCAGAAGGGAATATTGCATGGAGGCAACCAGTGGCCCCGGCGCAAGTCTGTCACCGAAAACCGAACCAAGCCGGCCCTCCACGCGTCCGGCCAGGACGCGGAGCTCGGCCTTCATTTCCTGAGGGGTCATGATTCCTCCTTGCCGGCTGGCCCATTCTCCCTCTGGGTGGCCGTCTCGACGATGATCCGGGCCTGCTCCAGTTCGATCCCGCATTCCTTGGACAGGCGTACGCCCTCCTGAAAGAGCTTGACCCCCTGCTCCAGGGGCAGGTCCCCAGTCTCAAGCAGGGACACGATCTCCCTGATCCGTTCCAGTCGCTTCTCGAATGTCTGCTGTGTCTTTGCCATATGCCGCCTTGTCAGTGACTCCAAACCTGAGAGAACAGCGGAGAAGGGTCCACCGAAAAATCCAGAATGCTCAGGCTGAAATGAAGGTGAGGGGCGGTGACCCGCCCGGTCTGGCCCGCCCGGCCGATCGTATCTCCCGCCTCGACCATGTCTCCTTCCCGGACCAGGATCTCATCCAGATGCATGTACTGGGTATACACCCCCAGCCCATGGTCGATGAACACGCAGCGTCCGGCATAATAGTGTTCCGCCGCCAGCACAACCTGTCCTGCAGCGGCGGCTTGCACGGGATCGCCCATGGCCGCCCGCAGGTCCACGCCCCGGTGCGGGTTGCGGGGCTGGTCGTTGAAATAGCGCGTCAACCCATACACGCTCGTTATCTTGCCAGGCACCGGACGAATCAGGGGCAGGTCCAGGTGCTTGACGGGAGAAACTGTACCCAGGATCCTGCGCACCTCACTATTCTCCCGGTTGATGCGTTCCTGCACACTGGCCGGCGGGGTGACCATCTCCTCGGCCACGATCAGACGCTGGAGAGGAAAATCACGCTTTTCGATGAGAACGGACGACTGCACTGCCAGAGGATTCAGGCCGAGCTTGATGACCCGCAATGTCTCGGTTCCGGGTTTCGACTTCAACACATCGGTGCCCAGCAGAAAAGTCAGTGTTTTCGCCCCATGAGCAGGAATCTCCATGGCTTTTGACGCCCATTCCACCTGCACCGCGCTCATAGGCTCGTCCGCATCGACTCGGACCTCGAAAGGCTGTCCAATGCCAATGACCTCCGGGCATTCCAGGCGCAGACTCGCCGCGTGCAACGGCAATACACAGAAAACTGCCAAAACAAGAAACATGCCTTTCACGATGTCACCTCGGCGCCGAATTCTCCATCTGACACGTACACCCGAATCCCTTCCCCGGGACGAACGTCGGAACACACGCGGACAAAACGTCCGGCCTCGTTACGGACCAGGGCATAGCCGCGGGCCAGGGGTGCTCCGGGATCCAGAGCGGCCAGGCGGCCTTGCAGGCCCCGCAGCAAATCCTCGCGATCACGCACAAAGGCAACCCCGGCCAGCTCCAGGGCCGTGCTGAAGCGCCCCAGTTCCGCCTTCGAGACCATAATTCTGGCTGGCCCGAAACTTTTGTGCAGCCGTTCATCCAGCCTAGCCAAATCCAAGGCGCGGTTTTCGACACGATTCCGGGCGGACTGGCGCAGGCGGTCGCCAAGGCGCTCCAGTTCGAATCCAGCCCGTTCCAAGTGCCGGATCGGAGAACTCCAGAAAAGCGCCTGGGCCTGGGCTGTCAAACAGGCCCCCTGCCCGGCCAGATAGCGGTCCATGCCCCGCGTCAGAGCCATGAGCATCTCGTCGGCCTGTTGCCTGAGCACCCCACGTTCAGTCCACAGGATCTGGGCAGCATGGGAGGGCGTTGCCGCCCGCTGGTCTGCCACCAGGTCGGCGATGGTCGTGTCGACCTCATGGCCCACGCCGGTCAGCACCGGCATGCGGGCCCGGGAGATGGCCTCGGCCACGGGCTCGGTATTGAACGCCCACAGGTCCTCCAGGGATCCACCACCCCGGATGAGGACCACGATTTCGGCCCACCCGTCCATGTCCGCCCGGTCCAGGGCTGCCGCAATCTGGGCCGGGGCGCTCTCGCCCTGCACCAGTGAAGGATAGATCCGCACCGTGGCCCCGAAGCCCCGGTCCGCGGCAATGCGCAAAAAATCCTGCAGGGCCGCGCCCTGGGGCGCGGTGACCACGGCCACGCGACGTGGGTTGCGCGGCAGGGCCATCTTGCGGTCCTGGTCAAAATAGCCCTTGGCCTGGAGTTTGGCCTTCATGGCCTCGAAGGCTATGGCCAGCTCGCCCTGGCCCTGTCCCTGCACCAGCTCGGCCACGAGCTGGTAGGCCCCGCGCGGCGGGTACACGTTCATGCGCCCGGCCACAAGGACCTCCAATCCGTCAGAGAGCTGAAATGCCTCCCCGACCTCGCCGGTCAGGGGGTTGACGCACTCCCCCTCATCCTTTCCGGCCTTGGGCTGCGCCCCCTTGAACCACACGACGTTCAGGATCGCTTCCTCGTCCTTGAGCGAGAAGTAGACATGCCCGGAAGGCGGCTTGGAAAGGTTCGAAATCTGGCCCCGCACCCAGACGAACGGGAATTCGCCCTCGAGGACGTCCTTGACAGCCTGGGTCAGGGTACGGACGGTGAAGATGTGCATAAAACGCTTACACCAACCCCCACTCCTTCATCACTTCCCTGCGCCATTCCAGAACGGCGTTTTGCCAATCGGCCACCGGTAGTTCCCGCTTTTCGCCGGTCCTGCGGTTCTTGACCTCCAGCACGCCCTTTTCCAGGCCCTTGCCGCCGATGACGATCTGCATGGGGGAGCCCAGCAGGTCCGCCTCGTTGAACTTGACGCCGGGGCGCTCGTCGCGGTCGTCGAACAGGGTATCGATACCCTGAGCTTCCAGCCAGTCATGGATTTCCCGGCACTGGGCCATGACCTTCTCGTCCTTGGTGGACATGGCCAGGATCGTGACCTCGAAGGGGGCGATGGACGGCGGGAATATCATGCCGGCCGCGTCGTTGTTCTGCTCGATGCAGGCGGCCACCACGCGGCTGACGCCGATGCCGTAGCAGCCCATGATGATGACCTGCTCCTTGCCGGTTTCATCCAGGAAGGTCGCGTTCATGGCCTTGGAGTACTTGGTGCCGAGCTTGAAGACATGGCCGACTTCGATCCCCTCGGGCATGGTGATGGCCGCCCCGCAGGCCGGGCAGGGGTCGTCCAGGGTGATGGAACGCAGGTCCGCGTAACCCGTGGGCGCGGCGTCCGTGGACAGGGTGATGTCCCGGCGCGGGTCGACATGGATCAGGTGCGCGTCGGCCGCATTGGCCCCGCACACAAAATCCGTGGCCGAGGCGATCTCGAAATCGGCATAGATGGCATCGACCGTCAGGCCGACGGGTCCTGCAAAGCCGACCGGCGCACCGGTCCACTGCGTGACCTGCTCAGGTGTGGCCAGTTCCACATTGGTCGCGTGCAGGAGATTCTTGAGCTTCACGTCGTTCACCTCGCGGTCCCCGCGCAGGAGCACTGCCACGGATCTCCCGTCCGCATCAAACAGGAGCGTCTTCATGATCTGACTGGCTGGCACGGCAAGAAATCCGGCCACCTCTTCCACGGTGTGCTTGCCCGGAGTGGCCACCCGCTCGTACGCATCGCAGGTTGCGGTGCACATTGCGCCAGGCCTGATCTCGGCTTTTTCCAGATTGGCGGCATAGGAGCAGGCCGTGCATACGGCCAGGGTGTCCTCCCCGGTCTCGGCCAGAACCATGAACTCGTGGGAAAAGCTGCCGCCGATGGCCCCGGAGTCGGCGCTGACAGCCCGGAATTTCAGGCCCAGCCGGGTAAAGATGCGGGTGTAGGTGTCGTACATGGCCTGGTAGCTTTCGTTCGCCCCTTCCTCGTCCTTGTCGAAGGAATAGGCGTCCTTCATGATGAACTCCCGGCCACGCATGAGTCCGAAGCGCGGCCGGATCTCGTCCCGGAACTTGGTCTGGATCTGGTACAGGTTGATGGGCAGCTGACGGTAGGAGCGGACCTCCCCGCGGATGAGGTCGGTCACGACTTCCTCGTGCGTGGGTCCGAGACAGTAGTCGCGACCGTGGCGGTCATTCAGGCGCAGGAGCTCCTTGCCGTAGAATTCCCAGCGCCCGCTCTCCTGCCACAGGTCGGCCGGCTGAACCATGGGCATGGAGATTTCCTGGGCCCCGGCCCGGTCCATCTCCTCGCGCACGATGTTCGCGACCTTGTTGATGGCCCTCAGCCCCAGCGGCATGTAGGTGTAGATGCCGGAGGTCAGCTTGCGGATCATGCCCGCACGCAGCAGCAGCTTGTGGCTGACGACCTCGGCCTCTGCCGGAGTTTCCTTCAAGGTGGGCACGTAGAACTTGCTGAACAGCATGGGACATCTCCTCGATATGAAACTGAATGTATTTGTTTAAGAAAATACGATGCAACCTGGAAGCCGCGCCAAAAGGTCCCATGGACGAACCGGCCTGGGAGGTTAGCCGGCCGCGGCCTGCGCCGCCAGCCTTTCGGCCAGTTCCAGCAGCTCGGCCCCCCGTTCGAGGCCGTCCACGAAGCGCCACGGGATGCCGGAAAGCCCTGTCTGGGCGCCGGCCAAGGCCCCCGTCAGCATGGTCCTGGCCTGGTTCTGTCCGCCTCCGTTCACGGCATGGAGAACGGCCGACTCAAAGTCGTCTTTGAACCGTGCGGCCAGATAGTAGGCGGCCGGAAGCTGGTGGTAGATGGCGCAGGGCATGCCATAGACCAGGGAGACCTTCCAGGCCGGCTCGATGCGCACGTCAGGGTCGCCGGCGGCCGCGGCCATGTAGGCCGGCGAAAGGAGTGCGTCGGGGGAGGCGAAGCGGCCGGCTCGCGGCGGGTCCGGGTCGCCAGGACGCGGGGGCTGGAGGTTGTCGCTGGTCACGGCGTGGAAGGGGAGCTCCCCCGTCTTGACCAGCTTCATGAGCCGGCCGGAAATGTTCGTGTCCAGCAGATGCCCCTGCACCAGCTGCCCCAGCACTGCTCCGTAGGCCAAGGTCAGGGACAGGATGAGGTCGTCGGCCTGGGTCAGGGCGGCGTTTTCGGCCACGGCCGTGGCCAGCTTCGCAGGCTCCAGGGCGTAGCGCACGGCAATGGCCAGGGTCCGCTCGACGGCCTCGGTGGTGTCTGCCCGCCCGGCTGTCTTGCCCCAGGGCAGGCGCTGCCGCACACGACGCTGCCAAGCCTCGCGAATGGACTGGCTGGTGTAGTTCCCGGGTCCGCAGAAAGGCGTCCCGTCCAGCAGGGGAAAAAGCTCTTCGTCCATGCGCTGGCAGAAATCCTGCTCATCATACCCCCCGCGTTCCAACAGCGACCAGAGGGTCAGCTCAAGAATGAAACCTGGCTGGGACTGTTGCCCTGCCCGCAATCCCTCGTGATAGCGACCGGGCCTGGGCGCAGTGTAGCCTGTGATCCAATCCCCATAGTCGCGGCGCAGGGCATCCAGGTCATAGTACCAGTGGGGTCCCACGCCCAGGGCCTCCCCGATGAAGGCCCCCATGATCGCCCCCACGGCGCGGTCTTGAAAATCTTTCGCCACGGACACTCCTGTTCAACGCACAATAAATTTCCCCACTCCATCAGATGCTGCGCAGTTTTCAACAGCCTTCACGCGACGCTCGTCCAGAAACAGTTCCAGCTCCTCCATGAAGGCGGGCAAGAGTTCGCTGCGGCCCTTGACCTTGCGCACCACCTCGCCCCTGCGGAAGACGAGACCGGAATCCCGGCCGCCGGCCACTCCGATGTCCGCCTCGCGGGCCTCACCCGGACCGTTGACCACGCAGCCCATGACGGCCACGGTGAAAACCTCCTCCACCCCGCGCAACCTGTCCTCCACGGCTGCAGCCAATTCCATGAGTCCGATCTCGGTCCGGCCGCAGGTCGGACAGGACACGATCTCCGGACCTCTGACCCGCAGGCCCAGGGCGCGCAGGATCTCCCAGGCCACCAGCATCTCCTCCACCGGATCGGCGGTGAGGGACACGCGCAGGGTGTCGCCGATTCCCTCGGCCAGCAGGATACCGAGCCCCACGGACGACTTGACCGCCCCGCGCATGGCCGTTCCGGCCTCGGTCACACCGATGTGCAGGGGATACTCCACAGCCTTGGACATGAGCCGGTAGGCGGCGATGGTTTTCAGGACACTCGACGACTTGAGGGAAATCTTGATGTCGCGGAAGCCGCGTTCCTCCAGCAGGCGCACGTGCTCCATGGCGCTCTCGACCATGGCCTCCGGGGTCGGGCCTCCGTATTTGCGCAGGAGATCTTTGTCCACAGACCCGCTGTTGACGCCAATGCGGATGGGCACGCCGGCGGCCCGGGCCGCATTCACCACCCGGTCCACCTTGTCCGGACCACCGATGTTGCCGGGATTGATGCGCAGACCTTTTACGCCCGCCTCCACGGCGAGCACCGCCAGACGGGAATCAAAATGGATGTCCGCGATAATCGGCAGGGCGGTGGCCGTGCAGATCCGCTTCAATGCCAGGGCCGCGTCCAAATCGAGCACGGCCAGCCGCACGATCTCACACCCGACCGAAGCCAGGGCCTGAATCTGGGCCAGGGTGGCGTCCACATCGCGCGTATCTGTGTTGGTCATGGACTGGACACGGATGGGGTTGTCCCCGCCGATGCCCACTCCTCCGACGGAGATGATGCTGGTTTTTCTGCGTTGGATGCGCATTGGAGTTTCGAACTGCGTCATGACTACCAAGCCTACTGAATTTGATCATCAAAGCCAAGGACAAGGCAAAATGGGAACGAGGAACGATCAAAAATATCCCAGGCTGTGCAGGTGATCCATCTGCACCTCCTTCCGCCCATCCCGCCCAGAGCGTTCGCCGTGACCCGATCGACTGGTGCAGGGGATGCAGCCCAGGGAGCGGTAGCCCCGGTCGTAGAGCACACACCATGGGATGTTTTCGCGCACCAGGAACGTCCAGATGTCCAGCTCCGTCCATTCCAGAAGAGGTGCCGCCCTGAGATGCCCTCCATGATCCTCCAGCCACGGACGCTTGGCCCGATCAGGGTTTTCATCGGCGCGCACCCCGGTCAGAAGCGCGGTGGTTCCCAGGTTCACGATGGCTTCATTGAGAGGGGCTATCTTCAAGTCCCGGCAGCATTGCAGCGGGTCCACGGCCAGGGGGTAGTGGGCCAGATCCTGCCTGGGATGAACGATATGCAGCGCAATATCCCATTCACGGGCTAAACGGTCGCGAAAATCCAGCACCTCTGGAAACTTGCAGCCCGTATCGAGATTGATGGCCTGAACAGACCGCCCCGGGTCCTGCCGGCGCAAGACATTCCGCCACAGGGCGAGCACCGTGGTGGAGTCCTTGCCCCCGGTCCATCCTACAGCCACTGCCGGGCCAAAGCGTGTCAGCACCTCGGCCATCCGGTTCATGGCCAGACTGACTTTGTCCGCGAGAGTCATCCGCATACCACCCTGCATCAACCTCCTGAAACATCCTGCACGCCGGTACGAGGGCATACGCACGAGCTGCAGGGAGTGCAAGCCTGCTCCAGAATCCGCACAATCGCCAGAGGTGACCGAGAGAGTGTCGCTCAGAGACAGGCCCAGTGTGAACCTCATTTCAAACGCAAAGGACATTGGCGGACTGAAAACGACCTTTCACCGTTTGCCAATGTACGAAAGCCGCTTGTCGCAGGGCTCCTGGATTCATCACCTGCTTCTGGTGTATCCATCTGCAAGTAAGTCCAGGCCGCGCAACCCGCTCTTTTTTGCCCATGCCCTTGACGCTGAGCAACGCACAATCGACGCACCGGAAGAAATGCGCCACGCGGCGGCTGACCATGCACTGCACCTTGCAGGCAGGTGCATCGTCGCCGGGTGAAGGGCCAGCCCGCCAGACTGCAGAGCAGAAGAATTTGACGGAGATCAAGGCAGGAACAAATTTCCAACAGCACTCCGAGATTCCAAAGGAGATCAACATGACATCGACAAACAAGGGGTGGAGAGTGACTTTCGCCGGTCTGGGCATCAACCTTGCCCTGGGTGTTCTCTATGCCTGGAGCATCTTCAAAGGGGAAATCACCTCCTCCATCGGGGCAGGGGGGCCTTTCACCTGGGATCCTTCTGCGGCCAATGACCCCTACGCCTTGTGCTGTCTTGTCTTTTCATTTTCCATGATCCTGGCCGGCAAGGTCCAGGACAGATTTGGTCCGCGCCTGACAGCCATGATCGGAGGGGTGCTCGTCGGTTCAGGCATGGTTTGGGCGTCCTTGAGCACCGCATATTTCAGCTGGCTGCTTGGATTCGGCGTGCTGGCAGGAATGGGCATGGGCTTTGGCTACGCCGCGGCCACGCCTCCGGCCCTGAAATGGTTCCCCGCCTCAAAAACAGGGCTTGTGGCCGGAATTGTGGTGGCCGGATTCGGACTTGCTCCGGTGTATATCGCGCCCCTGGCCACCTGGCTCATTGCAGGCTGGGGTTTGGCCGGAGCGATGAAATTTCTGGGCATGGCCTTTATCATTGTTGTCGGGGGACTGGCCATCCTGCTGGTCAATCCGCCTGCCGGATACATCCCCGCCAACCCGGCCGCATCATCGGCCACAAAGGCCCCTCTCCCTGGCCCTTCAGGCTCCATCCTGATCCAGGGCCGTTTCTGGGTGCTGTGGATCACCTATTTCATCGCCGCCGGGGCCGGACTCATGGTCATCGGATCGGTAGCCGAGATGGCCAAGAAAAGTATGGGTGAATACGCCTTCGTGGTAGTGGCGTGCATGGCCGTGGGCAACGCTGGAGGCCGGATTGTAGCCGGTCTCATCTCCGACCGGATCGGCCGCAAGGCCACCTTGGCCATCATGCTCGGGTGCCAGGCCCTGCTCATGTTCCTGGGCATGAGCCTGATCGGGGCCGATGTCAGCGCCTTGCTTCTCGTTCTTTTGGCAACAGGCATCGGATTCAACTACGGCACCAACCTGTCCCTTTTCCCATCTTTCACCAAGGATCTGTGGGGATTGAGGAGTTTCGGCACCAACTACGGACTGCTGTTCACCGCCTGGGGTGTGGGTGGCTTCGCCTTGAGCCGGATATCCCAAATGCTGCAGACCAGTACCGGAACGTTCGCAGCATCCTTTCTGACTGCCGGAATCCTGCTCCTGGGAGGGCTCGTCCTCACAGTTTTCGGACTGGCCAGAAAAACATGAACATGGCCCACTCCGTCAGGGCAGACTCTGCGGAGCCGTTCCACGGCCCCTCGCCATTCACCGGCAAGTTCCCTGTTTTTGAAAAAGGCTATTCGTTGCGCAAGAATGGGGCGGCTTTGCGGCCCAGCACCCGCCAGGTTCCCAGCAGCCCCATGACCAGGGACAAGGATACACCCGCGAGCACGGTCAGCGCGCCGACACCGAAGTCCGGAGTAAAACGCATGCGCAGGAGCCCCTGCACCACCCCCCATGCGGTAAGGGTGCCCAGCGCCAGGCTGCCCATGCCAGTGAACAGACCGGCCAGGGAGAATTCGGCAACAAGGATGGCCAGGATATCCCGGCGGGTTGCCCCGCAAACCTTGTAGATGACGCTGTCGTAGATGCGGCGGTGCTGATCCGCCGAAAACGCCCCGGCCAGGACCAGAAAGCCGACGAGCAGCGCCACACCGGCCATGACCTGAAAGATCCGCACTGTCCGCGACATGAGCCGGGCCGCGCTGTCGAGCACCTCGCGGATGGTGACCACGGCCACCTCGGGAAAGGCCTCGGTGGCGCGGGCGAAAAGAGTCTCTTGGCGGTCCGTGCCGTAGGCGGCACCGAGCCAGGACTGTGGGGCGTTGTCCAGTGCCCCGGGGGAGAAGATGATGGCGAACTGCATGGCCAGGGTCTGCCAGTTCACCTCCCGGATACTGGCGATGGTCCCGGTCAGATTGCGGCCCAGGATGTTGACGGTCAACGTATCCCCCAGATCGACCCCGAATCCCTTGGCCAGATCCGAGGTCAGGGAAATGAGCGGCGGGCCGGAATAGCCCTTCTCCCACCATGTGCCCCGCAGCAGGGTGCTGCCGGCAGGAAAATCCTCGCTGTACGACAGTCCCCTGTCCCCGCGCACGGCCCAGGCCACGTCCTCGCTGACCGTGGCGTTTTCCACCGGGGTCTGTCCGATGCGTACGATGCGTCCCCGGACCATGGGCCGCAGATCCAGGCGGGATACGCCAGGGGTACTCAGAACCAGAGAGCGGAAATTCTCAACCTGATCGGGCCGGACATCCATGAAAAAAAAGGTTGGGGCCTCCTGGGATAGTTCCGCCGAGATCGTTCTGGAAAGACTGGCGTTGACCATGACCACGCCCACCAGGGCTGTCAGCCCGAAACCCAGGGCAAAGACGAGACTGACGCCGGGCGAGCCAGGGCGGTGGATGTTGGCCACGCCGATGCGCCAGCTCGGCCAGGGCAGCTGCGGGGCCCTGCCCGCCAGCCAGCGGATTGCCTTGGCCATCCCCTTGAACAGGACATACGCCAGAAGTGTTCCCCCAATGAACCATGTTGAAAGCCTGGGGTTGTCCGCGAACCAGAAAACCATTGCCCCCAGCAGGATGAAGGCCGCGGCGGTGGGCAGGGCGGCGGCCCTGGGCATCCGTTCGAGATCGGCAGAAACATATCCGCGAAAAATGCCCGAAGGTCTGACCATGACCGCTCGGAAGAGCGGGGGCATGGAAAAAGCCATGGTGGTGACCAGTCCGAAAAGGGCGGCCTGCAGAAGTGGACCGAAATAAATACCACTGCGGACCTGGATGGGCAGAATGTCGTCGAAAAAACGGGCCCCGACCCACGGCACCAGGCTCCCCCCGATTATCCCGGCGCAGGCCCCCAGGAACCCGAGAACCATGACCTGGAGGAGATAGGAGGCAAACAGGACCCGACCCGATCCCCCCATGCACTTCATGGCAGCCATGTGCGTCAACCTGCCGCCCAAATAGCCGCGTACCCCTCCGGCGATGCCCAGCCCGCCCACCAGCAGCGCGCCCAAACCGACCAGGGTCAGGTCAACGCTGAGCCTTTCGAGCACAGTGCGCACGCGCGGAGCAGCATGGGCGTAATCCCTGACCCGCCAGCCTGCCTCGGGAAAGGCGCTCCGGATGGATTCAGCCACCCGGGGAGCGCTGTTGTCAGGCAGACGCAGCAGGTACTCCACCCGGAAAAGGCTGCCCGGCTGCATCAGGCCGGTATGGCGGAAGGCCTCTGCGCTGATCATCAGCCTGGGGCCGAGGCTGAAAAACTCCATGACCCGATCAGGTTCGCGCTGGATAACCCCTCGCAATTGAATGCGCGTATCTCCGACGGCGAGCTCGTCACCGACCTGAATTCCCAACCGGGCCAGCAGGTCGGGATCTGCCACGGCTCCAGGCAGGCCGTCAGCGACCGGGAGGAGGTCCTGCACATCGCCACCACCCTCCAGCTCTATGGTTCCGTACATGGGATAGAGCCGATCCACCCCCTTCAGCTCCACCAGCACGGACTTTGGGTGGCCATTGGTGCCATTCCCTCCCCGGCCCATGGTTCTGGTGGAAAGTGTCTGCCCCAAAGTGCCCAGCGGTTGCAGATATTCCGCCTCGGCATCGGTCAGATCCCGCGAAGTCAAGGCGATGCTGACGTCTCCTCCAAGAATGGCCTTGGCATCGGCGGCCAGGCCTGCCTCCAGGGCTCGCCCCAGAGAACCCACGGCACTGATGGCCAGAACGCCCAGAAAAAGGCAGCCCAAAAAGACGCCAAAGCCCCGCAATCCGCTGCGGAGTTCCCGCCGGCATAAGAGCAAGGCCAGCTTCCAATCCCGTATGCCCATCATTCCTCCATCCGCTTCATGCGACCCGAGTGCATGGCTACCGTCCGCGAGCAGCGCCCTGCCAGGGAACGGTCATGCGTGACCATGACCAAGGTCGTCTTCTCCTCGGTCTGCATGGCAAAAAGGAGGTCCATGACCCGCGCCCCGGTTTCCTCGTCCAGGTTCCCGGTGGGCTCATCGGCGAGGATGATATTCGGTCGGGAGGCAAAGGCTCTGGCCAGGGCCACGCGCTGCTGTTCCCCGCCAGAGAGCTGGGCTGGATAGTGGTTGCGGCGGTGACCCAGGCCGACCTGCTCCAGGGCGTCCAAAGCCCTGACCCTGGCTTTCGGGTGGTGAGCGAATTCCAGGGGCAGGGCCGCATTTTCCAGTGCTGTCATGGTCGGAATGAGATGAAAGGCCTGGAAGACAATCCCCAGGTGCTCTCGCCGGAACCTGGCCAAGTCATCCTCGCCCAGGGAGGTCAGATCCTTGCCTGCCAGCTGCACAAGCCCTGCTGACGGACGCTCGAGCCCGGCCATAAGCATCAGCATGGTGGTCTTGCCCGAACCGGACGGCCCCACCACGGCCAGGGTTTCACCCTGTTCCACCCGCAAACTGACCCCGCACAGAATGTTGACCGGCCCCGAGCCGGCGGTTAGCGTCAAATGAACATCATGCAGCACAACAGAGGGGACATTCATGTCATCCATCCTTATACGGGGCATGCGGTGGGTTGTTTTTGTATCAATGATCTGTCTGGCCCAGCCGGCCATGGGGGAATCCACCGTGCACATACTCGCCTTCGGTGACAGTCTGACCGCAGGCTATGGTCTAGCCCCATCGGATTCTTTCGCGGCCAGGCTGGAACAACGCCTGCGTGAGAAGGGTCGAGCGGTGCGGGTCACCAATGCCGGCGTGTCCGGAGACACGACTGGCGGCGGTTTGGCCAGGCTACCCTGGTCCCTGGAGGACAAGCCTGATCTGGTCATCTTGGAGTTGGGCGCCAACGATGGCCTGCGCGGCCTGGATCCAGAGCGGATGCGGGCCAACCTGGAGGCCATGATCGAATTGTGCCGCAAGGCCGATACCCGGGTCATACTGGCCGGGATGCGCGCTCCGGTCAATTGGGGTTTGCCCTACAAAAAACATTTCGATGCTGTTTTTCCGGATCTGGCCAGCAAATACGACCTCCCCTTGTACCCATTCTTTCTGGAGGGGGTGGTCGCAGACAATGCACTGGTCCTGGACGACGGCCTGCACCCCAACGCCAGAGGGGTGGAACGCATCGTGGACGGGATCGTACCTCTGATCGAGGCGGAGCTGGACAGCCTGCGCAGCTGAACCAGACCCGGGCGCAGGCTGTTCTGACCCCAATCCAAGCGGGATTGCCAGGGCAACACTGCACTTCTGAGTTCCTCCTCAGGGCACAGGCAAGGGAAACAGCACCATCCTGGACGCAAAATGAAATGAACTGCCATCGCCAACATTCCCTTTATTTCCGGAGAGATCCATGGCTTTGATGCCGATTCTTGCGCTGAGCATTTTCCTTGGTCTGTGGTACCTTTCCGCCCGGATCATGGAATCGACCCTGGACACGCTCTCCCGCCCCATGGACAAAATCGTCCCCCGCACGCATGTGCCCTCCGATGAGGACCTGCGCAGCCCCATGCGCCTGGTTGAAAACTGGGCGCACGAGCATGGATTCGAGGACGATGTCATGTTTGACTTTCGGATTCAGAACCACAACCCAGGCCTTTTCTGTCGGACCTGGAAAAACATTCCTGAACGGACGTACCTCGTCTTCTATGCCGGCCTGGGCAAACAAATAGCCGAACTTGTCACCATCTACGACGACAAGACCGGGGTGACCACCACCAACGCCACGGACGCCCACAACCTGCCGGCTGTGCCAGGTGCCTTCATCCAGGCGTTCCCTGGCCTCGGTCTGTCCGATCTCCACACCGCGCACCAGGAAGGCTGCCGCACCCTGGAGCGAAGGACCGGCTTGGCGCGGCAGGAGCGGGAAGAAGACACGCTGGACCTCATCACCCACTCCCTGACCCGCCAGGCCCGGTATGTCAGATCCATTCCCGGATGGCGTTGGAAAGGTCTGTGGTGGATTCTGATCCGCAAACGTTGGATGATAGGCAAGGACGTGGGCTGGCAGTTGGACCAGTTCGGCGTGTTCGAACCCGACCCACCCAAGGGAATCCTCCAGTAGACCATGCCTCTCTCCCCCCTGCACTACACTCCGCCAACCGAGCCGTGGCTCGTCATCATGTACGAAGACCGGGACATGGTCGTGGTGGACAAACCGAGCGGACTGCTGTCAGTTCCTGGACGAACGCCGGAACTCTGCGATTCCGTCCTGTCCCGGGTACGCCTGACCTACATGCACGCCCAGGCTGTGCACCGACTGGACCTGGGCACCTCCGGCGTCCTGGTCGTCGCCACCCGGCGCAAGGCTGAGGCCACCCTGAGGCAGCAATTTCAGGACAGGCAGACCAGCAAAGTCTATCTCGCCATGGTACATGGGAGAATGGAAAGCGATGCGGGAACCATCGATCTGCCGCTGATCTGCGACTGGCCCAATCGACCCAGGCAAAAGGTTTGCCAGCGAACTGGGAAGCCTGCCCTGACCGAATATGAGGTCGTGGAACGGCATCCGGACTCGACCCTGGTCCGCCTCTGCCCCCGCACGGGCCGATCCCACCAGCTGCGGGTTCACTTGGCCAGTCTTGGCCACCCTATCCTGGGAGACAACCTCTACGGTCCGGACCAGATCCAGGAAGGCTGCCGTCTGCTGCTGCATGCCAGCCAATTGGGTCTTTTCCACCCTTACAGCCGAACCTGGATGACCTTCCTCGCGGCCTGCCCTTTTGCGCCCCAGGCAGAACCGATTCCTCTTTTCCCGACAGAGTAGCGTTGTCCGGCGTACAACAGATCCGCATCCCGTATTCTTCGAACGCCCTCTCCGCCCTGACCAGCGTGCGACGGTCCAGCCCTGCCTGTCCCCTCACCGGCATTTTGTTGATCAACGTCTGGAGGGATGGCCTGCGCCCCATGCAGAACACCCCGCGCAAGTTGTGTGCGTCAAGTTCAGCAAATTTTCCACGGCATGATGGGTAACCGCAAGCAGCTGGCGACCGAGAATGGGCTCACCCAAAGCTCGTCGGGGTCTCCAGATGCATTTTCCATTAACCAGCAAGTCCTTCAAGGCCTTCTTCATTTCTGTCAGCAGGCTCATATCCAGAGGTACCTATTTGCCTTGATCCAGTTCTCACGCGTCTCGACTGCAAGGGGCCCGATAAGGCGTAGGCAGCTATCCCCGAACGGCGGATGCGCTGTGACGGATGGGGTCCGTTGTCTGCATGCAGTCAGAAAACCCTATGAAAGAACATGGGTCGATTGAGCGGTTACGAGGATCGACTCCACGTAAATGCTTTCGACAGGGGACACGGCAAAAAAAAGGCGGCCCAGCAGGGCCGCCTAGTCGGGTTTGTTCTTTTCCTTATCTCTTCTCGTAGACACCCTTCAGCACGGCTTCGATCCGGCGGTTCTGGGCGCGGCCGGCATCGGTATCATTGCTGGCGATGGGCTTGCTCTCGCCGAAACCGACAGCGGTCAGCAACTTGCCGTTCATGCCAAGCTTGGAAACCAGATAGTCACGCACGCTGTTGGCACGGCGCTGGGACAGCTTCTGGTTGTAGGCATCGGTACCGACGGAATCGGTGTGTCCGTCAATTTCCACGGCCACGCCGGGATACTGCTTCATGAACTCAGCAAAATCAGCCAATTCCTTGTGGTATTCAGGCTTGATGTTTGCCTTGTCGAAATCGAAGTGAACCTTGAGGGTCTTGACCAGAGGAATCGGGCAACCGTTGGCGTCCACAGCCAGATCAGAGGCCGTTCCGGGGCACTTGTCGATGCAGTTGTTCACCCCGTCCTTATCGTCGTCAAAAGAGCAGGGATCAGCCTTGGCTTCGTCGTAGAAAACGTCCTTCACGAACTTCTTGAGGGCAGCGTCATCGGCCAACTGGGCCGCGGAAGCGCCGACACCACAGCCAGGCTTGATGGCGGTGATCTTGTCGAGCAGGGCCTGATTGCCATCTACGGAATCGGCAAAGCTGATGGTATGGAAGCAGACACCATATTTTTTCGACAGGTCAGCAGCAACCTTCAGGGTATCCACACCCTCGTTTTCCTGGCCATCCGAGACGATGATGACGGCGTTACGTCCGGTCATACCTTTCAGGGCAGGCTCAAGGCTGGCCAGGCCGGGACCAAGAGGAGTCGGGTTGGAGCCGATCTCTGTGGGGATCTTGGCGATAGCTGCACCATATGAAGCGGCCTTATACGGTTCCACCTTTTTGAGTTCTGCGGGATATGCGGCCAGATTCAGCCCCCCGGCGTAGCCCAGTTCAAGCAGATTCTTGTTGATCCGCTCCATGATGGATTTGGCCAGAGCAATTTTTGTCTGTTTCGTGCCAACATACTTGTCAGCCATGGACCCGGATCTGTCTACCAGAAAAATGAAATTATCGACCTTTCGCACATAGTTCTCTGCGGCCAGTGCCGTTGAGGCCGCAAACATCACCAGCAACAGGCTCAACACCAATACTCTGTTCATTTTCATACGTTCGACTCCTCTTTGTTGATATTTTTAGACCGGAAAAAACTATTCGAAAAAACGTGCAGTTAATTTTTACGCTCATCATACCTTTTTGTCAAAGCGTTAAAATCCATGTCATTCATATTAATCGGCAGGTCAACTGAAGAGATATTGACCTGAGGTCATTAGGATATGAGAATGAAAAAATGAAGTCGTCCAATACCCGCGATGGAAGTAATTTTCAATCAATTATTCTGCATGTCGATATGGATGCTTTTTTTGCGTCCATAGAGCAAGCCGACAATCCAGATCTGCGCGGCAAACCGGTTGTCATCGGTCAATCCTTGCGGGGCGTTGCCTCGGCAGCCTCGTATGAGGCCAGACGATATGGAATCCACTCGGCCATGCCCATTGTCCAAGCCAGAAAACTTTGCCCGCATGCCGTGTTTCTGCCTGGCCGCATGGCCCGGTACAAAGAAGTGTCGCACCAGATCATGGGCATCATCCACTCTTTGTGTCCTGTCGTCGAACAGGCGTCAGTAGACGAGGCCTACGCTGACATAACCGGCACAGGCCGCATTTCTGGCCCCCCGGAGGTATTGGCCCGCCGCCTGAAAGAAAAAATTTCGACGGGCACAGGACTGACATGTTCCGTGGGCATTGCCCCGAACAAATTTCTGGCCAAGATCGCCTCGGACTGGAACAAACCTGACGGACTGACAGTCATCCTGCCAGAGGAGGTGCCCTCATTCCTTTCCAGGCTGCCCCTGTCCAAAATTCCAGGAGTTGGTCATCGTACGCTGGAGGAACTGTCACGGCTGGGAGTGACGGTTGTTTCCGACATTCTGAGGCATCCCCGCCAATTCTGGATCGATCGTTTTGGCAAACGCGGCCTTTTTCTCCATGACCGGGCCCTGGGCATTGACCACAGTCCCGTGGAACCGGAAGGTGACTCCAAGTCCTGCAGTGCAGAAAATACGTTCAGCCAGGACACGTTGGATCCGGAAATTCTCAAGCGATGGCTGCTGATCCAAGCTGAACGCGTGGGTCGGAAACTTCGCTCCACGCGCAAAAAGGGCACATGCATTTCCCTCAAGTTGAAGTTCAACGATTTTGCCGTGCTGACCAAAGCCGTATCACTGCACGAACCGACACATCGGACCCGCGACATCTTCAATGCCACCTGCGCCCTGCTTGCTGAGCAACGCCTGGTCAAGCCTGTGCGACTCATCGGCACATGTGTGTCGAACTTCCGGGCCGAACAACACCGGTTGCCCCTTTTTCCGGATGCGGAAAGTGCCAAACAGGACCTCCTGGACCAGGCCATAGACCAAATCCGGGACAGGTTCGGATCCCGGAGCATCCTCCGCGCAGAGGCAGCAGCAACGCCGGAATCCGTTCAGGACCTGCTGTCCAAGAAAAACTGCAAATCCGGCGGGAAATAATGCTTGCCAAAGAAAATTTTTCTTGTTTGGAAGCCCCCAGCCGTATTTCAAGCAGAAAGAACCCCGTATGCATTTCCGCATCGTCCCGCGGGTATTCCCACTGATCGGACCGGATGCCTGCGTGCAGCCCGGCTTCCCCCTGCATGGTTCAGGACGCGCATGCTCGTCGGAGTGGAAGTCCGGTCCGGAGATCGGCTTGCAGAAGGCTCTCCTGACGGATCTGCTTGATTTTTCTATTTTCCGGACTGGAACCGTTCTCACTACAGAGGATTTCTTCATGGAACTGCTCAAAGACCGCTATAAACGGGAGTTTGTTGAGGTTGCCTGCCCAAAATGCAAGCAAGCCAGGATCATCTGCCTGCCCGAAGAGGAACTCCCGATCTGCGAATTCTGCAACGTGCGCATGGTCATCAAGGAAATCCTGACCGAGGGCAAATACTGAACCCCGGCATTTTTACGTAACCTTTTGAGGAGGAATTATGCGCTTTGTCTTCAGATGTGTATTGGCATTGTTTGTGGCCGTCTGCGTGGCAGCACAGAGTTTTGCTGCGGATCACGATTTGGCCCAGAAGTCCACGTTGAATGAAATTCTGAAACGCAAGGAACTGCGCGTCGGATTGGACGCCGGGTACATGCCCTTTGAGATGACGAATAAAAAAGGGGAAATCGTTGGATTTGACGTGGACGTCGCCAAGGAAATGGCCAAGGCCATGGGCGTCAAGCTCAAGATCGTCAATACCGACTTCGATGGCATCATCCCCGCGTTGATGGCTGACAAGT
>JAAYCS010000062.1 GCA_012729655.1 Desulfovibrionales bacterium | reverse complement strand
AGGAGTGCACAGGCCAGAACCCCTCCAGCCCTTGCCAAAGCCCAGTTTTTTCCTTTACTTGAAAAAGCCGTGGGTTTAATCACGATGGCCCCCTGAAGCTGATGTTTTCTTTCAGTAGCGGTTTGGCGGGCGAGAAACAAGGAGTCGCACATGTCTCAGCGGGACAAGGCCTACAAGGACGCCGGGGTGGATATTCAAGCGGGCAATACGTTCGTTTCCCGGATCAAGTCATTGGTGGCTTCCACCTATACCAAGGGGGTGGTCAACGAAATCGGTGGATTCGGAGGATTGTTCAAGCCCTCCATGACCATGGTCAACGATCCTGTTCTGGTGGCCTCCACCGACGGCGTGGGCACCAAGCTGAAACTGGCCTTCCTTTTTGACAGGCACGACACCGTAGGCATCGATCTGGTGGCCATGAGCGTCAACGACATCATTGTGCAGGGAGCCAAGCCTTTGTTTTTCCTTGATTATTTCGCTACAGGGAAGCTCGACATCGACAAGGCTGTGGCGGTTGTCAAGGGCATTGTCGAGGGGTGCAGAGAGGCCCAGTGTGCCCTCATTGGCGGGGAAACGGCCGAGATGCCCGATTTCTACGCTGACGGCGAATACGATCTGTCCGGTTTTTGTGTCGGTATCGTCGACAACGACAAGGTCGTGGACGGCTCAAGCATCGGCGTGGGTGACGCCGTCATCGGCCTGGCATCGTCAGGCGTGCACTCCAACGGGTATTCCCTTGTTCGCAAGCTCTATGCCCAGTCGGGTCTGAGCCCTGCGGACGTTTTCCCTGGCACCGGCAAGACCGTGGCCGAAATTCTCCTCGCGCCGACCCGCATCTACGTAGAGGCAGTGCGCAACATCATGCGGGATTGGGAGATCCATGGCATGGTCCATATCACGGGTGGAGGATTCTACGATAACATCGTGCGAGTCCTGCCCAAAACCGTGACCGCACGCCTGCGGTTCGGTGCCTGGTCCATTCCTCCGGTATTTGACTGGGTCCGTGCCCAGGGCGATCTGTCCTGGGAGGAGATGCTGCAGATTTTCAACTGCGGCGTGGGCTATATCATGGTCGTCAAGAAGGATGTGGCCAAGGATGTGGTCCATCGGCTTGGGGCTTTGAAGCAGGACGCCTGGATCATCGGGGAGATCGCCGAGAGGGTCGACGACGAGGAGCAGGTCCGCATCGTCTTTCCATCTCCGGACGAATAAGATGAAGGCGGCTGTGGCCGCCATTGGAGTCTTCGGACCTTTTCCGGATTTTTCAGGCCGCCTCGCTTCGGAGCGGCCTTCGTCATTTCTGCAGTCCGATGAGGGTGCAGGCCACGAGGATCAGCAGCATGCCCAAACCTGTGACGGGAGCGATGCTCTCGCCGAAGACCGTCATGCCGATCAGAATATTGGTTACAGGGGTGACCAACACGATGATGGAGCCCTGGGACACTGGCAGGGCCTTGTAGGAGTAGGTCATCAGGAGCTGTCCGATGGCCGCGGTGATGCCGATGGCGAGGAGGATGAAGCCGCCGTCGATGCCGATGGCCACCGGGGTCAGGTTGGCCGGGATGATCGTCAACCAGAAGCCGATCACGCACTGGGAAAAAAAGATGGAGTAGGAGGACTCGGTGGCCCGCAGCTTGCGCACAATGACCACGGCCAGTCCCGAGAGCATGGAGCCGGCCAGGGCGATGCACTCGTTCAGTCCGAGGCCTCCCAGGGCATCGCCACGACCCACGGAGGTCAGGACAAAGCCGCAGAAGGCCAGGGCAATGAGGACCCAGGCCCTGAAAGACACCCGCTCGCCAAGCAGGACGGCCCCCCACACGGCGGCGAAGACGGGGTAGGAGTAACTCAGAAGCGTGCCCTTGCCCAGGCCGATGGCGTTGATGGACCAGAAGAAGATGAACACGGCCAGGCCGCCGATGAAGCCGCGGCTGAAAAGCAGGGAGGAGCTGGCGAACTCCAAACGGATGCGGCGGCACATGGCGGCCGTGCCCAGCAGCGCCATGCCGATGGCGAAGCGGAAGAGGGTCGTCTTGAAAGGGTCGATGGTCGGCGCCAGGCGGATAAGGGTGGATGTGGCTGAGAAGCACAGGGCCGCTCCCAGCATGCTGCACATACCCAGGGCGTGGGTGTTCATGGGTTATGTCCAGAGTACGGGCACGCCGTCCCGCAGGAAAGGGTTGAAATATCCGTACTTGATCCAGGGGCAGGTCTTGCGGAGGCGCTTCATGAAATTCGCAAGCCCCATGGAGGGCTCGGCCGGATCCCCCACGCAGCCGATATAGAGTTCAGGGTCGAGACTCAGGTTGCGCATCTGAATGAAATCCGGCCTGGTGGTGGTGACCAGGTCCGTAAGTGCCAGAAGTTCGCTTTCCGTGTCGTTCGCCCCAGGGAAGAAAAGATAGTTCAAGGACACAAAGAGCCCGTTCGCCTTGGCCGTGGTAATGGTGCGGAGTACATCGGCAAAGCGGTAGCCGCGGGGGCGATAGTAGACATTGTAGATTGATTCGCGGGCGCTGTTCAAGCTGACCCGGATGGAATCGAGGCCGGCCTGAGCCAGGCTGGGGATGGTATCAGGAAGGCTCGCGTTGGTGTTGATGTTCACCGTCCCTTGCCCCCCGGCATTGCGGAAAAGGGCGATTGCCTCGGCGATGAGAGACGCCTCGGAGAGCGGTTCGCCCTCGCAGCCCTGGCCGAAGGACAGGATGGGATTTTTGGTCCTCCGCGCATGCAGGCTCATGACCTCGGTGATCTCCTGTGGCGTTGGCGTGAAATCGATGCGATTCTGGGAGGCAGGAAATCCAGAGTCCTCGGGTTGGAAGGAGATGCAGCCGAAACAGCGGGCGTTGCAGATTCTGGCTGTGGGCAGTGGAGCCTCGTAGCGGCCCAGGGCCAGATTCTTGGCCGCCGGACAGCAAAATGTCAGTGCGCAACGGGCCAGGTGCTGGAGCAGACGGTTTGCGGGATAGCGCTTCAGCAGATCCTGGGCGCCTCTGGCGATGCGTTCCTGGGATATGCCGGTAAAGACCTGCCGCCGATCCTTGTCCACCTGTGTGGCTGTCACCCAGAAGCGATCATTGGCGAACCCCACAGCGCCGTACGCGAAAAGCGGGAGCCTGGTTGCGCTGTCTTCCTGAAGATACGCCGCTGTGGCCGAGAGGGTGTAGGTCGGGCAGACAAATGCGGCCACAGCCCGTTCGTCCAGGGCTTCGGCCCTGCCCGTTACCGGATCGAGGCCCAAAGCATGGCGGCCAGGCAGGAGGTAGAGATCGCTGCCTTCGGGCAGGGGGATGAGCTCATCCGGCCGGGGGAGGGTCAGTTCCCGGCCACGGCGGACCAGCATCAGAAATTCCGGATGGTCGTAGATGTTGCCGTGGTCATCGGCGAACACCATGACGGGCTGGATTTTTTTAGCGGCCATTTTTTTCTCCGAAAAAAAGAAGGCAGGGAAGCAACCACTTCCCTGCCTTCTGTGCGAAAACCAGATCCGGATTAACGCTTGGAGTACTGGAACCGGGCGCGGGCAGCGCGCTGGCCGTACTTTTTCCTTTCCTTGACGCGGGAATTGCGGGTCAGCAGACCAGCACGTTTCAACACGCCGCGGAGTTCGGGATCG
Source organism: Desulfovibrionales bacterium (assembly GCA_012729655.1). GTDB lineage: Bacteria > Desulfobacterota > Desulfovibrionia > Desulfovibrionales > Desulfomicrobiaceae > Desulfomicrobium. The sequence goes on along the minus strand of JAAYCS010000062.1, from coordinate 21,788 downwards.
AATTCCAGTAGAGCGCGGCTGATACCATGGCGCACTGCCTGGGCCTGACCGGAAAGGCCCCCGCCGGTAACCCGGCAGGCAATATTGAATTTCTCGATGGTCTTGGTCAGTTTGAGGGGCTGACGGATGATCATCTGCAGCGTGGCCCGCGGGAAATAATCGCTCAATTCGCGGCCGTTCACGGTGATGCTGCCAGTGCCTTTATACAGTCTGGTCCGGGACACGGAAGTCTTTCTCTTGCCGGTACCGTAAAAGAAATCTTGGCTCATAATCCTCTCCATCCCTGATTAGATGTCCAGAACTTCAGGCTGCTGCGCCTGATGTGGGTGTTCCGCGCCGGGGTATACTTTCAGTTTTGTGATCAGCTGATAGCCGAGGGCGCTCTTGGGCAGCATACCCCGCACGGCCTTGGTGATGACATCCTGTGGCTTTTTCTTCATCATTTCGGCCAGGGTGGTCTCCCGCAGGCCGCCGACCTTTCCGGTATACCGGTAATACACCTTCTGAGTGCTCTTCTGGCCGGTGACTTTGATCTGGTCAGCATTGATGACGATGATGAAGTCACCATTGTCCATATGCGGTGCGAATTCGGCCTTGTGCTTTCCCCGGAGACGGGATGCGATTTCCGTGGCAAGCCGCCCCAGGACCTTGTCTTTGGCATCGACAAGATACCATTTGTGGGTCAGTTCGCTTGCTTTGGGGCTGTATGTCTTCATTTCTGTGGCTCCTGCCTGATAAAACCCGTATCGTTGCGGGTGCTTCCAATCTTGAGATCAGTGATAACATACACAAATGCTTGTGCTTTATCACCGTAACCGCTACAACGTAACGAAACAATGCTTGTGGGATAAGGAACGAATCAGCTATCCGGCCTTGGCCTGCTTGTAAAGTGTTTTTCGCCATTGGTGAAGAAAAAAATTTTGGGTCGCCGCCAGATGGCGTCATCCGGAGGTTGTTTGTGGCCAGCATTCGCAAAGGCTTGCTCCAGCTCGTTTTTTCCGGCAGTTTCATGAAGCGCTGGAATGACAAGATGCGCCCGATGGAACTGGTGGAGGTGGACAAGCAGGCACACAAGATGATCGCGGCCTGGCTTCTTTTTGAACTCAACTCTGTCGACCTTCCGGCCGAGGCCAAGTCCAGTCTGGGAGAGGACATAGTCCGGGGCGGTATTTACGACTATCTCTACCGGCTGGTCATCACCGACATCAAACCCCCCATCTTCTACCAGATCAAGGCGAATCCAGCACACTACCAGAAGTTGACAGCCTGGGTCCTGGATCAGCTCCAGCCCCGGGTTCAACCCCTGGGCAAGGATTTCTGGGACGGAATGCGTTGCCATTTCGAACATCAGGTCCGCCGGGACGAGACCTTGGCCTCCCGCATCCTGGACGCTGCCCATCTTTTTGCCAGCCGTTGGGAGTTCCATCTGATCCGTGATCTCAACCCTTGGGATGAGGAAATGGCTGACATCGAGGCCAATTTCCAGCGCAGTCTGGAGGCCCATCTCGACCTGGTCGGGGTGCAGCAGCTCCTGAAAGGACCGGGCACCAGACTTGGCAAGTTTGCGTATATGTGCGGACAACTCCGCTTTCAGAAAAGATGGTCCCAGACCCCGCGCATCCCTGAAACGTCGGTCCTGGGGCACATGTTCATTGTGGCCTGTCTGGCCTATTTTTTCAGCCTGGCGGTAGGTGCCTGCCCGGTGCGGCGGCACAACAATTTTTATGCCGGCCTGTTCCATGACGTGCCGGAACTTCTGACCAGGGACATCATTTCCCCGGTCAAAAGTTCGGTCCAGGGCATCGGCGATCTGATCCGCGAGTACGAAGCCAGGGAACTCGAGCGCCGCCTTTTTTCCATCCTGGACCGTGCGGTATATGCAGATCTGGTCAAGCGTCTGGGATATTTTCTGGGCATCGAGGTAGGATCTGAATTCGAGTCCACCATCATCCATGATGGGAGGGCGCGCATTGTCAGTTGGGATCAACTGCAAGGACAGTACAACGCCGACCGCTTTTGTCCCAAGGACGGCCGAATGCTCAAGATCTGCGATCATCTGGCCGCTTTCCTGGAAGCCTACACGGCGTTGTCCAACGGCATTACCAACGCACAACTGCAGCAGGCCTTGTGGAGGATCCGGACCAAGTACCAAAATGATGCCCTCACCGAGGAGCTGCATATCGGTGCCTTGCTGGCTGATTTTGAATGACGCTGGGGATGTCTCCGGGCATTTCGCTCCTCATGTGCATCGCAGAGATGTTCCTGTGCGCCCCTTTTTGTCGGACTTCGGCGGGAGAGGGTCGAGGCATATCCATGGCCAGGACAGGGGTTGAAAACTGCTGTCCGTCGCATTCATGCTAACCGAGCCGGGTGTTTTGCGCCCGCTCTTCATTATCAAGGGGGGTTGTTATGCTCTTACGTAAACGGGTCTGGGACATCATGCGCGAGGACTATGTATCCGTGCGCGAGGATGCGAGTCTGGCGGAAGCGATCACGGCCTTACTCGCAAGTCGAAAAACACAGAAGGACAACGGCTTTGTCCTGGTTTTTTCCAAAACCGGTCAGTTTCTTGGTATCCTGTCCATGTGGAACCTGGTGCAGGGTATCGGGCCTTGTTTGCTCAAGGGCTCTGTCCTGACCGGCGATGAAGTGGACTGGGACAACGCTTTTTCCCGGGCCTGTCGCAGCTGTGCGCAAGTGCGCATCAATGAATGCCTGCAGACCGATATTCCTGTGGTCAAGCCCAACGACCCTTTGGCCCGGATGCTGGAAGTTTTTTTGGATTACCGCCGGGGTCGAGCCGTGGTGGAGGAAGGAGGAAAGATCATTGGGGTGGTCACCCTGGCCGATCTGTTTGCGGAAATCGGAAACTCCCTGATAGTCAAGTGATTGCCGGTCGATCCTGTGCGTGAACAACAATCCCCTCTCTGCCAACGCAGGGAGGGGATTGTTGTTGCCGTCCTTTATTTGTTGGCCCCTGAGCGAACTTCGGGCCAGATCTCGTCGATGGCCTGCACGGTCTTGACCGTGATCCGCTTGCGGAGGTCCTTGGGTATCTCATCCAGGTCATGGGCGTTTCTGGCCGGGATAAGGACCTTGTCCACCCCATGGCTAACAGCCGCCAGAATTTTTTCCTTGATCCCGCCCACAGGCAAGACCCGACCACGAAGGGTGATTTCGCCGGTCATGGCCACGTCCGGGGCAATGGGCTCATTGGTGATGGCGGAGAGCAAGGCCGTTACAAGGGTGACTCCAGCCGAGGGGCCATCCTTGGGAGTGGCTCCAGCCGGGACGTGGATATGGATGTCGTGGGTGTCGAAGAAGTCCTCGGCAATTCCAAGGCTGGCGCTTTTGCTGCGGGCATAGCTCAATGCAGCCTGGGCGCTTTCCTTCATCACATCTCCGAGCTTTCCGGTCAGAATCAGCTTGCCTTTACCAGGCAGGAGACTGCACTCAATGTGCAGGATTTCACCGCCGTAAGGGGTCCATGCCAGGCCCAGGGCCACTCCGGCGGGCATGCTGTTTTCCCGCTCCTCATCCATGAATTTGGGCTGCCCCAGCAGCTTGACCAATGATGCGCTGGTCACCCGGAAAGGGCCTTTCCGGCCTTCTGCCACCTTGCGCGCGTATTTGCGGCAGACCGAGCCGATCTCTCTTTCCAGGTTCCTCAGGCCCGCCTCGCGGGTGTACCCCCGGATGATCTCCGCCAGAACCGCATCCGATACAATCAGAGTTTCCTCGGACAGGCCGTTTTCCTTGATCTGGCGGGTCAGCAGGTAGCGTCGGGCTATGGTGATCTTTTCCTGCTCCGTGTATCCGGGAATGCGGATGACCTCCATCCGGTCCAGCAGGGCCGACGGAATGGTGTCGAGCATGTTGGCCGTGCAGATGAACATGACCTTGGACAGGTCGTAGGGCACGTTCAGGTAGTGGTCCGTGAAGGAGTTGTTCTGTTCCGGATCGAGCACTTCGAGCAGGGCCGAGGATGGGTCTCCCCGAAAATCGTTGCCGAGCTTGTCAATCTCGTCAAGCATTATGACTGGATTGATGGTCCCGGCATCCTTCATGGACTGGATGATGCGGCCAGGCATGGCTCCTATGTAGGTTCTGCGGTGCCCCCGGATTTCCGCCTCGTCGCGCATACCGCCCAGAGACATGCGCACGAATTTTCGTCCCAAGGACCGGGCGATGGATTTGCCCAGCGACGTCTTGCCCACACCCGGAGGACCCACGAAGCAGAGTATGGGCCCCTTCATGGTGGGGTTCAGCTTCCTGACGCTCAGGTATTCGAGAATGCGCTCCTTGACCTTCTCCAGGTCATAGTGGTCGTCGTTGAGAATTTTGGCCGCTTCCATGATGTCGAGACGATCCTTGGACGTCTTCTTCCACGGCAGGTCGATGATCCAATCCAGATAGGTGCGCAGAATCGTGGATTCTGAACTGTCTGGATGCATGGACTCCAAACGGGAAAGCTGCTTGTCCGCTTCCTTTTTGACCTTCTTGGGCAGTCCGATGGAGTTGAGGGCACTTCTGAGATCCTCCATTTCGTCGCTTTCTCCGCCCTTGTCTCCCAGTTCCCGGCGGATGGCCTTCAGTTGCTCGCGCAGGAAGTATTCGCGCTGGGCTTTGTCCATGCCTTCCTTGGCCATGTTCTGGATCTTGGCCTGCATGGAAGCGACCTCGACTTCCTTGACCAACTGGGAATTAACCAGGCTCAGACGCTCAATGGGGTCGTGGCTTTCCAGGATGCGTTGCGCTTCAGAAGATTTCATGCGCAGGTTGGAGGCGACCAGGTCGGCCAGCCGGCCGTGATCGTTCACGGCGTTCAAGACGTTCATGATCTCGGATGAATCAATACCCCGTAAGGTCAGTATTTTTTCGCTCTGCTCCTTGACCGAGCGCAACAGTGCTTCCTCTTCGGGGCCAGGGTTCTCGACCACCAGTTCGTCAATAGGCTCGATGTGGACCATGTCGAAGGGCTCATGATGCACAAATCTGGTGATGCGTGCCCTGGTCAGGCCTTGGACCAGGACTTTCAACCTGCCATCCGGCATCTTCAACATGCGCATGATCATGGCCACGGTTCCGATCTCATAGAGATCGTCCGGCCCGGGGTCGTCAATTCCCTCGTCCTTCTGGGTACAGATGAGGATGTAGCGGTTGCTGTTCAAGGCTGCATCGACGGCCTGCACGCTCTTTTCGCGGCCAACGAAGAGGGGCAGGATCATAAAGTTGAAAACGACGATGTCCCGGACTGCCAAAAGGGGCATGGTGGTTGGGATCTCTGCTTCCTGTGCAGCGCTGTCGGCATTTGCTGTATCGGGATTTTCACCTCTGAGTTCTTTGTTTTCAGGGGAAAATGTCTTCTCATCAGCCATAAAAATCTCCTCATGCTGGTGTAATAGAGCTCATCGAGCCCACAAAAAAGCAAATCCTGACAGTTATAAGGCGAATTACGGTTCAGGCAAGGGAAAAAAAGGCGTTCAGCCCATTTTGGAGGGGAGATCAGAGCAAACCAAGGGCACGGAAGCTGGAGTAGTGCTCCCCAGTCACCACAAGGTGGTCCAGGAGGCGCAGGCCGATGTCCGTGGCCAGGCGAGAGATGGCTTCCGTCAGTTTTCTGTCCTGGAGGGAAGGGTTGGCGTCGCCGCCCGGATGGTTGTGTACCAGGATCAGGCCGCTGGCGTGATGACGCAGGGTCAGTTCAAGAATTTCCCGTGGATATGCCGCAGTCTGATCCACGGTTCCGCGAAAAATTTGTTCAAAAAGGATGAGTCTGTTTTGATTATCGACCAGTATGATCCAGAATTCTTCCTTGGTCAGATGCCCCAGTCGGGAGCAGACCATGTCCCTGACCTGATCAGGGGTGGAGAATTTTTCCTTGTTCACTACGGGAGATCCGGCCTTTCTGACCAGGCATTCCTGCATGACCCGCCAAAAAGTTGCTGCGCCCTGGCCCAGACCGGGTATGTCCATGATGCGCGAGGGGTCGGTCAGCAAGGCGTTTCCCAATGATCCAAAGCGGGCCAACAATTCCTTGGCCATGGGCTTGGTGTCCTTGCGGGGCAGGGCATAGGTCAACAGGAGTTCCAGCAGCTCGTAGTCGGCCAGCTCTCGTGGATTGGAGATCAGTCGGTCCCGTAAACGTTGACGATGGCCGAGATAATGGGGCGTGGCTTCCCTCACCATACGCGCTGGACATCCTTGATCAGATTTTCCATGGCCTGGGCAGGTTTGAGACGTCCGGTCTTGATGTCGGTGTCGGCCTTGAGGGCCAAGTCCCAGAACCGGCTGATCCGGTTTGGGCCAAGGCGTTGGGCAAGACGCTTTTTTTCCGCCTTCATACCAGGATGAAGCTGGACCTTGTCCTCGTCGCCGTGGAGGATCTGCCATAGCTGCCTGGCCTCGCGCAGCAGCAGGGCCGAGACAGGGAAGACCATGTCACCGCTGGACAGGGCCGGATCGTTCAGCAGGTGGTTCCAGACTTTTTGGCGGCCAGCTGAGTCGTGCAGGGAGCGCAGGAAAGAGAAAATCTCGATGCCATCCTCGCCAGGCAGTGATTGGAGGTGGCTTGGCCTGATTGTGCCCCCCTCGCCGGCCAGAAGAAGGATTTTTTCCATTTCGTTGCGCAGAGCAATGGTGGTGAGGGGCAGTGTCTGGATGAGGGACTGGCGGACTCCCGGGGCAAAGTTCAGGCCATAGCGCTGGGCAAAGCGGTCCACTTCCGCGCCGAGAGTCTTGCGGTTCAGGCCGGCGTGTTCCCAGACCCACCCTTTTTTCTGGGCCACGGCCCAGTATTTGCCTCTGATCACGGCTTTCGGCACGGTCGGTTTACCTTTCTGCCAATCGCCTTCCAGGCAGAAAAAGGGCCAGATCGAGACCCTGGCCATGGCCAGCAGTGGTTCGATTCTGGCCCAGAATTCATCCTTCTGGTCCTGGGCCCGGCGCAGCACGACGGCGTTGGGTTGGCCCATCATGGCGGGCACGGTCAGGGCCTGCCAGTATCCGCTCGGCAATTCCTCGTCACCCCAGAAGACCTTGGCCATGAAGGGGGTGTCCTGAAGCAGCTCCGCCACCCGATCCTTGATCAGTTCTGCATCCGTGCAGACGAGAAAGGTAAAGCCTTGCCTGGACATGCGTCAGAATTTCTGACCAAGGCGGTCTGCTACCATGCGCATCGCCAAGTCCACCGCGTTTTGGGTCGCTTCGCGCTTTCCGGCAGGCCTCAGGTAGTGGCCTGCGTTGGCGCGTGCCTCCGCGGATGCTCTGTAGGACTCTGTGGCCATTACAGGACCGGAAGTCCAGATCAGCGCGTTGGTTCTCGCGTCGAAAAAGCTGACCTCCAGTTGGATGCGGGCCTCGGATTTGACGGTCACGTCGTCCCGCCCCTTGACCGCATCGGCCGTGCTGTATGAGCGCACGTCCACCGTGACCGTGGCCTGGGCCTCGTTCTGGGAAACCCAGACAACGTTCCCCCTTCGGGTCAATTCATCGCGCAGACTGGTCCTGATCATAGGTTCTAGCCAGGTTTCCGTGGTTGGGTTGGTCACCTTGCTCAAGAACAATTTGGTACTGTCCTGGGGCAAAACAATGGGTGAGTTTGCCGTTAGTTCATACCCGCAGGCGGACATCATGGCGATGCAGAACACCGCCCCCATCAGCCTAGCGAACCACCACGCTGACCAGTTTGCCGGGAATGACGATAGTTTTGACAATGGTTTTGCCCTCGATGTGTCGCGCAACATTTTGATCGGCCAAGGCCTGGGCCTCGATTTCTGCGGATGAGGCGTCGGTCGGTACAGTGATCTGCCCCCGCAACTTGCCGTTCACCTGCACCACCACGGTTACTTCGTTTGTTTTGAGGGCTTCTGGGTCGTAGGATGGCCATGGCTCCAAAGCCAGGGGCCTGGTATAGCCCATGCGGGCCCAGAGTTCCTCGCAGATGTGCGGCGCAATGGGGGAGAGGGTCACCAGAACCGAGGAAATGGCCGACGACAACAGCAAGGGGCCGTCAGGGTGCCCGCGCAATTCGTCTTTGACGGCATAGAGCGTGTTGACCAGTTCCATCATGGCGGCGATGGCCGTGTTGAATTGGAATTTGTTTTCGATGTCGCGCTCCACGCGTCGGACCGTATCGTGCTCCTTGCGGCGCAGGTCCCTCCCGATGGGGTCCAGAAGGCTGGCAACCCTGGCACAGGGACCACAGGCCGTCAGTGCGCCCTCAAGTTCATCCACCAGGCGCCACAGACGGGACAGGAAACGGTTGGCGCCTTCGATGCCCTTGTCGTTCCATTCCAGGTCCTTTTCCGGGGGCGCGGCAAAAAGGCAGAACAAACGAACCGTGTCTGCCCCGTACTGCTCTATCATTTCATCAGGGTCGACCACGTTTCCCTTGGATTTGGACATCTTCGAGCCGTGCAGCAGGACCATGCCCTGAGTCAGCAGGTTCTGGAAGGGTTCATCATGGGAGAGGTAGCCTTCATCCCTCAGGGCTTTGACAAAGAAGCGGGAATACAAAAGGTGGAGGATGGCGTGTTCGATACCCCCGATGTACTGGTCCACAGGCATCCAGTAGGCAATGTCCTCGGCAGTGAAGGGTGAGTCTTCGTTGCGAGCTGCTGTATACCTTGCAAAGTACCAGGAAGATTCCACAAAGGTGTCCATGGTGTCGGTCTCGCGCCGGGAAGGCTTGCCACACGCGGGGCACGACACGGTGACGAAGGACGCACAGGATGGCAGCGGAGAACGCCCATCCGGATTGACCTGCACGTCCAGGGGCAGTTCCACGGGCAGATCCGTTTCCGGGACCGCCACGATGCCGCAGGCGTCGCAGTACACAACAGGGATGGGCGCTCCCCAGTACCGCTGGCGGGAGATGTTCCAGTCCCTCAGCCGATAGTTGACCGTGGGCCTGCCCAGACCTTTGGCGCCGAGCATGGACACGATGGCGTCCTTGGCTGCTTCGGAATCCATGCCGTCGAACTCGCCGGAATTGGTCATCACCCCGGGCTGGGTATAGGCTTCGACCATGGAATCCGCTTCCAGTGTTGCATCCCTGGGGCTGATGACAACAACCTTGGACAGACCGTATTTGGCCGCAAATTCAAAGTCTCGCTGGTCATGGGCAGGAACGGCCATAACCGCCCCGGTGCCGTAGCCCATGAGCACAAAGTTGGCCACGTAGATGGGCATCTCCCGGCCAGTAACCGGATTGATGCAGTACCTGCCGGTGAAGACGCCCTCCTTTTCCAGATCCTCGGCCGTGCGCACGATGCGGTCCATCTTGGAGATGCGCTCAACGAAGGCGCGGATGTCATTCTCCTGTCCCGTGCCGGAAATAAGCTTTTCCACCAGCGGGTGCTCGGGGGCCAGGCTCATGAAGGTCGCCCCGTAGAGCGTGTCCGGCCGAGTGGTGAAAACCGTGATCTGCTCGTCCATGCCTTTGATGGAAAACGCAAGTTCGGCGCCCACACTCTTGCCGATCCAGTTGCGCTGCATGGTCAGGACACGTTCTGGCCAGCCCCCGACCAACTGGTCGAGGTCAGCCAGGAGTTCTTCGGCATAGTCCGTGATGCGCAGGAACCACTGCGACAATTCCTTCTGCTGGACCTCCGAGTCGCAGCGCCAGCACAGTCCCTCTTCGACCTGTTCGTTGGCCAGAACCGTATGGCAGCTGGGACACCAGTTCACAGGGGCTTTCTTGCGGTAGGCCAGGCCCTTTTTAAGAAACTTGAGAAAAAACTCCTGTTCGAAGCGGTAGTACTCGGGGTGGCAGGTGGCGATCTCCCGTTCCCAGTCGTAGGAATAGCCCAGGCGCATCAGCTGGGTACGCATGTAGTCAATATTCTCGTAGGTCCATTTGGCGGGGTGGGTACTGTTCTTGATGGCCGCGTTTTCCGCAGGCAGGCCAAAGGCGTCCCAGCCCATGGGATGGAAGACGTTGAAGCCCTGCATGCGTTTGTACCGGGCCACCACGTCGCCGATGGAATAGTTACGCACATGGCCCATGTGGATGCGACCGGACGGGTATGGGAACATTTCCAGGACGTAGTACTTCCTCTTTTTCCTGCTCACGTCGGTCCGGAAGCAGGCCTGGTCTGCCCACGTCTTTTGCCATTTCTCCTCAATCGTCTTGAAATCGTACTGCGCCATGCTGTCCTCGATAGCGTGTTCCCGGGAGGGGTTGTCCTCAGCGTTGGTCTCGTTCAGCGCCCTTGGCCGCTGCGTCCAGAACGCCGTTGATGAAAGTCCTGGAGTTGTCGTCTCCGAAATCCTTGGCCAGTTCTATGGCCTCGTTCATGGCCACTTTGAAGGGAATGTCCGGGCAGAAAAGCATTTCAAACAGGGAGAGCCGCAAAATGGTCAGTTCGACCTTGGCTATGCGATTGATTTTCCAGTGTTGGGAGTGCTTGACGATGACGGCATCGATCTCTTCTGCATGGTCCAAGACCCCCTCAACCAAACTCCAGGCAAAGGATTCCCTTGGATTTTCTCCGAAATCTTCTTCAGTCCAGAAATTGTCAAAGGATCTGGCCAAGGCGTCCTTGGTCGCGTCATGGCTGAAATTCAGCGAGTAGATGACCTGAAAGGCGAAGCGGCGCTGATGTCTGCGGTTTTGACTCACGCTAGGCCTCTAAATCTGCTGCAGGACACGCAGGGTTTCCAGGGCTGCAGCGGCGGCGTCCACCCCTTTGTTGCCGGCCTTGCTCCCGGCTCGTTCAATGGATTGTTCGAGGGAATCCGTGGTCAGCAGACCGAATCCGATGGGGATACCGGTTTCCAGGGAGACATGGGCGATGCCCTTGGTGGCTTCGCTGCAGACATAGTCGAAATGGGGAGTGGCTCCACGGATGACAGCGCCAACACAGATGATGGCGTCGGCTTTTCCGGACTTGGCCACCTTGCTGGCCACGACGGGCATTTCGAAGGCCCCGGGAATGCGGATGAGGGTGATGTTCTCGCGCTCAGCTCCATGCCGGATCAGGTAGTCCACGGCGCCGCCGATGAGCCGGTCCACGATGAAGTCGTTGAAACGGCTGGCGATGATGGTGAATTTGAGGTCCTGGGCCTGCAGATGCCCTTCGATGGTTTTGATGTGAAGCATGAGTCCTCCAAATTTATTTGTTCCCGGCGTCCAGGTGCAGAAGGTGGCCAAGCTTGGCGAACTTGGTGTGCAGATAGCACTTGTTTTCCTCGCAGGCCGGAATTTCGATGGGCACCCGCTCTTCAACCTTGAGGCCATAGCCTTCCAGCCCGATGATTTTCTTGGGGTTGTTGGTCATGAGCTTCATTCGTTTGATACCCAGGTTGACCAGTATCTGGGCCCCCAGGCCGTAGTCGCGCAGGTCAGGGGCGAAGCCCAGTTCAAGGTTTGCCTCCACGGTGTCACGGCCTTCATCCTGAAGATGGTAGGCCTTGATTTTGTTGCCGAGGCCGATCCCCCGTCCTTCCTGGCGCATGTAGAGGATGACTCCCGCTCCTTCTTCATTGACCATCTGCATGGCCCGCTGCAGCTGGCTGCCGCAGTCGCAGCGCATGGATCCGAACACGTCGCCAGTCAGGCATTCGCTGTGCACGCGCACCAGAATCGGTTTGTCTTCGGAGATTTCTCCCTTGACCAGGGCGATATGGGTCTTGGAGTCAATATCGTTTTCAAAGGCCATGATGCTGAATTCGCCGTAGCAGGTGGGCATGCGGGCCTCGGCCACGCGGCGGACCAGGGAGTCCTTGCGCGATCGGTAGGCGATGAGATCGGCAATGGTGGCGATCTTCATATTGTGCTCGGCGGCGAACTTGCGAAGTTCCGGCATGCGCGACATGGTCCCATCATCATTCATGATCTCGCAAATGACAGCCGCCCCTTTGAGTCCGGCCAGGCGGGCCAGATCGACAGACCCTTCGGTCTGCCCTGCCCGGACCAGGACTCCTCCAGGCTTGGCCCGCAAAGGGAAGATGTGGCCAGGGGTGGCGATGTCTTCGGGAGTGGTGTCGTCGGCCACGGCGGTCTGCACCGTCAGGGCACGGTCGTGGGCCGAGATTCCGGTGGTCACGCCCTGCTTGGCCTCGATGGATACCGTAAAATTGGTCCCGAACTTGGACGTGTTGCGCTTGGCCATGAGCGGCAGCTGGAGCTTGTCCACCAGCGCAGGCTCAAGGGCCAGACAGATGAGACCCCGGCCGAATCTGGCCATGAAATTTATGGCCTCAGGGGTGACCTTTTCCGCAGCAATGGTCAGGTCCCCCTCGTTTTCCCGGTCCTCGTCATCCACCAGGACGATCATCCGGCCTTCCTTTATTTCTTTGATGGCCTCCTCGGCCGTGCACCTGTGCATATGTTCCTCGTATGTTGGATTCCCGCGAAGGCGGGATCAAAATCCGTGTTCCTTCAGAAAATCAGGGGTGATGGCCGACGGTCTGGACGGGGCGGAGGAAGCGGTCCACGGTCCAAGCATACGCTGGACATACTTGCCAATGACGTCGGTCTCCATGTTGACACGCTGCCCTGGAGTCCAGCCGGAGATGGTTGTTTCCCGCTGCGTGGCCGGGATGATGTTTACTTCCAAATAGTCCTGACCGCAATCGTTGACAGTCAGGCTGATGCCGTCCAGGGCCACTGAGCCTTTGGGGATTACCTGCCGGGAGAAGGCCGCGTCAAAGCCCAAACGGTAAATCAGGGATTCGCCAGCCGGACGCATGGACAGGACATGGGCTACGCAGTCGACATGACCAGACACGATATGGCCGCCAATCCTGTCCCCCAGGGACAGGGCCCGCTCCAAATTGACCGAGGCGCCTGCGCGCAGGCCGCCAAGGTTGGTGACAGATAAGGTCTCGGCCGAGGCATAGGCAGTGAACCAGTCAGCTCCGAATGTTTCAACGGTGAGACAGACTCCGTTTACGGCAATGGACTCACCGTGTTGGTAATCGGTCAGGACAAAGCAGGGACGGAGGGTGAAGCGGGTGTCGTTCCCGCGACGGTCCATCGTTGCCACGTGACCTGTGCCCTGAATGATGCCAGTGAACATGCCCTACTCCTTGGGACGCAGTCTGAGGTAGAGATCCGGGCCAAAGAAGCGTCGCTCCATCAGGCGCAGTTCCCATGCCTCCTGCATGGAAGTGACGTCCCGCCCGGCAAAGGCCGAACGTCCCTCTTCGTCTCCGAGAATTTTCATGGCCTGGAACAGGCGCAATTCGTCAACCAACCCCTGGGCGAAAAACGATCCGGCCAGATGTCCGCCGCCCTCGATCAACGTGTACAGGCAACCCCGGTCCCGGCGCAGGATGCGGAGACCTTCCCCCAGATCCAGTCGGTCGGTCGTCCATCCCGAAAGGAGGGGAAGGCTCCAGACCGAGACGCCCAGGTCTGCAAGACGTGCGGCCCGGGTGGATCGGCTTTCGGCCTCAGTGGTCCAGAAGATGGTTTGTTCCGGTCGCTCGTTCAGCAGGACACACGTTTGCGGTGCTTCGGGCAGAAAGCGGGACACGACGACGGCCAAGGGCTGGGGGCCGCTGTATCCGGCCAGCCGGCAGGTCAGCTGGGGGTTGTCCGCCCGTAAGGTTCCCCCCCCGATGATGACCGCCCCGCACCATGATCGGAGCCGGTGTACTTCGCGACGGGAGGCCTCCCCGCTGATCCAGGCCGAATGGCCATGGCTGGTGGCGATTTTCCCATCCAGGGTAGTGGCCAGCTTGAGGATAGAAAAGGGGCGTTCCGTGGTCTGCCAGATGAGGAAATCGGCAATGAGGTCCCTGCATGCCCCCTCTCGTACGCCTTGACGGACTCTCAAACCCTGGCTGCGCAGGAACGCCGCTCCTCCGCCGGCCACATTCGGGTTGGGATCCGGACAGCCGATGATCACCTCAGGCAGGCCCGCATCCAGGATGGCCCTGGTGCAGGGCGGCGTCCTGCCCTGGTGGTTGCAGGGCTCCAGGGTGACATAGAGGCTGCAATGGCGTGGGTCAACACCCTTGGCCCGGGCGTCGAGCAAGGCTGCGACCTCAGCGTGGGGTTGCCCGCATGCCGTGTGAAAACCCTGGGCCACGATGCGATTCTGGCTGACCAGGACTGCCCCGACACAGGGGTTTGGCGCGGTCCGTCCCCGCCCCTGTTCGGCCAATTTGATGGCCCGGACCATGAATCGGGCATCAACGGTCATGGGGCCTTCTCTCCATACGTTGATAGGGGATCCCCGATTCATCCAGCATCTCCCTTGACATTTCGTCCGGATAGCCTTCGGCGAAGTGGATGGCCCTGACCCGGCAATTGATGAGCATCTTGGCGCAGAGGATGCAGGGCTGGGTGGTACAGAAGATGTCCGCACCTTCGATGCTGACCCCGTGTATGGCAGCCTGAATGATTACGTTCTGTTCGGCATGCAGGGCCCGGCAGAGCTCGTGGCGCTGCCCTGAGGGGATGCCGAGCTTTTCCCGCAGGCAGCCGATGTCCAGACAGTGGGTCAACCCGGCAGGTGCGCCGTTGTAGCCAGTGGCCAGAATGCGTTTGTCCTTCACAGCCAGGGCCCCGACCTTCCGCCGCAGACAGGTCGAGCGTTCGGCGACCAGGTAGGCGATGTTCATGAAATAGTCGGGCCAGGGAATGCGTTTGTCCATGTACACCTCGTCCGCTCATGAAACGAAGCAACCACAGGACCCGTCGAAGAGCCCTGTGGTTGGTCAGAATCCAAGAAAGGCGCCTTGATTACCAGGCAAAGAGCGGGAACTGGCCCGCGAATTTTTCCACTTCTTGCCGCACTTGGGTCAATCGGGACTCATTGTTCAGGTTCTGCAGCACGGCCACGATCCACTTGGCCACCTTGCGCATGTCGTCTGACTTCATGCCGCGTGTGGTCAGGGCAGGAGTACCCAGGCGGACGCCGGAGGTAACGAACGGCGAGCGGGTCTCGAAAGGCACCGTGTTCTTGTTCACCGTGATGCCGGCTCTGTCCAAACCGATTTCCGCGTCCTTTCCGGTGATGTCCTGGGCGGTCAGGTCCATGAGCATGAGGTGGTTGTCGGTACCGCCGGAAACCAGGTTGTATCCGGCAGCGGTCAGGTCCTGGGCCAGGGTCGTGGCGTTCAGGAGAACCTGCTGCTGGTAGTCCTTGAAGTCAGGCTTCAGCGCCTCGGCAAAGGCCACGGCCTTGGCCGCGATGACATGCATCAGCGGTCCGCCCTGGATGCCCGGAAAAATCTGGGAGTTCAACGTCTTGCCAAACTCCTCGGAGCTGAGGATCATGCCGCCACGCGGGCCGCGCAGGGTTTTGTGCGTGGTCGTGGTGGTGAAGTGCGCATGGGGAATGGGGGTGGGATGCAGGTCCGTGGCCACGAGGCCAGCGATATGGGCCATGTCCACCAGAAGCTTGGCCCCGACGTTGTCGGCAATGGTCCGGAAGCGGGCGAAGTCCAGAATACGGGGATATGCACTGGCGCCAGCGATGATCAGCTTGGGCCGGTGCTCCTGGGCCAGGGCTTCCACGTCGTCATAGTTGATCTGGCCGGTTTCCTTTTCCACTCCGTAGAAAGCCGTTTTGAAGAGGCGGCCGGAGAAGTTGACCGGGCTGCCGTGTGTCAAATGCCCGCCGTGGGAGAGATTCATGCCCAGGATGGTATCCCCGGGTTCGATGGCCGCAAAATAGGCTCCCATGTTGGCCTGGGATCCAGAATGGGGCTGGACGTTGGCGTACTCGGCCTTGAACAGTTGCCTGGCCCGCTCCATGGCCAGGTTCTCGGCCATGTCCACGTACTCGCAGCCCCCGTAGTATCGCTTGCCAGGATATCCTTCGGCGTATTTGTGGGTCATGATGCTGCCCATGGCGATACGCACTGCTGGTGAGGTGAAGTTCTCCGATGCGATGAGTTCCAACTTGGTGATCTGACGGTTTGTCTCCAGTTGGATTGCCTTGGCAATCTGCGGGTCCTGACGGGTCAGTTCGTCCATTGCTCCTCCCTATGTTGGCCGCGGGCGCGGCGGATCGTTTATTTGAAGCGGCGCAGAATGATGGAGGCGTTGGTGCCGCCAAAACCAAATGAATTGCTGATGCCGTATTCGAGTTGCATGTTCCTGCTGGCGTTGGGCACATAGTCCAGGTCACAGTCTGGATCCGGAGTATCCAGGTTGATGGTGCCGGGAACGATACCGGTCATGAGGCTCATGGCCGTAAACACGGCTTCGGCCCCTCCGGCGGCACCCAGCAGGTGGCCGATCATGCTCTTGTTGGCGGTGATGGGCATCTTGTAGGCATGATCGCCGAACACGGCCTTGAGTGCCTTGGTCTCGGTCTTGTCGTTCAGCTTGGTCGATGTTGCGTGGGCGTTGACAAAGCTTATCTGCTCCGGTCTGAGTGCGGCGTCGCGCAGGGCGCAGCGCATGGCCTGGGCCATGCCGGTCCCTGATTCTTCTGGTGCGGCGATGTGATATGCATCGCCCGAAGCCCCGTAACCCACCACTTCGGCGTAGATTCTGGCCCCTCTGGATTTGGCGTATTCGAGCTCCTCAAGCATCAGAAGCCCGGCCCCTTCACCGATGACGAATCCAGTCCGGTCGGCGTCAAAAGGACGGCTGGCCTTGTCCGGTTCGTCGTTTCTGGTGGACAGGGCCTTCATGGCGTTGAACCCCGATACGCCCATGGGTGTGATGGTCGACTCGACTCCCCCGGTGATGCAGGCCCTGACCCGGCCGAGTTTGATGTCGGAGAAGGCATACCCGATGGCGTGGGTGGCCGAGGCACAGGCTGAGGTGGTTACCAGATTGGGCCCCTTCGCCCCGGTCTGGATGGAAATCTGTCCGGCGGCCATATTGGCGATGAGCATGGGGATGAAGAAGGGCGAAACGCGCCTGGGGCCGGCCTGCAGGAGCTTGGAATGAAATTCCTCGATGGTGGATAAACCGCCCAGGCCGCATCCCAGCAGTACGCCGGTTTCCGGTGCGCTCTCTTCGTCCAGTACGAGGCCGCAATCGGCCATGAGCTGTTTGCCAGCGGCAACGGCAATCTGCACAAAGCGATCCATGCGCTTGGCGTCCTTGACCCCCATGTAGGAAGTGGGATCGAAATTCTTCAGTTCGCCGGCGATCCTGGTTTCGAATTCCGAGGAGTCAAACAAGGTGATGGGGCCGATGCCACTGACGCCAGCCACGAGGTTGGCCCAGCTTTCATGCAGGGTATTGCCGATGGGGGTCAGGGCCGAGAGGCCGGTGACGACGACGCGTTTTCCAATCATGTTCTTCTCGAAAAATGACAATGCCTGCCGCGTGGGTCCGGCAAGCTGTGCATGAAAAAAAAGGTACCCCAGCCAGACCGGGGTACCGTGTCACGGCAAATAGGGAAAATCCTAGGATTTGGACTTGATGTAGTTGATGGCATCCTGGACCGTGGCGATTTTCTGGGCGCCTTCGTCATCGATTTCGATATCGAATTCTTCTTCCATGGCCATGATCAGCTCGGTCAGATCCAGGGAATCGGCGCCCAGGGACTCCACGAAGGAGGATTCGGGCTTGACCTCTTCGGGGGAGACACCCAGCTGTTCCACTACCAGTTCCTTGACCTTTTCTTCAATAGACATTGTTTTCCTCCAGAGTGTGTATGCGTATGAGCTTGGAATCCGGCTACAGATATATGCCGCCGTTGATTCCGAGTACCTGGCCGGTGACGTAGTCCGCCTGGTCAGATGCGAGATATGCCACGGCGTCGGCGATGGCTTGCGCCGAGCCGAGGCGGCCCAGGGGGATTCGCTCCAGATACTTGGCGCGGACCTCCTCGGGCAAGGTTTCCGTCATGTCGGTTTCGATGAAGCCAGGCGCAATGGCGTTTACGGTGATGCCACGCGACCCGAGTTCCAAGGCTGCCGCCTTGGTCAGTCCGATGAGGCCGGCTTTGGAGGCGCAGTAGTTGGCCTGGCCTGCGTTGCCCATCTGCCCCACAACGGACGAAATATTGACGATGCGGCCCCGACGCTGCTTGACCATGATTTTCGCGGCCTGTTGCAGGCAGACAAACGCCCCCGTCAGGTTGACGGTCAGGACCTGTTCCCAGTGCTCGCGTTTCATGCGGACCAGCAGACCGTCCTTGGTGATGCCGGCGTTGTTGACCAGGAGGTCCAGACTGACCTTGTCCTTGATGTGGTCAGAAAAAAACTGGGCCACCGCATCCCAGTCGCTGGCGTCAAGCAGAAAGCCGCAGGCTGTGCCCCCTTCGGCTGCAACCAGGGAACGGACCTCTTCAGCCAGTTCCGGGCGGCTGACAAACGTGAAATAGACCTGGTACCCCAGGCCTGCAAGTTTTTTTACGATCTCCCTGCCGATCCCTCTTGTGCCCCCGGTCACCAGGGCGGTCTTGGTCAGTCCGGTCATGTCCACCTCGTGGCTATGGTCAACGTGAGCGAGTTGAGTGGTTACGCAATCGTCCCTAAAATTGCAACAACGCTGAGGCCCAGGTGAATCCACCGCCAAAAGCGCTCAGCAGGACCTTCATGCCCGATCTGATGCGCCCGTTGGCTACGGCCTCGGCCAGGGCAATGGGGATGGACGCGGCCGAGGTGTTTCCGATCCTGTCGACGTTGACGTAGACATTGTCCATGCTCACGCCGAGTTTTTTGGAGATGGCCTCAATAATGCGGATATTCGCCTGATGGGGGATGATGAGGTCGATGTCATCGGTGCGCAGCCCGTTGCGTTGCAGCAGGGATTCGGAAATTTCGGCCATGCAGCGGACTGCATGCTTGAATACGTCCCGACCGTTCATCTGTACGAAATATTCAGGGCCGATGGTCCCACCCAGCACAGGCCTGCAGGCGGAGCCCCCCCCGTGAATGGTCAGGAGGTTGCCAACTGAGCCGTCGGCCTTGAGCATGACATCCAGGACCCGGACCGGCCCTGGATGGGCAGCGCCTGTGACCACCGCGGCTCCAGCCCCGTCTCCGAAGAGAACGCAGGTGGATCGGTCTTCGAAATTGACACGGGAGGTGACAACCTCGCTGCCGATGACCAAAATTCTGGCCTGAGGGTGGAGGAAGGTCAGCGCGCGGGCGGTCTCCAGGGCATATATGAATCCTGAGCAGGCGGCGGCCAGGTCAAAGGAAGGTATGCCCTTGAGGCCAAGCATGTCCTGCACCAGGCACGACGTGGAGGGGATGTTGTAATCTCCGGAACACGTGCCGACAATGATGTGCGTCAGGTCGCCGGGGCTGACTCCGGCGTTGGCCAAGGCCTTGCAGGCTGCTTGGTGGGCCAGGACCGAACACGGTTCGTCAGGCTGGGAAAAATATCTGGAGGTGATTCCGGTACGGGTTCGGATCCATTCGTCGGTGGTGTCGACGAAGCGTTCCAACTCCGTGTTCGGTACGGCTGTCCGGGGCAGGTGCAGCCCCAGGCCGGCGATGGAACAAGGTGATGACATGGAAGGGTTCCCCGTTGTGCCGCGATGGAGGAGGAAATCGGGGCTAGAGCCCCGAAGCTTCACGCCGCATGACGGAAGACTGGCCGCTGCGGGAAAAAAGGCTCAATTCGGTATTGGCATGCAGACCTTGGACAATCTGGTCATTGGCCTTTTTCCGCACGAAGAGGGCTGCCTGCTGCAAGGCGGTGGTGATGGCACGGGCATTGGACGAGCCATGGCAGACAATAGCGATGCCGTTCAGGCCGAGAATGGGCGCTCCACCATATTCGGCGTAGTCGATTTTCTTGGTGAAACGCTTGAATGCGGGCAGCGCGATCAAAGTCCCGAGTTTGGACCAGATGGACCTCTTGAGCTCTGTCTTGAGCATGGTCGTCAGGGCCGATCCCAGGCCTTCACTGAGCTTGAGTGCGACATTGCCGACAAATCCGTCACAGACGATGACGTCGGTTTCCCCGGTGAAAACATCACGTCCCTCGACGTTGCCGATGAAGTTCAGGGACGAGCTTTTGAGAAGGCTGTAGGCTTCCTTGGTCAGGGCGTTACCCTTCCCTTCTTCCTCGCCGATACTGAGGATGCCGACCTTGGGACTAGCGATGCCCAAAACGTGGCGCGCCAGCACCTCGGCCATCAGACCGAATTGAACGAGGTTATATGGCTTGCAGTCGGCATTGGCCCCCACGTCGATGAGGACAATGGGCTTTTTCAGAGTGGGCATGATGGAAGCCAAGGCCGGCCGGTCCACGCCATTGATGCGGCCAAGGATGAACATGCCGCAGGCCAGGGCCGCGCCAGAGTTCCCGGCTGTGACAACCCCTTGCGCGCGGCCTTCGCGCACCAATCGGAAGGCGACCTGAATGGAGCTGTCCTTCTTGCGACGCAGAATATCAGAAGGCCTTTCGGCCATGCCCGCGACCTGCGTCGTGTGCACGACTTCAACCTCCAGGTCGTTGTGGGCGTGCCTGCCCAGTTCCTGGTTGATGGATGCTTCATCACCCACCAGGATGATCTTGGCTCCAGTCTCGCGGGCAGCAGCCAGGGAGCCCGGAACATTGATTTCCGGGCCATAGTCTCCCCCCATGGCGTCCACGGCGAGGCTGAGATCTTTAGGCATCAACTGCCTTGGCGTACTGGCGACCCTTGTACTTGCCGCATCCCGGACAGATGCAGTGGGACAGACTTGCCTCACCGCATTCACAGTACACAACATTGGGGATGGCGACATGGTCGTGGGAACGGCGCATGTTTCTTCTGGATTTGGATGTTTTCTTTTTGGGTAATGGCATGGTGTCACCTCTATCGCATCTAGGTCTAATGATTTTTAATTTTAACGCCTTGGAGCGCTCTGGCCAAGGGGGATTGGGTGTCCAGGTTGCTGCAGACGCATTGTTCCAGATTCCTGTTTTTTCCGCATTGCGGACATAGCCCCAAACATGAGTCGGAGCAAAGAATTTTTTCAGGCATGGCCAGGAGGAATTCCTCCCACAACAGGGCGGTTGCATTCAGCTCCCAGCCCGTATCAGTGGCCCGAAGATGATTTTCCTCGCCTTCGAGGGCCTCCGTGTCTTCATACGCTTCGAAGGTTTCAAAATGGTGATCCAGGCCTACCTTGGCGACTTCGGAGCAGCGGTGGCAGATGGTTCCCACGGTGCCGGTCAGACGTCCCTGAATCAGGTATCCTTCCGGCTGGGGGATGACGGACAAGGTGGCCTGCAGGGGGGCAAGAATTTCCGCGTCATATTGGAACTCCCGCCACAGCATGCGCCACATATCCTGATCATCAAAAGAAAATTCCCGACCATGAGTCGGGATATTCGTCAACCCAATCCAGCACTCAACCATTTTCCACCTCGAGTCGGGACGTGTATAGTTGTCCTCTTTTTCCTGTCAAGGATTTTTACTTGCCATTCCCCGCGCCGGAAGATATGAACCCAAATTCCTCTGGCGGCAAACCACGATCATGGCCGGCAGGAAGGTCTCGGAGCTGCCAGGCCATGACAGCTGAGATATTTTAGCACTACTTAGGAGGACATTATGTCGAAGGTATGCGATATTTGCGGGAAGAGCCCCCAGGTTGGCAACAATGTCAGCCACGCCAACAACAAGACAAAACGGCGCTTCATGCCCAATCTGCAGTCCGTGCGCGCTCAGCTGCAGAGCGGAGAAGTGAAACGGATCAAGGTGTGCACCCAGTGCATCCGTTCAGGAGCCGTGACAAAGCCGGTGGCGAATTAGTCTTTCCTATCATGTTGACAAAAAAGGCGACTTGGTCGCCTCAGACCACTGACAAACCCTCGTCACACTGTCCGGCGAGGGTTTGTTTTTTCTGACGATGTGTATTTTTCCTGAAATCGTTCAGGAGGCCCTTCTGGGATCAAATTGGGGCGTATTGGCGCTTCT
>JAAYCS010000061.1 GCA_012729655.1 Desulfovibrionales bacterium | reverse complement strand
GAGTAGCATTATTATTCATGAATAGCAATGTTTATGTCTATTTTGTACGTACTACAAATTGGGCATTAAAAAACAATATAAGTCATAACTTCGAGGTGTTAGCCTCAGGCCGCTGTCAAACTTGGGGTGCCGGCGGTGCCGTCCGCAGGTCGGGTCAAGGCATTGTAGGTGTTCACGAGAAACCTGTCGCCCATGAACAGAATCTGCAGGTTGCCCAAATCCTTCCTGGCCGCCGCCCAGGTGCTCGAATCGATCATGAAGTAGCCGCGTTTCCTGTCGGCGCGCTTGAGTGTGGCCATCATGAAGTCCATGGACACGACCAGGAATCCAGCCTTGGGATTTCCGGCTTGACAAGTTGTTTATGCCAAAAAGGACATAGATGCTGCCGACATGGCGGGATAGGTTCCTGGCGCGGGGTCTGCTCAGCATCCCCCCTGCTGCGCTGGGTGGTCCCGGCAGTGTGAGCATACCCAAAGTGTCCTGAGGGTTGGATCAGCCGGCAGTTGCCGATGAGGGAGCGTTGAATATGTCCAGTATGGCCTTGTCCAGGTATTTCTCCTCCCGGTAGGTGAGGAATGCGGAGTTGAAGGCCCTGGTCACGTCGCTGACCTTCCGGCAGGCCCTGCCGATGTCCCGCGAGTAGGATCTCACGACATCGCGTCCGTCAGCCCAGGCCGCGTCCTTGTCTTCCGCCGTGGCGGCCTTCAAGAGTTCTTCATCGATTTCATCGAGTTCCTCTTCCATGCCTGCCTGCGCGTTCATGATCTGCATGAGGTGGGTGTTGAGATAGTGGCACATCCCTCCGGCGGCATTGCGGAGCACCCTGTTCCGCTGATCCTCCATGGCCTGCGTTATGTTGGTGGCGATGCCCTCGTAATAGAGCAGGTACCCTGCATCATCTGTTTTCGCCCTGGCTGTGACGTCCAGTTCCAGGGATGCGCCGGAAATCGCCCGCAGACGGACGTGCTTGTTGGCGACAAAGCCCTGTTCGTTCAGCTCGGCCAGAATTTCCGCTCTCGTTGAATCCAGCTCGAAGAACCGATTGACCTCGCTGCGCAGGGCCTCCTCCTTGCCGGAGAAACCCAGCAGCTCAATCCCTGCGTCGTTGATATCCAGAAAAATTCCGTCCGGGGTGAGGCAAAAGGCCATGTCCTTGGTGCCGTGAAAGAAGTCCCTGTATTTCTGCTCGCTGCGATGCAGGGCTTCCACCGCCTTCTTCTCCTCCGTGATGTCGCGGATGACGTGGTCCATGCGCTGCACATCGCGTTTCCGGCAGTAGACAATGTATCCTTCGTCGCGCACCCATCTGACCTTTCTGTTTGCCCTGACAATCCGGTACTCCAACTCCCCGTACTCTTCGCTGGAGAGGTCCCGGTAGAAGGCCTGCACCACCTCGCGATCGTCCGGATGAACGAAGCCGAGCAGGTCGTCCTCTCGGGCCTTGGCCAGGGTCCTGAGCGGGATGCCGAAGAGTTGTTCGGCAGCAGGATTGATGGCCAGGATCCTCCTGTCGGCGGCGGAAAAGGAAACGACCACATCGTGCATGGAGTGCAGGATGCTTTCCAGCCGATCGTTCAGCCGCGTGACTTCATGTAAGGCCTCACGCTTGGCCGTGGTGTCGAGCAGGGAAACGAGCACCAGGGGAACCGGGACAGACTCCAGCAGGGACATGTCCATTTCCACCCAGGTCGGGTCAGCAGGTCCTGGCAATTGCATCTCCCAGGGTTCAGCAGGCGTTTTTCCCGCACAGATGTCGAGATACCCGGATTCCGCTTTGCTCTGGTCCTGCGCATCCACCAAGCTGAAAAACCGCTGGCCCAGGAGGGCATGGTGTTCGCGTCCGGCCATGGCGCAAAAGGCATCGTTGGCGTACGCGATCTGGCCGCCCTTCAGAACGGCGATGCCTTCTCTGCAGCGCCCAACGATCCTGGCGTAATCGACCGTACTCTCGGGGAAGTTATGTTTGGTGTGCATATCGTTCCATCGCTGTCTCGATTTAACAGGTTGGGGGTGCCCCGGACTTTACTCAGCCCTGCGCCGGTCCAGGCTCTCGGCATTGCAAAAGTCCTGGTAGGCGTCGTGGTCCAGGGGGTAGTCCCAGGAACCGTTGCGCAGTTCGATCCTTCCGCCGAATCCGGTCTTGAAACGGTAGAGCCCGTAAAAAGGATGGGCCGGATCCAGACCGGGAGAGACTGCGCCCATCTCGTAGGTAGCGCATCCGCGCGCACGGGCCATCAGCATGGCGTCCCAGTGCAACGCATACGGCCCCATGAAGTTCCTCTTGATGTTCGCGGACGCGCCATACAGGAAGTTCGCGGCCTTGCCGGTGATGGCCACGATGGCCCCGGCCAGGATGTCGCGGCCGTGCTGTGCGAGCAGAAACAGGATCTCAGCGTCTTTCCGTCTGCGGATCTGCGCGCTGAAAAGGGCCACGAAATGCCTGTAGCTGCAGGAGCTGAACCCGTTCCGCGACGCGGTCTGGCAATAGAGGGAATGGAATTCACGCAGCTTGTCCACGGACACGGCCCGTATCGTCACGCCTTTGCGGTGGGCGAGTCCGATATTGTAGCGTGTTTTCGGCTTCATGCGGCCCAGAATGTGCTCCTCCTGCCCGACAATGTCGACGACCAGCGAGCTGGCCACGGTCATATCCCGGAACGATTTTCTGATGTTCCAGAATCGCGTGCCCATATTCATGCGCAGTTCGCGGATCCGCGGCTCCGGAAACGAATTCCATTTCTGCGCTTGCATCTCGTCGGCATATTGCGACTTCCACGGCAGGTCGTAGCGGATGAAGGCCACCTTCGGGCCCAGGTGCCGGGACAGTTTGACGGAAACGTGCTCCAAAAAAGGGCCGTAATCCTCCTCGGCCGGCGCAAATTCCGGGCCTTGGGGCACGTATGCGACCGCCTTTCCGCGGCCGAAGGGCTGGAGCAAAACCAGGACGTCCCCGCACTGCCGGGAAGAGAGCAGGTCGAAGGCCATGGGCGTGTAGCCCAGGCGGGACTTCACCTGCGCCCAGTACCGGGTTTGAAACAGAATGTCCGTGGGCAGCAGCGCTGACGTTGTTTTCGACGAAAGGTCCAACATATCCGGCTCCTTGAACGAACGTTTTCGGGTTTCTGAAACAGCGTTGGGGATGCCTGCCCTGAATCAGGGAGTGATTCTTCAGCATGTCTCCAGGGGTCCCTGGGCCCGCATCCCTCAGCTATCGTAGTTTCCGGACCGCTCCGGCTGGTCGATGACTTCCTTGATGGCCAGACGCAACATGCCTCCACCGGGTCTCGGCCACTCGATTTCGTCGCCTTCGGACAGGCCCAGCAGTGCGCTGCCAACCGGGGCGAAGATGGAAATGGTTCCGCCGTTGATGTCCGTTTCCCCGGGATAGACGAGTTTGAGACAGTACTCCTCGTTGGAGTTCAGAAGCTGGAATTTGACCGTGGAGTTCATGGTCACCACCGATGGCGGGACCTTCCTGGGATCCACTCTGATGGCGCGTTCCAGCTCCCCCTCCAGTTCGCTCTTGCCGGGGAATGCGGTGTTGGGCATCGAGTCCAGGAGTATTTCAAGCCGCTCGGCATCCTGGGCCGTGATGATGATGTCTGGTTTTCTGTTCATGTTTTTCTCCTGTGCGGGCATGTCGATACCTGGCCCGGCCCGGTGGGCCGGTTGCGGGATTTCAGCCCCTGCGTGTGGGCTGTCTTGTCCAGGTTGTGTTTTGGGCAAACGAAAAGGGGGCGTGCGACAAACACGCCCCCTTTTGTGTGATACACAATGTTCAGGGCGTGATCAGGTGTCCACGCGGCGGCGAAGCTCTGCTGCTTCGGATATACGGCTTTGCTGGTTGCGTTGGGTCATTGTCGTCGTCTGTTGGGACTGGGGAGTCCCGCTGTTGTCCCTGGTGCAAGAAAAAGGGGAAGCATCCAGTTGAGCCGGGACTCTTCCCTGAAAATACAAAAACAAAAACAAGCCATTCGTAACAGCTTGTTCCAGTTCATGCAAGTGGCCACATCTGCCAGGTGTTTTTGTCCCTCCCGCCCCGGACCAGGCGGTGCGGGATGTGCCCATGGGCGCAGATCCAACCCGCCGGATACATCCAGGAAAAGACAGGTCCAGTCTGCACGGGAAACAGCGCTGCGGTTCTCCGCATGCAACCGGAACAGCATGGCCCGGCCATGCTGTTTCAATCGGCATTGTCAAGAATCTCCGCAAATTTTCTTTTCAGGTCGTCAAGCTCTGTCAGGATGGCAATGAGCACTGCCCGCTGTCCGTCATCGGCAGGCAGATCTGAGAGCTGGTCCTGGAGTCGCAGAATCCTGGCCCCGAGAATGTCATAAACTCGGGAAATCTGGCGTTGTGTGGTTGTGTTTCTCATGCAGGATGTTCTCGGCCTGGTTGCATCCAGGTGAAGTTGGATTCCTGACAGCCGAAAATGGTACAAATGTCAATCTGCGGGTTGTGTTGCACCCATTTGTCGACCTGCCTGGGGACGGGATTTTCTCGGACACAGGATCGGAAGCGCCAGGATCTGCCCATGACTCAGGTCCAGACGATCGGTTTGCGCGGCAACGTTTCCCCGCTTTCGGCCCTAGCGTCTCCAGGGTCCCATGATCGAGACTGTTGCATGCGGCCGCATGTTCGCCAAGCTTCTTGATTTTGACCCGGGCAGAACATACCGTGTCCAAAATCGCCGCCGCTCAGGAAGGGGCTTGGGTGCGCCTTTTCATTTTCCATGACGCGGGAATCCACCCGGGAAGGCATGAGCAGAGGCACAACCACCAGACGGCCCCGCCCGGTTGGCAGCAGTCGCTGGCTGCAACTGACCGGAAGGCCCCGCAAAGTTAGCCTGGACTCCTGAAGATGGGACATCCAATGCACGACAATGAACTTCTTCGAATGCTGCCCTGCGCCAAATGCAAGAGCACGGATTTGCGGATAGAGTCCTGCAAGCCCCTGGGGCATACACGTGAGCTCTGGCGCGTTGTGTGTTCCTGTGGCAATGCGGCGCAGCAATGGTCTGTCTCGCGACCCGCTGCAGTCCGCCAATGGAACAGGTGTCTGGCGGAGGCGCGCATCTAGACCCGTTCCCGATGTTCAACCTGAGAGGTCACAGTGAAACAATTCTTCTTTTTCGGGGACTCCATCACCCTGGGTGTCAACGACCCCAAGGGCAACGGATGGGTGGGTCGGTTCATCCACAGGGCCATCGACGAGTACACATTGCCGGTGCCGCCCACCACCTTCTACAATCTGGGAGTCCGCAGGAATTCGAGCCGGGACATCCTGGGCCGCTGGGCAGCAGAATTCAGCGTCCGCCGGATGCAATCCGCCCGGCATTACCTGATCTTTTGTTTCGGCACGGTGGACACGGTCCTTGCCGATGGAAAACCCAATGTTGACGTAGGTGAATCCGAGAACAATGCCCGTCTGATCCTTTCCGGGGCAAAAGAAGCGGGCAGGGTTCTGCTCATGAGCCCTCCTCCAGTTCGGGACGAAAGTCATTCCGAACGGATTGCGGCCTTGATCCGGGGCTACGCAACGCTCTGCCATGAGGCGGGGGTTCCGTTCCTGGACATCTTCAGCCCCCTGCGCGGGAAAAGGGACTTTCTGAATTCACTGGGCGATGGGATTCATCCGGACCCGGAGGGAAACACGCAGATCGCTGGGCTGATTTCGGGATCGGATGTGGTGCAGTCCTGGGTGCAGGAGGAGTGATCGCGGAGACCCCTGAGAATTGCGGCAGGCCCTGGTCTGTGCCAGGGGACTCCGGCAGGGAGAAACCATGACCGCGATCCCGTTTCTGCAGGGTCTGGGCACGGGGGCCGGACTGATCATCGCCATCGGCGCCCAGAACGCCTTTGTGCTGACCCAGGGTTTGGCCCGCAATCACCATCTGACCGTGGTCCTGATCTGCGCCCTCAGCGACGCGCTGCTCATCGCCGCCGGTCTGGCCGGCATGGGCGCGGTCCTGCAGGCCGACACGGCACTTCTGTCCTGGGCCACCTGGCTCGGGGCCTTGTTTTTGTTCTGGTATGGACTGCGGTCCTTCCGGTCGGCCTTGGGGTCAGGCGGACTCGAACCCGGCCAGCGGGCGGGCTTGGGGTTCTGGGCCACCGTGGCCGCCACCCTGGCCGTGACCTATCTGAACCCCCATGTCTATCTGGATACTGTCCTGCTTCTGGGTTCCATCGGCGGGCGGTACCCCCTGCCGGAGCGCGTGGCGTTCGGGGCGGGGGCGGCCACGGCGTCCCTGCTCTGGTTCCTGGCCCTGGGCCTGGGCGCTCCATTGTTCCTGCCCCTGTTTCGCCATCCCCGGTCCTGGGCCGTGCTCGACATCCTGGTGGGTCTGACCATGTGGGGGGTGGCCGCCTCCCTGGTGGTTCCGGCGCTGTCATCCTCCCCCTTTACCCCTGAACCTCCGCCAGCTATCACCCTCCCATCGGAGGAACCATGGCCAAGAAATACGACCCCTGCATGCACACGGCGGAACACATCCTGAACCAGACCATGGACCGGCTTTTCGCCTGTGGCCGCTGCTTTTCGGCCCACGTCAACCCGGACAAGGCCAAGTGCGACTACCATTTTGGGCGGGACCTGACCGAGGCCGAGGCGCGGGAGGTGGAGGCGCGGGTTAACGCCGTGATCGCTGCCGACCTGCCGGTTGCGGCCGAGACCATGGACCGGTTTGAAGCCCAATCCCGCTTCAGCCTGGAACGTCTGCCCGGGGAGGCGGCCGCGGAACTGGCTGCCATTCGGGTCATACGCATCGGGGACTACGACGCCTGCCCCTGCATCGGCGAGCACGCGACCCGCACCAGAGCCCTGGGCACCTTCCGCCTGACCACCCACTCCCATGCGGACGGCGTGCTCCGGCTCCGCTTCAAGCTGTCCAAACCCGCATGACCACCTCGGAACTTCCCGTGCACGGCGGCAACGTCCGGGCCATGGCCCAGAACCTGGGCTGCGCGCCGGAGGAGATTCTGGACTTTTCGTCCAGTCTGAACCCCCTGGGTCCGCCGCAGTGGCTGCGGCCTGTGGTGGCCCGCGCCCTGGCCGGGACAGCCCGGTACCCGGAGCCGAGGTCCGAGGGGTTGCGGCGCAGGGCCGCGGCGCGTCTGGGCCTTGCCCCAGAAAACGTGGTGGCCGGGAACGGGTCGTCAGAACTCCTCTACGCCCTGCCCCGGGTCTGCCGGGAAATGGGACTTGGCCGGGCCGTACTGCCCGGGCCCTGCTACGGAGACTATGCCCGGGCCTGCGCGGCGGCCGGGCTCAAGGTGGAAACCCTGACCCTGGGCCCCGAGGACAACTTCGCCCTGGACTGGGCCGCTCTTGCCGCCCGGCTGGAAAAGCCCGCCCTGGTCATGCTGGGTCAGCCGGGCAATCCGGCCGGGGTGCTGTTGGATCCGGAACGCGTCCTGGAGATGGCGGAAAGCCGTCGGTCCAGTTTTTTCCTGGTGGACGAAGCCTTTGCCGATTTCGTGCCTGGCCTTTTCCGCCTGGCCACGGTCATGCGGCCCAACCTCTTCGTCCTTCATTCCCTGACCAAGTTCTACGCCGTGCCGGGCCTGCGCCTTGGCCTGGGATACGGCAGCGCGGGCATCTGCGCGGCCCTGTCCGCCCTGTTGCCGGACTGGAGCGTCAATGCCCTGGCCCAGGCCGTGGGGGAGAAGGCGCTGGAGGACGAAGAGTATGCCCGGAGGACCGTGGCCGCGGTGGCGGAGCTGCGCGACCGGTTGCATGACGATCTGGCCGGACTCGGGCTGACCGTGTTCCCTGGCCAGGCCAACTACCTGCTCTGCCAGTGCAGAAGCATGGACGCCTTTGCCCTGCAGGAGCGGCTGCTGTCCAGCCGCATCCTGATCCGTAACTGCGCCAACTACACGGGGCTCGACGCCCGTTATTTCAGGGTGGCCGTGCGTTCGGCCGGGGAGAACGAACGCCTGGTGGCCGCCCTGAGCGGAATTCTGGCCCCAGAGCGTCCCCGTCCTGCGGTGTCCCGGCGAACCCCGGCCATCATGGTGCAGGGACTGTCCTCCAACGCGGGCAAGTCGGTCCTGACCGCGGCCCTGTGCCGCATTTTCCTGCAGGACGGCCTGACGGCGGCCCCGTTCAAGGCGCAGAACATGTCCCTCAATTCCTACGTCACCCGGGACGGGGGGGAAATGGGCCGGGCCCAGGTCCTGCAGGCCCAGGCCTGCCGCCTGGACCCCGACGTGCGCATGAATCCGGTGCTGCTGAAGCCCAATTCCGATACAGGATCCCAGGTCATTGTCCTGGGCAAACCTGTAGGGAACATGGGCGTGGCCCGGTACATCCGTTTCAAGCCGGAAATTTTCCAGACCATCACCAGGGCCTACGACGAGCTGGCCGCCACGGCCCAGGTCATGGTCCTGGAGGGTGCGGGCAGCCCGGCCGAGGTCAACCTGAAGTCCCACGACGTGGTCAACATGGCCATGGCCCGCCATGCGGGGGCCAAGGTCCTGCTGGCCGGGGACATCGATCGCGGCGGCGTGTTCGCCTCCTTTGTGGGCACCATGGAGGTCATGGAGGAATGGGAGCGGGCCCTGGTGGCAGGCTTCATCGTCAATCGCTTCCGGGGCAGGCAGGAGCTCCTGGGGGACGCCATGGACTACGTGCGCCGGTTCACGGGCGTACAGACTCTGGGAGTGGTGCCCTTCATTGAAAATCTCGGGCTGCCGGAGGAGGATTCCGTCACCTTCAAGCAGTCACGTCCCAAAATCCGGGACGCGGCCGTGCGCATCGCGGCCGTGGACCTCCCCCATATTTCCAACTTCACGGACCTGGATGCCCTGGGCATGGAGCCCGACGTGAGCCTGATCATCGCCCGCCGCCCAGAGGACCTGAAGGGGGCCGATGCCGTCATCCTGCCCGGGTCGCGTAACGTGTTCGCGGATCTGAACCATTTGTGGGCCTCGGGTATGGCCCAGGCCCTCGTGTCCAGCGCGGCCGAGATGGTCGGAATCTGCGGGGGGATGCAGATGTTGGGGACTGCCATCACGGATCCGGCCCAAGTGGAGAGCGAAGGACGTGTGGGCCGACCACTGGGCCTGCTGCCCCTGGCCACGGAAATGGCCGTGGACAAGGTCCTGTGTCAGGTCAGGGGGGTTTTTCTGCCGACCGGCCAGGAGGTGCGGGGGTATGAAATCCACCACGGCCAGACCCGGGTGCTGGTCGGACCGGTCGAGCCGGTCATGGCCCGCGCCGAAGGGACCGTCATGGGCTGGGGCCGGCCGGATGGCATGGTCTGGGGCACGTATCTGCACGGCGTGTTCGACGCCGATGAGTTCCGTCGGTTTTTCCTGGACCGCCTGCGGCGACGCAAGGGGATGCAGCCGCTGGGGGCCGTGCAGGTGGCCTACGATCTGGAAGAGGCCTTGGACCGCCTGGCCGCGGTGGTTCGGCAGGGCCTGGACATGGAACGCATATACGGGCTCCTGGCCAACCAGGGCTGAACCTCTAGGGCGGGCGCCTAGCGTGGCGCGAGGTAGTCCAGTACATCCTCCATCAGGGTGTTGATGCGTTGAAAATCCTGGGCCGTGGCAGACTGGATTTCCTCCCTGCCCTGGACAAAGGGCGCCGGAATCAGTTCCCGGCCACAATGGGCGATCATGGCCTCTATGGATGCGGGCGTGGCCTCCAGGTGGAACTGCAGGCCCAGGACGTTGCGTCGGTATGCAAACGCCTGGTTGAAGCATGCGGCGCTGCGGGCCAGATGCTGCGCCCCTGGGGGAAGGTCGAAGGTCTCCCCGTGCCAGTGGAAGACCTTTATCCGTTCCGGAAAGCAGAACGCATCCGCTGCGGGCTGGCCCTCCACATCAAACCAGCCGATTTCCTTTTCCCTGCCTTGGCAGACCCTTGCCTCCAGGGCGCTGGCGATGAGCTGGGCGCCCAGACAGACACCCAGGACCGGAACCTGGCGCTCCATGGCCGCCCGCAGGAACCGCTTCTCTTCCGCCAGCCAGGGAAATTCCGCCTCGTCATGCACGCTCATGGGTCCGCCCATGGCGATGACGAGGTCAAATTCAGGATTGGCGGGCAGAGCCGGAGACGTAAAGAAGCGGGTGTGCGTGACTGTCGCCGCGCGTCTCTTCAGCCATCCTTCCATACTGCCGATGCCCTCGAAAGCGACATGCTGCAGAACGTGGACCTTCATTGCTGACCTCCCATGCGGTACACCCTTGCCATAGTTTTCATGTTCCTGCGCAGGCAGGAAAATCACGAGGGGTTCCAGTCTTCAGACCGAAACCCCTCGCGCGGAAGCTTTCGCAGGAACCGTCAGCTGGTGGCCGGGGCCGGGATCAGGCGTTTGTTGCCTTCCCAGATCTTCTCGGCCTTGGGCGTGACCTTCAGGTACTGGAACCACTGGTGGGTGGCCATGTGCGCCGGATCCATCTGCAATTCGCGGCTGTGCTTCATGATGGGCGGCACCAGTTCCTTGATGTCCTTGGACAGGGCCTCGGCCGTGGTGAAGGCTGCGGCCTGGATGGCGATGTCCACGGCCTTCTGGCTGTACTGCTGGGACTTGGCCAGGGTGTCCAGGGCCTTGGTCGGGTTGTGGAATCCGACGCTGTTCTCGGCCGAGATGAGATCCCAGAAGAACTGCCCTTTGCGGCACATTTCCCGGGCATTGATCATGAGCTGATCGTAATTGGCCGGCTTATCACCCTGGAATTCGTTGGCCATGCGGATGGCCTCGTGGGCCTTGACCGAGATGTCCTGGGCGGCCATGAGCTGCTCCCAGACCTTGTGCTGGGTGTAGACCACGCGCTGCTTGAGGTAGTCAGGGGTCTTGTCCGTATGGCACTGGCGGCAGGCCTTCATGTCCGGATCCTTCAGTGGAGACGTCCAATGGTGGTTGGACATCTTCTTTTTGCCGTCCAGACGGGTGTAGCTCATGTGGCAGTCGGCGCAGGATACGCCGGCCGCCCCGTGCACGCCGTTGTGCCAGGTCTCGTACTCGGGGTGCTGGGCCTTGAGCATGGGTGTCTTGGACACCGGATGGATCCAGTCCACGAAATTGCCCTCGAATCCCGTGCCGTTGTAGTCGCCGTGATTCTTGTAATAGGTGTACATCTGTTCGGGATCCTTGCCTTGGGCCCAGGGGAATACCGGTTTTTTGGCCGGTCCAAAGCTTTTGTCCTGAAAATAGTATTCCACATGACACTGGCCGCAGACCAGGGCGCGCTGCTCGTTGCGGGGCAGGGTTTTGAAGTCCTTGCCTTCGGCCTTCAGGTGATCCTGCAGGGGCACGGAATAGAGGCGCAGCTCCATGTTGGACGGGTCGTGACAGTTGGCGCAGCCGATGGTGTTCTCGTCCATGTCGACCTGTTCACGGAACTGGTTGAAATCCTTGGCCCAGAAGTCGTCTCCATGTTCCTTGGTCCATTCGAGCATTTTCGCGCCCTTGCAGTTCCAGCAGGTCGAGGGCAGGCCCGCCTTTTCGTCATAGCGGTTCAGACGGTCGATGTGCAGGATATCCTTCAGGGCATAGGTATGTCCGCGAGCGGCCCGGTATTCGTAGCTGAAGGGATATCCGAGCCAGAGGTTCTTCAGGTACGGCTGGGCGTGCTTGTACCCTTCGGGCAGGGGGTTGACGTTGTCGTGCTTGTTGTAGGCCACGGATCCGCCGTATTCGGTCATGATCTCGGATTCGTTGTTGCGCAGGAATGTCTCGTAATGGAGCGGAAACTCGGACTTGAAGGCCGAATTTTTGATTTCTTCCTGCTTGAGCTTTGTTTTGAATTCAGGTGTCTTGGGATCGGATGTGTCGATGCAGGCCGTCAAGGCCAGGGCGCAGCCCACGGCCAGCAGGGTGAAAAGGGTTTTGGTGCTACGCATCGGCGGCGCTCCTTTTGGCTACGGGGATTTTGGGAGTGTGGGGCACGTGACGGTGGCAATCCGTGCAGAACTTCTTGCTCTGCATGACCACGGTGCTGGTGGTTGCTTCGTGGCAGCGTTGGCAATTGGCCTGGGTCACGTCCTTGGTGTGTTCGCCCGGATGAATCAGATCCGGGATCTTGCTGGTGACCGTGGCCAGAGCGTCACGGGTGCCCTCTTTGGCCTTGAAGGGGATCTTGGCCACGATGTTGTGCGGGGCATGGCACTCGTTGCAGGCCAGTTCGGCGTGCACAGACCGCTTGTGGGTCAGGGCCGCCTCGGCCATGGAATGGCAGTTGCCGCAGAACATGGCCTGGTCCGTGGTGTTCATGGCGATGGCAGCCCCCACCGTGAGCACAACGCCGATGATGGCCGGAGGCAAGGCGTAACGCCAGCTGCGGCCCCCAGAGTCATCTTTCTTACGATTCATCCTTCCCTCCTGCGTAGATAATTCCGTGGCAACCGCGCATCGTCCCTCGGCCGAGTTCTGCCAGAACAGATCGCGTTGCGGGCGCCACCTTGTGCACGCCGATTCTGAACCGATGAGGCCGCTTCAAGCCCCGCCACAGAAAATCAGCCACGCTCGTGCGGGCGGATTTCCGTGTGCACGGGTTTCAATTGATTTGATCAACTAGCAGGTATTCAAGTCCAATGAAAGTCACATTGTTTGCCAAGATAACTTGACAGGTCTTTATATCGAAATAAAGTGAGTCATCAATCACTTTTTTGTGAGGCCCTGGAATGCCTAGCCTTCCCAAATACTGCACTGCCGATCAGAGGCGGGTCATGACAGTCGAGTCCGTTCTCGCCTTGGCTGCCACGCAGAATCCGTCTGGGATCACCACCGCAGCCATCGCCGCGCACATGGGGGTGTCCCAGGGGGCGGTTTTCCGCCATTTCCCGACAAAAGACGCCATCTGGCAGGCGGCCATGGAGTGGGTGGCCACGGAATTGTATTCCCGTGTTGCACGTGTGGCGGAAAGCGCCGCCAGCCCGCTTTCCTCCCTTGAGGCGATGTTCATGGCCCACGTCGCCTTCGCTGTTGATTACCCCGGAGTTCCCCGCATGTTGTTTGGAGAACTCCAGAAAACAGAATCAACCCCGGCAAAAATCGCCGTTGCCTCGTTGCTTGAGCGATATGGAAAACTCCTGACATCGAAGTTGGAGCAGGGGAAATCCTCCGGAGAGGTGGATCCGAATATTCCCACTCCTGCCGCGGCCTCCCTTTTTGTCGGGGCTGTTCAGGGGCTCATCATCAAGGCGTTGTTGTTTGATGATGCGGAATATCTTCGCCAGGGCGCCTCAAAGACGTTTGCCGTGTTTCGTCGCGCCATAAGGAGCATTCCGTGATGGGCCTCATGTCCCGCAGGAAATTTCTGATGCTGGCGGTCTTGAGCGTGCTGGCCGTGGCCTTTTTGTATGTTGCGCTCAGATCAGGCCCGTTGGCTTCCGTTCCGGTCACCGTGTTTGTGGACCGAATTCCGGGGGTGCAGAAATGATCAGCCTGGCCGGTCGCGATATCCTGCATTCCTGGGGCAAGTTCGTGTTCACCGGCATGGGCCTTGGCCCCCTGATCGGTGTGGCCAAGGCCGCCAACGTGACTTACTTGACCATGTAGGTCCGCCACGCCGGAGGAGACGTGCGGGCCATGGTGGTCGGCGTGGTTCCCGGCGGTCCGGGCGATCCCGGGCCGTTGTTTGAATAGAGAAGGAGAGAGCATGAAAGACCAATGCGGACTGATGGACCTGACCGAGGACGACGTCCTCGACGCCATGCGCTCCATGCAGGGCTTCGTGGACATAACGCCGGGGACGTTTCGGGAGATTTACGCGCTGGCCTATGATCTGGCCCTGAAGCGCGTGCGCTCCCAGGGCAAGGCCGAGGACATCATGACCGCGCCCGTGCACTGCCTGCGGAAGGGCATGAGCGCCTCGGAAGCCGCCGCGCTCATGGCCGGGCTCGGCATCAGCGGCGCGCCCGTGCTCGACGGGGAGGGCCGGATCTGCGGGGTGGTTTCGGAAAAGGATTATCTGCGCAAAATGGGCCTGCCCGGCACGGCGTCATTCATGACCGTGGTCTCCACCTGCCTGAGCACCCCGGGGTGCATGGT
The DNA here is from genome assembly GCA_012729655.1 of Desulfovibrionales bacterium. GTDB lineage: Bacteria > Desulfobacterota > Desulfovibrionia > Desulfovibrionales > Desulfomicrobiaceae > Desulfomicrobium. Next base: position 40,577 of record JAAYCS010000061.1, on the reverse strand, counting down.
CGCGGACCTGCGAGGGCTGCTGGTGGGCGACATCATGAGCTCCCCGCCCGTGGTTGCTTCCCGCGAGACGCCGGTGGCCGAGCTTTCGGAGATGCTGGCCAGGCATTGCATCAACCGCCTGCCCATCTGCGACGACGAGGGCTGCCCGGTGGGCATCGTGACCAGGACAGATCTCGTTGGCTCCATGCGCGGGAGGTAGGCTGTGGACTATTTCAAGAAAATGCGCGGCACAACCCAGAGTCCGCCCCGGGTCCGGGTTGTCGAGATTGTCTGGTCCTGGATAGGTGCCTTTCTGGGCATTGCCCTGGTGGGCCTCATGGGGTCCGCCTTTGTCGACCGGCTGGGCCAGGGCCTCCTGATCGGTTCCTTCGGCGCCACGGCTGTCCTCGTCTACGGGGCTGTGCGCAGCCCCCTGGCCCAGCCGCGAAATGTGCTCGGAGGTCATGTTCTTTCCGCCTTGATCGGCGTATGCACGCAGCAGGTCCTGGGGCACGTGCCGTGGCTGGCCGCAGCGGTCGCGGTCTCCACTGCCATTGCGGCCATGCACGCGAGCAGGACACTGCATCCTCCGGGAGGAGCCACGGCCCTCATCGCCGTCATTGGCGGGGAGTCTGTGCACAGGCTGGGCTTTTTCTACGCCCTGGCTCCGGTGGGACTGGGAGCGTCCATGCTCCTCGCCGTCGCCGTACTGGTCAACAACCTGCCGAAAAGCAGGCGGTATCCGGAATTCTGGTTTTGATCGCCATTGGTGAAACATCATTTGCACCCTGGTCAGCCGCGTCTGATCACTAACCGGCCACGGTCTGTCATGGCCACAAAAGGAGGCTCTATGTTCTGTTTTCAGTGTCAGGAAACGGCCAAAAATACTGGCTGCACGGTCAAGGGCATGTGCGGCAAGCCGGAAGAGACCGCCAACCTGCAGGATTTGCTGATCTTCGTTCTGCGCGGCATCGCCGTGTACGGCGAACGCCTGAAGGAACTGGGGAGTCCGGACCGCTCCAACGACGACTTCGTGCTGCAGGGCCTGTTCGCCACCATCACCAACGCCAACTGGGACGACGCCCGCTTCACGGCCATGATCCAGGACGGCCTGGCCCGCCGGGACAGGCTCAGAAGCGCCTTTCTGGCCGCCTACAAGGCCAAGCACGGCAAGGACTTCAGCGAGCCCCTGCCTGACGCAGCGACCTGGAGCGGATCGTCGGCGACCTTCGCCGACAAGGCCAAGGCCGTCGGTATCCTGGCCACGGAGAACGAGGACGTGCGCTCCCTGCGCGAGTTCCTCATCATCGGCCTGAAGGGCATCGCGGCCTACGCCGAGCACGCCGCGGTGCTGGGCTTCCGCAAGCCCGAGATCGACGACTTCATGCTGGAGGCCCTGGCTTCGACGACCAAGAATCTGTCCGTGGACGAGATGGTCGGCCTGGTCATGAAGGCCGGACAGGTCGCGGTGACGACCATGGCCCTGCTGGACGAGGCCAACACGAAGACCTATGGCCATCCCGAGATGACCCAGGTCAACATCGGCGCGGGCACGAACCCCGGCATCCTCATCAGCGGCCATGACCTCAAGGACATGGAAGAGCTCCTGAAGCAGACCGAGGGCACGGGCGTGGACGTCTACACCCACGGCGAGATGCTTCCGGCCAACTACTATCCGGCCTTCAAGAAGTACAAACACTTCATCGGCAACTACGGCGGTTCCTGGTGGCACCAGAACCCCGAGTTCGAGGCGTTCAACGGCCCCATCCTGTTGACCACCAACTGTCTGGTGCCGCTCAAAAAAGAGAACACCTATCTGGACCGCCTCTACACCACGGGCGTGGTGGGCTACGAGGGCGCCAAGCACATCCCGGAACGTCCTGCGGGCGGGGCCAAGGACTTCTCGGCCATGATCGCCCAGGCCAAGAAATGCGCGCCGCCCACGGAACTGGAAAAGGGGACCATCGTCGGCGGCTTCGCCCACCATCAGGTCATGGCCCTGGCCGACAAGGTGGTGGAGGCAGTCAAGTCCGGCGCCATCAAGCGCTTCGTGGTCATGGCCGGCTGTGACGGGCGGCAGAAGGCCAGGAGCTACTACACCGAGGTGGCCGAGGCCCTGCCCAAGGACACGGTCATCCTCACGGCCGGGTGCGCCAAGTACCGCTACAACAAGCTGAACCTCGGCGACATCGGCGGCATCCCGCGGGTGCTGGACGCCGGGCAGTGCAACGACTCCTACTCCCTGGCCGTCATCGCCCTGAAGCTCAAAGAGGTCTTCGGTCTCGACGACATCAACAAGCTGCCCGTGTCCTACGACATCGCCTGGTACGAGCAGAAGGCCGTGGCAGTGCTCCTGGCCCTCCTGTTTCTCGGCGTGAAGGGCATTCGCCTCGGCCCCACCCTGCCGGGTTTCCTGTCCCCGGCCGTGGCCAAGGTCGTGGTCGAGAAGTTCGACCTGAAGCCCATCGGCACGGTGCAGGACGACATCGCGGCCATGATGGCCGGCAAGTAGATAAAGGGGGGCTTCTTTCCTTCTGGCCTGCATGTCACATGTCCATGTCTGCCGGGCCGGTTCGTGAATGAGGATAATCGGGAAAGGAACGGAGGGCCGGAGACGACCGGTCCTCCGAAGTTTCCGGGAGTGGCATGAGGATCATGACCAAAAGAGTGTACGACCCGATCGGGGAAGATGGCGTACGTATATTGGTGGACAGGCTCTGGCCGAGAGGGCTGAGCAGGGAAGGGCTGCGGGGTCTGTGGTTGAAGGATGCGGCGCCCAGTTCCGACTTGCGTACATGGTTCAGACACGAACCTGACAAATGGCCCGAATTCAGGAGGCGGTATTTCTCCGAACTGGACGCCCGGCCGCTGGTTGTGCAGCGCATTGCGGCATTGGCCAAGGAGGGACCGGTCACTCTTCTGTATGCCAGTCGTGATCGGGAGCGGAACCAGGCCGTGGCGCTGCGTGACTACCTTGAAGGGTTGTGCAATGGAACATGAGCAATGGAGTGCCCGGCACGGTGCTGTACCCGTGAAAGAAGATCTGCCATGCGCGACACCTCGATCCTGCTCGATACGGAATTTTCGGAAAGTCTGAAGAGCCGGAAAAAAAAGGCATCAGCTCAGCATACACGTCCCTTTGTGTCCTGGAACAGGGAGACGCACGGGGAGAGGACCGGATTGAACGGGACGAACGTCACGTCTTGACAATGCCTGTGCCTCCGTGCTCCCCACAACGGTCATGCACCCCTTTGTCTCTTCTCTTTCAGTACGCGGAAGATTGGCCCCCAGCCCCACGGGTCATCTGCATCTGGGCAACGCTTGGTCATTTCTCTTATGCTGGCTGGCCGTGCGCTCCCAAGGTGGGCGCGTGGTGCTGCGCCTGGAGGACATCGATCCGGACCGGGCCCGGCCCACGTACGCCTCAACCATCATGCGCGACCTGTCCTGGTTGGGATTGGATTGGGACGAAGGCCCGGACCTTGGTGGTCCTTCCGGGCCCTACACCCAGAGCGAGCGTTTGGATCGCTACGCCGAGGTCATGGAGATTCTGTCCCGCCAGGGCCGGACCTATCCCTGCTACTGTACGCGCAGGGAACTCAAGTCCATGGCTTCGGCCCCCCACGCCGGGGATGTGGGGCCCATTTATCCCGGGACCTGCCTGCATCTTTCCGCGGCGCAGCGCGCCGAACGTGAAGCCGCGGGGCGCGCGCCTGCCGTGCGTCTGCACGGCGGCGGCACGACGTCATTTTACGACCTGATTCAAGGGGCTGTGCGGCTGGGTTGGGAGGAATGCGGCGGGGACTTTCCCCTGCAACGGTCCGACGGGGTGATCTCCTACCAATTGGCCGTGGCTGTGGACGACCTGGACCAGGGCATCAGCCTGGTCGTGCGCGGGGCCGACATCCTGTCCAGCACTCCGCGTCAGATGGTGCTGTTTCGCCTGTTGGGAGGGACTGTCCCGCAGTACGCGCACGTGCCTCTGGTCCTGGACCATCACGGGGAACGACTGGCCAAGCGGCATCAATCCATGGAATTGCGCGCCCTGAGGGAGCAGGGAATCTCACCCAGGGCAGTGGCCGGGTACCTCGCCGACCTGGCCGGGCTTCTCCCCCAGGCCGGGCCGGCGACTCCGGCCGAACTCCTCCCTTTCTTTTCCTGGGAACGCATTCCACGCCATCCGGTGTTCCTGCCGCCACAGATCATGACCCTGCTGGCTGATCTCTCCTAGCCCAACACCTGTTCAACGATTTTTTTCCAGCCGGTCCAGCAGGCGCAGGTATCCGTCCAGAATGGTGAGGGGATGCGGCGGACAGCCAGGGATGTGGAGGTCGATGGGCACGATGGATCCCGCCCCGTCGTTGGTCTGGGCGTGTCCGGCAAAGGGTCCCCCGCTGATGGCGCAGGCGCCCACGGCGATGGCGATGCGCGGCTCGGGCACGGCCTCCCATGTCTTGCGCAGAGCCAGTTCCATGCCCTTGGACACGGGTCCGGTGATGAGCACGCCATCGGCATGCCGGGGGGAGGCCACATACTGGATGCCGAATCTGCTCAGGTCCCAGCCGATGGTCCCCAGCACGTTGATGTCCGCCTCGCACGCTCCGCATCCTCCCGCGCTGACCTGCCGCAGGCGCAGAGACCTGCCGAACAGGCGTCGCATCTTTTCGTCCAGTGCTTCGGCCAGCCGCATTTCCGTCTGTGCGGGGCTGAGGACCAGATCCTCCCTGCGTCTGGCTGCCAGGCGGTGGTCGTTGGTCTGCTGGATGGCCCCCTGGGGGCAGGCCGTGACGCAGTCCGCACAGAACAGGCAGCGGCCCAGATCCAGGCGGAGTTGACCGTTGGATCTGACGATGGCCTGACTCGGGCAGACCTCCACGCACAACGCGCATGTTGCGGAACATTTCGACGGATCCAGGCGCAAGGCCCCGCCGTGGCGGTCGGGCAGATCCGGGGCCGGGCCCTTGGGAAATGCCATGGTCATGCAGCCGCGTTTGAGACGATTGGTCAACGTATCGAAAATATACATGAACGGTCTCCTAGAGGTCGAAGCCGCAATAGGACAGAGTGAAGCTCTTGTTGCAGAGCGGGAAGTCCGAGATGGCCGTACCGCGCAAGGACAGGGCCAGACCGGTCCAGTTGTGGAACGAGGGGTCCGTGATCTTGTAGCGCCGGAACCGACCGCTGTGGTCAGTCAGGGCGGCGTGACAGACTTCCCCTCGCCACCCTTCCACCAGGGCCGCGGTCAGGGATTCGGGCGCTGGGACAGGGGCTGGTGCGAGGATGTCTCCGTCCACTGGCCCGTCGAGCTGTTCCAGCAGGTAACGGCCAGACCGCTGAATTTCCAGGGATTTGACCCGGGCGCGGGCTAAAATGTCCCCGCTGGGCCAGACCGCGACAGGAGCCTGGGAGAATCGGTGCCATCCGGCCGGGTGGTCGTAGCGCACATCCCTGACCAGCCCGCTGGCCCTCGCGGCCGGCCCGACCAGACCGATGTCCGAGGCCTGGGACGTATGCACGACCCCCACGTTAAGGAAGCGGACCCGGACCGAGGCCGCGTCCCAGAACCAAGCCGTGGCCTGCTCCACGTCGGCCAGATGGGTCTCAAGCCTGGCTTTCAGGGTCTGCAGCCGCTGGGGATCCAGATCATGCCGGCATCCGCCTGGGCGGATCAATCCGCGGCCAAACCGGTTTCCACACATGAGGGCCGTCAGGTTCAGAAAATCGCCCCGGATCTTGCCGCAGGCAGACATGGTCGGCAGAAAGGCCACGTCTCCGGCCAGGGCTCCCATGTCGCCAGTGTGGTTGGCCAGGCGTTCCAGTTCCAGGGCCAGGGCGCGCAGCCATTGGGCCCTGAGGGGGGCCTCGATTCCGGCCAGGGACTCCATGACCATGGCATGGGCTGTGGCGTGGGCAATGGTCGCGTCCCCGGAAACAGTCTCCATCTGACTCATGGTGGCCCGGTGCGGACCGCCGCCCATGTGCTCCTCGACGCCCCGGTGCTGGTAGCCCAGGGCGATCTCCAGGTGCAAAACTTCCTCCCCCTGGCACTGGAAGCGGAAATGGCCAGGTTCGATGACACCGGCGTGAACCGGGCCCACGGCCACCTCATGCACTTCGCCCCCGTCAACGCGGAAAAAGGGGGCGTTGGCCGGGGCCGTCCCGTTGGCATGGCGCACGGGCTTGATCCAGGGGTGTCCCAGGGGCACCAGCCCGTGCTGTTCCCAGACCTCGCGCTCAAAAAGGTGGGCCTGGGGATATCTGGGGGTCAGGGATGGGTAGGATCCGCTGATGGGTTCGCTGCGGGCCACCCCCAGGACGCTTTCGGAATCCATGGCCAGAATTGCGACCAGGCATGTTTCCTCGTGATCCTGAACCCCGAACCAGGAGCAGATGCGGGCTCCCCGGTCCAGGAGTTCGCCCGTGACCCGGACCAGCTTGGTGATGGAGAAAACCGGCACTGCCGGCCAGGAGACGCTAGATCCGTTGGGGAAGATGAAAAATGGGGCAAGTGTGTTCATGGCTGTGCAAAGAGTTGGAGAAGAGCTGCGGACCATGCGTCCCGAAGGACCTGAGGGGTGAACAGTCCGAGCCAGAGGGAGGCCACAAGCAGGGCAAGGGACGGCGCGATGATGCCGGCCGTCTCCTTGAGATGAATGCGTTCGGGGTTTTTCAGGCGGGGCCGGCCGTCAACGACGGCAAACACGATGCGGGACAATCCCAGGAAGGCCAGCAGCAGGCAGAAAAGAAAGAGGCCGATGGCCCAGCCCTGGCCCGCGCCCAGGCCCACCCGGATGATGAGCAGCTCGCTGAAGAAAGGGGCAAAGGGTGGGCAGGCCGTGATGGCGAACATGCCGGCCACGAAGATGCGCGATGATCGGGGCAGAATCAAGGACATGCCCCGGACGTCATCCATGGAGGAGGATTTGGCGGCTCGCTGCAGGTTGGCGGCGCTGAGGAACAGGGCGCCTTTGGTCAGACCGTTGCTCCAGATATGGAAGAGCGCGGCCCACGCGCCCGGCGCCCCAAAGGACGCAGCGATGCTCAGGATGCCCATGTGTTCGATGCTGGAGTAGGCAAGCATGCGCTTGAAGTCTCGCGTGCGGAGCAGGAACAGGGCCGCCACCAGGGTGGAGAAGAGGCCGAGGCCGAGCAGGGTGCGGGACGCGAAAACCGATTCTCCGGCCGCGTCGATGACGGACTTTATGCGCAGCAGAGCCATGAAGGCCACGGAGGTCACTCCACCGGCCAGAATGGCGCCGACTATGCCCGGGCTCTCTCCATACGCGTCGGGCTTCCAGGTGTGCATGGGAGCAAGGCCCATCTTGGTACCGTAGCCGACGAGGAGAAGAACCCAGGCCGCCAGGACCCAGACTTTGGACAGCAGGGGACCGTGTTCGAGAAGGGCCGTGAAGGTGATATCTCCGGATCCTCCGCCATGGAGGGACGCGTAGCCCAGGCAGATGGAGCCGAGCAGGGACAGGGCGATGCCGGTGCCCCCGACGAGGAGATATTTCCAGGTGGCCTCGAAGGCCCGGGGTGTACCCAGGAAATGGATCAAGGGCACGGCGGCCAAAGTCACGGCCTCCGTGGCGATCCACAGGATGCCAAGGTGCCGGGCCTGGTGCCCGGCGCTCAAGAGTCCCAGCACCAGGAGCAGTGCTGCCACGAAGACCCGGTTGTCCTGGGGATGCAGGCGCAGGTAGCTGACGGCGTAGACCGCGCAGGCCAGGAAGAGGAGGGACACGCCTGGCAGGATGGCCCGGGCCAGGGGGTCGAACGCCAGCCATGCGGCAGGGTCGAAGCCCGGGGGCCGAGTTAGAAACCAGAATGCCAGCAGGGTGTGGGCCAGGGCGAACACGGGCAGAAACAGGGGTCGGGTGCGATTGCTCGGCCACAAGGCCGAGAGGATGGCCCCCAGGAAGGGAATGAGGATGAGCAATAGGGATTTCATTCGTGCAGTGCCGTGAGTTTGCGGGTGTCAAGGGAATCGAAGGCCCTCTGGATGCGATCGACAATGATGCCGATGATGAAGATGCCGACCGTGACGTCCAGAAGGATGCCGAATTCAACCAGCATGGGGGTCGCGTGGATGAGCAGCAGTCCGAAGAGGTAGATCCCATTTTCCAGAATGAGGTAGCCGCAAACCTGGGAAATGGCCTTGGTCCTGCCGATGAGCAGGATGAATCCGGTCAGGATGAGGGCAATGGCCCCCGGCACGAGCAGGGATCCGACATGCTCAGGAAAAAGGGGCAGATGCTGGGCAATGACCACGGCGGCGATGGTCGCGGCTGCACCCAGAAGGAGCGAAGAGATATAGCCGATGAAGGGCTCCAGCTCACGGGCGATGTTGGCCGTGCGCATGGCCCTGTGCAGCAGGGTGGGAATGATGAATCCCTTGCCGGCTACGGTGGCGATGGTGATGAACACGAGCTGCCAGTCCATGGCCCCGTGTTCGAGCAGGAGGGGCAACAGTCCGAGCAGGACGCCCTGGGCGGCCACGGCCCGGATCAGCAGGCGCAGTCGGCTGGTGCCCAGGGCCAGCAGGTTGAGACCCACGGCCAGCCCAGTGAGAAGATTGAGGATTTCATTCATAAGACACCTTCCATCCACGTCAGGAGCAAGGGAAAGAGGCAAAACAGGAAGCCGATGGTCAGCAGGAGAGGCACCCTCCGGAAGGCCAAACGGGCCGTCAGGGATTCGACCAGGCCCACGGCCACCACGACCAGCACAATGCCGCCGGCCATGGCGGCCAGCGAAAGGCCGAGAGGCATGTGAGCCAAAGGCAGCACGGCCTGGACCAGCAGTGCGGAGAACAGCATCATTTTGACGGCGGCCCCGTGCAGAATCAGGGCGAAAGGAGGGCCGCTGTGATCCAGAACCATGACCTCGTGGATCATGGTCAGCTCCAGGTGGGTATTCGGATCGTCGAAGGGGACCCGGCAGTTTTCAGCCAGCAGGATGATGAACAGCCCTACGGCCAACAGGGCCGCTCCGGGTCCGGGCGGGGGGGTGAACATGGAGGCCAAGGAGATGCTGCCGGACTCCAGGGCCAGGGTCAGAATGGCGGTGATGATGCCGATTTCGGCCAGGACAGCAAAGCTCACTTCCCGGGCTGCGCCCATGCCCTCGAAGGCAGAGCCGGTCTCCATGGCTCCCCAGGCCGTGCTGAAACGGGCCAGGGCCAGGAGATAGACCAGCAGGAGCACGTCGCCGTCAAAGGAAAAAATGCACCCGGCGCGCCCCAGGGGCATGAGCATGGCCGCCGCCACCACGGCCACCCAGGCCACGGCCGGGGCAATCAGAAATCCAGGCGAGGCCATGGTGCTCATGACCACGCCCTTGCTCCACAGTCGGGCCAAGTCAAAGTAGAGCTGCAGCACCGGAGGACCCTGGCGGCAGGCCACCCAGGCCTTGACCTTGTTGATGATACCCGGAAGCAAGGGGGCCAGAACCAGCCAGACCAGAAGACGTGCGAGAATGTCGAGGACTTCCATCACATACCTCCCCAGAAGGCCATGCCGCCCAGGGCCACGACCCCGGCAAAAACATACAGGATGTAGAGGTGCAGCCGGCCGTGCTGCATTTTTTTGGCTCCCTCGGCGAGCAGCCCCACACCCCTACCCAGGGGGTGAATGCAGTACTCAAGGACGGTTTCAGGGGTCCGTTCCAGGTAGAGGGCTTTTTCGGGGAACTGGCCGCGCACCTTGCGGACCAGACGCGCGGGGCGCAAGATCCACGCAAACCATCGCGTCACGATGCCGGCAAAGGAGCCGCTGGTGTACTGCATGTGTGTGGTGGGGGCGGCATAGCCGCAGTCCCAGGTCAGGGAGTCGCGCAATCCGTTTCGGGAGACCTTGCGCAGGACCACATACGCTGCGGCCAGCAGTCCGCAGGCCAGAAGCAGGTGCAGACTGCCCAGATGGAAGACGGGGATATCCACATTTCCTGACCAGCCCGGATTCCATGCCGTGGCCGCGATTGCAGCGGGGCCGAGGGCCATGGCCGGAAACAGTCCGACCCAGAGCATGAGCCCGGCCAGGACAAGCATGGGCGCGCGCATGCCCCAACCGCACTCCTGCACAGGGGCAGTGCGCCTGGTCCGCGGGGCACCGAGGAAGATGATGGCCACAGCCTTGGCAAAAGCGGCCAGGGCCAGGGCTCCGGCGGCGGCCAGGACGATGACGGACGGAACGATGGCCCCGGACACGGGGCCTTTGGCCGCCACAGCCCGGATCAGCCCGAGGTAGATCATCCATTCACTGACAAAACCGTTCAGGGGCGGAAGACCGGACACGGCCGCCGATCCCAGGGCAAAGAGCGACGCGGTCCAGGGCAGGAACCTCCACAGTCCGCCAAGCCGGCTCATGTCCCGGGTTCCCGTGGCATGGAGCACGGAGCCCGCCCCAAGAAAAAGGAGGGACTTGAACAGGCTGTGGTTCCAGACATGCAGCAGGGTTCCGCACAGGGCCACCCGGCCCCAGGCTGCCTGCCCATTGGCCATGGCCAGGATGGCCAGTCCCAGTCCGGTCAGAATGATGCCGATGTTTTCCACGGAACAGTAGGCCAGCAGGCGCTTGAAATCGTTCTGAGCCATGGCGAAAGCGATGCCCAGGAGAGCGCTCATGGCCCCAAGCCCCAGCACGACCCATCCAGCCCCCGGGGGGAGTGGGAGCCAGGCGCTGAAGCGGACAATGCCGTAAACGCCCATCTTGATGGCCACGGCGGACATCAAGGCCGAGACGTGGCTTGGTGCGTTGGCATGGGCCGAAGGCAGCCAGACGTGCAGGGGAAAGAGGCCTGCTTTGACTCCAAAGCCGCACAGGGCCAGCCAGAAGAGGGGGGCCAGGGCGGCCTGGTCACGCATGGGGCCCAGGGCCCAGCTCCCGGTGCGGGCAGCCACGGCCGAGAAAAAGGCGAAAAGGATCATGGTTCCGGCATGGGAGGCGGCCAGGTAGAGCCAGCCGGCCTTCCGCGTTTCCGGTGCGGTATTGTCCAGGGTGATGAGGAAGTAGGCGCTGATGGCGAAGATTTCCCACGCCAGCAGGAAATGCAGTCCGTTGGCCAGGCTCAAGACCAGGATCATGCCCAGGATCAGGGCCGCGCTCCAGGACCGGCCACGGGGAGCCGAATCCGGATGGTGGTGATCGGACCAGTATTCGCGGGAGTAGACTGCGCTCAGCCCTCCGATCACGCTGACCGGAACAAGGAAAAGGGCGGAAATGCCATCCACGAGAAATTGTGGGGTCTGGCAGCCGAGGGTGAACGAGGCTTCCCATGCCCAATTTCCCGCGTCTCCCAGGACTTGGGCTGCGCTGATGAGGGCGCAGCCCGCTCCGGACAGAACCAAGGCAAGCCAGAGGCGGGGGAATCGTCCGCTCAGGATGGCCAGGCACAGGCAGGCCAGGGACCCAAAGAAGAACGGTGGGATCATCGAGGCAGCCCTTTATGGGTGTCTGCTCCCTTCTCGACAACTTTGAAAATGGCCTCGTCGTCCATTTCTGCATCCAGGTTCTGCAGTGCCCCTGAGGTGATGCCTTTGGCCAGCAGGCCGAGCATGTTCACGTGCAGGCGGGGGGTGGGGGAAATGAAAAAAAGCATGCGCGTGATGGGTATTCCGTCAGGCGGATCGGCCTCGGTGAAGGGGGTCTTGAGCAGGATCAGGGCCACCAGGGCGCAGTCTTCGCCCAGGGAGACACGCATGGCCGGATGGGGCAGGGCGAAGCCGCTGCCCACAGGGGCGATGTTCACCCCGCCGGGAGCGCACATGCGTTGCACGAGCATGTTCTGCACGGGACCGGGCAGGCCCGGAAGCCGGCCGACGATGCGATCACAGATCTGAGGCAGGTCGGTCTGCAGCACGTCACGCCAGATCCCGCCACGACGAAGCAGAGGCCCCAGAGCCAGAGTGTCGGCCTGGGCCGGAGCAGGTTCCGACAGAAAGCCGGTATGGGCGGCAAGCCCATGCTTGGCGGCCCATTCCATAACCTGGGAGCGTTCGAAGAGGATGCGGCCCCGGTCATGGACGTGAGGCATGCCTTCCTTGCGCACCCAGTCGGTGACGACACTTTCTGACACGCCGAAGGATTCAGCAATTTGGATAAGATTGAGGTACATGATGTGAGTGAGATTTGAGTGTTTCCGAAACTATGACCTGCCACTCAGGATTGCCGCTGCAGACAGAACCAGGATGGCGACGCACAGGTAGAAGATGTAGGATTGGACCCGGCCATGCTGAAAGCCGCTGGCCTTGTCCGCCAAGCGCAGAATCTTATGCCCAACGGGTTCGACCACATGTTCAAGCACTGTTTCCGGAGTGTGGGACGCACACTGGGCCGCGGATGGAAAAAAGGTTGTGGGCCGGATTTCATGCACCGTGGGTCGCAGAATCCAGGCAAACCACTCGTTGATGATGCCCGCGAAGGAGCCCGCCGTGTACTGCATGCGGGCAGAGGGAGCGGAGAAGCCGCAATCCCAGGTCACGGATCTGCGCACCCGGTTGCGCAGGAACCATATCGTGCCAACCCCGGCCGCCAGTCCCAGGACAGCCAGGGCCACATGGGTCAAGCCGAGGGTGTACAGTGCATCCGGGGCGCGGCTGGACATGTCCACAGCGGACCAATCCTTGGCCACGCGGGAGAGAACCTGCCAGAACATGGCCGGGAAGAGGCCGATGAGCGTACATCCGGCAGCCAGCATCAGCATGGCCCCGCGCATGCCCCAGCCGCATTCGTGGGCGCGTTCGGCTGGCGCAGAACGGGGCGCACCAAGGAACACCACTCCGCAGACCTTGGTGAAACAGGCCAGGGCCAAAGCTCCGGTCACGGCCAGAAGCACTGCGGCCGGAATGACAGCCATGGCCACATCGTTCCATTCCATGCCTGCCAAAAGGAGTCCGGAGTAGATCAGCCATTCGCTGACGAAACCATTCAGGGGCGGTAGTCCGCTGATGGCCACGGAACCGAGGGTGAACAGGGCGGCGGTCCACGGCATGTGCCGCCACAGGCCACCCAGCCGGCTCATTTGGCGCGTTCCTGTGGCATGCAGCACGGCCCCGGCACCAAAGAACAGCAGCGACTTGAACAGGCCATGGTTCCATACGTGCAGCAATCCTCCAGCCAGGGCCAGGGTGCCCCAGTACGGCGTGTCCCGCTCCAGGGCCACGGTCGCAAATCCCAGGCCCATCAGAATGATGCCGATGTTTTCCACGCTGTGGTAGGCCAGGAGCCTTTTGAGGTCGTGCTGTCCCAGGGCGAAGGCCACGCCGAGCACGGCGCTCGTGCATCCCAGTCCAGCCATGACCCAGCCCGCGCCTGGGGGCGTCGGGAGCCAGCCACTGAAACGAACCAGCCCGTAGATACCGATCTTGAGTGCCACGCCCGAAAGCAGTGCGGAGACATGGCTCGGAGCGTTTGCATGGGCCGATGGCAGCCAGACGTGCAGGGGGAACACGCCGGCCTTGATGCCGAAACCGAGGAATGCCAGCCAGAAAAGGGGGGCGAGTTCCACATTGTCCCGCATGGGTCCCAATTCCCAGCTTCCTGTTTGCGCGGCCAGAGATGCGAAAAAAGCGAAGAGGGCCAGGGTACCCACATGGGATGCGGCCAGGTACAGCCAGCCGGCTGCACGGACTTGGGGATTGCCTCGCTCCAGACTGACCAGAAAATAGGCGCTGACCGCAAAGAGTTCCCATCCAAGGAGGAAGTGCAGTCCATTGGCGGCAGTCAGGACGAGGCCCATGCCTGTAATCATGGCGTTCCACCACAGGCGGCCGGATGGGGCGGTACGGGGATGGGTCGAGTCGGGCCAGTACCTGATGGCGTAGATGGAACCTGCTGCGGCTACGGTGGAAAGGAGAACCAGAAAAAAGGCGCTGACGGCATCGAGGAGCAGGGTAAGAGGGGTTCCTCCCAGGAGGAAATCGCTCTTCCAGGACCATCCGGGCTGGCCGGTCAGCACAATGGTTCCTGCCAGAAAAGCCGTGATTGCACCAGTCAAGGTACATGCAGCCCACCATCGGGGAAAGGACATGCTTGCCATACCGCCAAGCATTCCGATCAAAGAGCATAAGAGTAACAAGGAAATATCCATAGCAAAACTGGATGCGATGATATATTTTTTCAGTTATAATGAATTTTCTAGGCGATAAATACGTCAATAATTAAATATACTGCATATTATTTATGCAAATTACTACGCAGTTTTTATTTTTTAATGATCTTTTATATTTTCAAGATGAATTACAAGACATGCATTACGTAGTCATGAAAGCGCGTCCAGCATGATCTCAAATCCAGACCAGTGGATATGCCTCTCGACATAGGGAGTCAAGGAATTGAGCGGGTCCAGGCGAATTTTGTTCTAAAAGGACGTTGATCTGCAACAGGATTTCGCGGTTTTCGAGCAAGGGCGTACGGTTTTTCTGTTCTGCCAGGCAGGAAGCATCTTTTGCCTGTGCACAGAACTGTCCGGCTGGAATGCTTGGATAGTGGTGAGGGGCGGGCTGCTCCATGGGGGAAGAAATGTAATTTTTTTCCTGCGCAAAAGCCGAAAAGTGGAGGATTGGCTTGACTCGCCGGCGGGAAGGTGAGTATAAGTGGGAAAAAGTGGTAAATAGTGGAAGAGGCGGTGCGATAGCGATGTTTCGAGGGCATTCACAGCGTTCACAGGATCCCAAGGGGAGGCTCATGCTTCCGCCTGAATTCCGAGACGAGGTTTTTGCCCAGTCGGCCGAAGGGAAGCTCGTGCTGACCAATTTCGACGACTGTGTTGCGGCCTATCCTCTGCCTGAATGGGAAGTCATAGAGCAGAATTTTTCCCGCCTGAACATGGCCGACCGGCGTGTGCGCGATTTTCATCGATTTTTCATTTCCGGTGCAGTGGAGGTGACCCTGGACAGGCAGGGGCGGGTGCTCATTCCACCTCATCTGCGCAGCTATGCAGGGCTGCAGAAGGACATAGTTCTGGCCGGGGTCGGCCGCAAGTTCGAGATCTGGGATCAGGAGCGGTTCGAGGCCCAGCGCAAGGCCATGCAGGAAAATTTCGACCAGGTCATGGATGATCTGGCGGGCAACGGCTTTGAGTTGCGGTTCTGATCGGGGGCATGGACATGCACTCCGATCACCAGCCAGTCATGCTCCACGAAGTGATGGAATGGATCGAGCCAAGGGCTGGAGGCCGCTATCTGGACGTCACTCTCGGTCTTGGCGGCCACGCAGCAAGGCTCATGGAGTTGACGGGCGGACAGGCGTATCTTCTTGGACTGGACCGGGACCGGCAGGCCCTGGAAAAGGCTCGGGCCAGGCTGGCTTCCTATGGAGACCGGGTGATCACCGCGCATAGCTCCTTTCAGTTTTTTGAATCGGCCCTGGCCGATGCCGGCTGGGATCTTGTGGACGGGGTCATTGCCGACCTGGGAGTGTCTTCGCTGCAGTTGGACAACCCTGAGCGGGGCTTCTCATTCCTGCATGAGGGACCCCTTGACATGCGCATGGATGCCGGTTCAGGCGGGGAGCCGGCCTCGAACGTCGTCAACTCCGCCTCCTACGAGCGGCTCCGCAAGGTTATCTGGGAGTACGGGGAGGAGCCCATGGCCGGACGTATTGCCCGGGCCATCGTCTCCTCCCGTCAAGAGCGGAGAATCGAAACCACCCAGGAGCTGGCCCGCATCGTCGCCGCAGCCTACCCTGCCAAGAGGCGGGCTCTGGCCCGGAACCATCCGGCGACCAAGACGTTCCAGGCGCTGCGCATCGAGGTCAACCACGAGTTGGAGCAGATCGAAATTTTTCTGGACCGGGTCATCGATGTCCTTCGACCCGGAGCGCGCCTTGCCATCATTTCCTTTCATTCTCTGGAGGACCGCATCGTGAAGCAGGCTTTTCGCAAGGAAAGCTCCGGATGTCTTTGTCCCCGCGAATTCCCTGTCTGCCAGTGCGGGCATAAGAAGAGACTGAATCTGCTGGTGCGCAAACCCCTGGTTCCGACAGAAGAGGAAATGCGGGCCAACAGCCGGAGCAGGAGTGCCAAGCTGCGTGTGGCCGAGCGCGTGTCCGGGGGGAATACATGAGCGGGAGCAGATCGGGTTTCTGGAGCGTGGGGTTGATGTTTCTGGTGACCATCGCCCTGGGGCTTGGCCTGGTCTGGGTGAACATTGAGCGCGTGGATCTGGCCTACGAACTGAAAAGCCTGGAGAGAGAGCTGCAGGAAAAGCAGGAGCAGAACTCCAAGCTTCAGGTGGAGCGCCACTATCTTCTGGCACCTGCGACCCTGAGGGTACGGGCGGAAATGGCGGGCCTGAAGCCTCCCCGCAGGGATCAGATCAGGACCTTGGAATGACGGGCAGAGCTGAATCGTGACCAAAAGCGGAAACAAACCACCCAAAGACCGGAGCCGCGGCAAAATCATTTTCGCCGGGGTCGTGTTTGGTCTGGCCCTCTTGGGTCTGTGGGCCCGTGCATACTTCGTGCAGGTGGTCAAGGGTCCTGAATACGCGAGAATGGCCAACCGTCAGTACTGGGCCTCAGAAACTGTTTCCGGAAAACGTGGAGAAATATTTGATCGCAACGGGCTGCTTCTGGCCAAGTCCATCACCACGCAGTCCGTTTCTGTGCGACCCCACGAGGTGATTGATCCATGGACCGTTTCGCAGCGCCTGGGCAGGATTCTGGGCATCAACCCGCGCAACATCAGCCGCATGCTGGGGGATAAAAAGCGATTCGTATGGGTCGCGCGGAAGATCAGCGACGCGCAGGCGACCGCCATCCGGGAGGAAATGCTTCCCGGGGTGCATCTGGAGGCCGAACATTCACGTCAATACCCTCAGGGGCACATGGCCGGACAGCTGCTCGGCTTTGTCAATGTCGATGGGCAAGGCATCGAAGGCGTGGAGAAGAGTTTCAATGAGCTGCTGGCCCCCTCTTCCGCCAAGTACACAGTGCAGAAGGACGCCGCGGGCAACAGGCTTTCGTCGCCCGAGGCGGGGGACAGAACCAGTTTTGACGGCCAGAACCTGCGTCTGACCATCGACAGCCAGGTTCAGCTGGCCACAGAGGAAGCCTTGGCCCGGAGCGTGATGAACGCCAAGGCCAAGTACGGCATGGGGCTGGTGGTGGACGTGACCACGGGCGAAATTTTGGGCTGGGCGAACTACCCGCTGTTCAACCCCAACTCGGTCAAGAAGACAAGCGGGGAGTGGAAGAACCGTTTGGCCGTGGATATTTTCGAACCGGGATCGACCATGAAACCCATCATGGTCGCTGCGGCCCTGCAGGAAAAGGTTTGTACCCCGTTAACAGAGTTTTATTGCGAAAATGGGAAATGGCAGGTTGCTGGCCGCAGGATCAAGGACACGCACAAGTACGAAAAGCTCAGCGTCAACAAGATTATCCGCTATTCGAGCAATATCGGGGCGGCCAAGATAGGCCTGGCTCTGGGGGCCGCCAAATACAGCCACCATCTGGAAGAGATCGGGTTCTCCCGCCCGGTGGGCTTGCCCCTGCCCGGAGAATCGGCCGGACTGTTGCGGCCGGCCAGGCAATGGACGCAGGTCGATCTGGCCAACATGGCCTTTGGCCAGGGGTTGGGCGTGACCATGCTGCAGATGGCCGAGGCGTATCTGTGCATCGCCAACCAGGGTGTGCGTCTGCCCCTTCGCCTGGTGTATGAACCGGAACGGCCGGTGGAAGGGAAGCGGGTCTTTGATCCGGATGTGGCAGCCAAGGTCATGGCCATGCTTGAAGAGGTGGTCCAGGAGGACGGCACTGGCACCAGATCCCGCATCGAGGGAGTCCGCGTGGCAGGAAAAACCGGCACGGCCCAGAAGGCAAGTCCCACCGGAGGCTACGGCAGGGATTACGTGGCCTCGTTTTTCGCCATCTTTCCGGCGGACAAGCCCCGCTATCTGGTCTGCATGATGGTCGACGAACCCCAGGCCGGGCATTACGGCGGGGTCCTGGTGGCTCCGGAAGTGCGCAATGTCGGTGTACAGCTTCTGACCTCCACCGGGATGCTGGCCGAACCGACGGATACGAAGCATGCTTCGCAGCCGGCTGCGGAACGTTTCACGGCTTCAGTGCACAGGGAGGATGCCATTCCTGTAGATCAGGACAGCATGCCCAACCTCCAGGGCATCACTGTCCGCAAGGCCTTGGAAATGCTTGTTGCCCACGGCATCGTACCCACGGTCAGCGGGCAGGGCGTTCTCGTCGATAAGCAGAAGCCGCTTCCCGGCGAGAAGTGGCCATCGGACAAAAAATGTCAGCTTTGGCTGGGACATCAGCCGGGATAGGGAAGGCCGCGATGAACCTCGAGACGGTTCTGGACAAACTCAGAAACAAGACCGGGCTGCGCACCCATTCAGGAAAGGTGCAGCCCGGGGATGTGTTTGTGGCTTTGGCCGGAACCAGGGTGGACGGGGCATATTTCATCGATGAGGCCGTGAACCGTGGTGCCTCTGTTGTCATACATGGGCATGGCGCCGCCGTCACGCCCAGGAGAGGCGTTGATTTCCTCAGCGTGGATGATCCGGCCAAGACCCTGGGCCGTTTGTGTCTGGCCGCATTCGGCACCGAGGCGCGTCTGCCCAAGATCATCGGAGTGACCGGAACCAACGGTAAAACCACCACTGCCCATTTGCTCCATCACCTTTTGAGCGCAAACGGTTTCTCCACAGGTCTGATCGGCACGGTCAGGTACGCGTGGGCCGGGAAGGAGTATGCTTCCTCCATGACCACCCCTGACTGCCTGGCTTTGCACGAATTGGTTGGGCGCATGAGCCGGGACGGGGTCGAATATCTGGTCATGGAAATCTCCTCCCATGCCCTGGACCAGGACCGTATTGCGGGGTTGCCTGTGGAGGTCGGTGTTTTTTCAAACCTGACCCAGGATCACCTGGACTATCACAGGGACATGGAGTCCTACTTCGCGGCCAAGGCCCGTCTTTTCTGGGGCGAGGACCAGCAGTGCGCCAGGGGCGTGGTCAACATGGATGACAGTTTTGGAAGCAGACTGCGTCGAGGTCGGCCTGATCTCGTCGGGTACGGGATTGAGACGTCAGATGCTCAACTGCATGGGCAGATCCTGTCCGCTGGCACGTGGGGTATGCATCTCGGCATGAGCTGGGAAGGGCGGACATGGGAACTGCGTACCAGACTGGTGGGCCGTCACAATGCCTACAACCTGCTCGCCTGCCAGGGTGCTGGACTTCTTCTGGGCCTTGACCCCGGGCGATTGGCCTGTCTGGCCGAGGCCGCTGGCGCACCTGGCCGCCTGGAACGGGTACCCAACGCACGCGGTCTGGATATTTTCATCGATTATGCGCACACCCCTGACGCATTGGAGAAAGTGTCCATGGCCCTCAAAACCATGGGATTCTCCCGACTGATCACTGTTTTTGGCTGCGGGGGGGACAGGGATGCGAGCAAGCGCCCTCTGATGGGGCAGGCAGTGGCCCGCCATGCCGATGTGGCTGTGCTGACCTCGGACAATCCACGCACCGAGAATCCGGAATCCATCCTGGACCAGGTCCAGCCGGGTCTGGCCTCGGTCCGGCGTCTGATCCGGGAGGTGGACCGGCGCAAGGCCATCGGTTTGGCCATCGAGTGCATGCAGCCCGGGGACGCCCTGCTGATCGCCGGCAAAGGCCATGAGGACTACCAGATCATCGGAACCCAGAAGTGTCATTTTTCCGATTTTGAGGTGGTACGGGAGTACCTGCAATGATCATGACCCTGCATGACGCCGCCAGTGCCATTGGCGCCAGTGTGGATGACAACCGGGAAATGGAAGTGACCCGGGTTTGCATCGACAGCCGGGCCGTGCAGAAGGGCGACCTGTTTTTCTGCATCGTGGGACAGCGGCTGGACGGACATGAATTCGCCGCCCAGGCAGTGGCCGGGGGGGCCTGTGCAGTTGTGGCCAGCACCCCGCTGGATCTGGCCGTGCCGGTGCTGCTGGTCAGGGATACGACATTGGCCCTGGGTCGTTTGGCCAGGATGTGGCGGGAGAGGAGCAGGGCCAGGGTCGTCGGAGTGACGGGCTCGGCAGGCAAGACCACGGCCAAGGAGATGCTGGCGCACGTGCTGTCCAAGGCCGGCAAAACGGCCAAAAACTTCCGCAATCTGAACAACCAGGTCGGCCTGCCCCTGTCCATTCTGGAGATGTGTGGAGACGAGGATTTCTGGGTTCTGGAATTGGGTGTCAGCAGGCCGGGGGACATGGACGAACTGGGATACATCCTGGCCCCGGACGCGGCCCTGGTGGTCAATATCGGACCGTGTCATCTGGAAGGACTGGGCAGTTTGGCTGGCGTTGCCCGGGAAAAGAGCATCCTGCTGGATCATGTCCGCCCCGGTGGATTTGCCTGCATCAGCGCCGATTATCCCCTCCTGGTCGCAGAAGGAAACAAGCGAAATCTGCGCCGGGTCAGCTTTTCCGCACGGAGCAATACGGCCGACTACGTCTGTCTGGGACGCGAACAAACGCAGCAGGGCTTTGTGTACGCCCTGCAGGCCCAAGGGCGGAAGAACTCGGTCCATGTTCCGGCCAGCGTGCACGTGGCTGAGAATGTGGCCGCAGTAGCAGCCATGGCCATGGAACTGGGCATGACCGTCAGCGACATCGAGGCGGGTCTCAATGGGTATGCCCCGGTAGCGCAGCGTTTTGTGCAGACCCGTATCGGCTCCTGGACGCTGATCGACGACACCTACAATGCCAATCCCGTGTCCATGGCCCGTTCCATCGCCGAGGCGGAAGATCTGGCCAAGGGCAAGCGACTGGTGCTGGTCCTGGCGGACATGCGTGAGCTTGGGGAGGACGCAGCTCGCGCGCACCGGGAACTGGGAGAGCGTATCGCAAGGTCCGGGGCCAGCCACGTCTTTTTTCACGGCCAGCATGCAGCGGACGTGGCCGCCGGGCTGAAAGAGTTCAAAGGTCGCTTTATGGCGGTGCAGAGCGCTGAGGAAGTGCTGCAGGCGTTGCAGTCCCAACGCCAGGAAGCCGGAGTGATGCTTTTCAAGGGATCGAGAAGCTGTAAAATGGAAAACTACTATTCTTTTCTGGAGAGGAACTGGGCGTGATCTACCACCTCCTCTACCCCTTGAGCGACCAGTTCAGCATCCTGAACGTATTCCGGTACATCACGTTCCGGTCGATCTACGCCATGCTGACGGCCCTCATACTTTCCATCATCATCGGTCCGACGTGCATCAACTGGCTGCGCAAGCTCAAGTTCGGACAGCAGATCAAGGAATGCGGGCCGGATCACCAGAGCAAGAGCGGCACCCCGACCATGGGCGGTCTTCTTTTCGGGTTCTGCATGCTTTTGAGCGTCCTGCTGTGGGGGGATCTGACCAACAAGTTCGTGTGGCTGACCATCATGGTCTTTGTGGGCTTCGGGGCGGTCGGTTTTACCGACGACTTCATCAAGGTGGTCCGCAAGCACAACGACGGACTTTCCCCCCGGGGCAAGCTTCTGGGTCAGCTTGTCATCAGCCTGGGCGCGGTCTCTCTGCTGGTCTCCTTCCCGGAATACTCGACGCGGCTTATGGTTCCGTTTTTCAAGAATTTCCAGCCGGACCTGTCCTGGGTGTACGTGCCCGTGGGCATGTTCGTCATGATCGGAGCTTCCAACGGCGTCAATCTGACGGACGGGTTGGACGGACTGGCCATCGGTCCGGCCGTGGTTTCCGCCGGCTGCTTCGCCCTGTTTGTTTATGTGGCCGGACACGTGAACATGGCCAGCTACCTGCAAGTTGCCTACATCCCGGGGGTTGGTGAGGTGACCGTCATCTGCGGGTCCATGATCGGCGCAGGTCTGGGCTTCCTGTGGTTCAACGCCTTTCCGGCCCAGGTGTTCATGGGCGATGTAGGCAGTCTGAGCATCGGCGGCACCCTCGGGTTTATTGCTGTTCTCTGCAAACAGGAGTTGCTGCTGGTGATTGTGGGCGGACTGTTCGTCGTCGAAACCCTCTCCGTCATCCTGCAGGTTGGCTATTTCAAGGTGAGTGGAGGGAAGAGAATTTTCCGCATGGCGCCCTTGCACCATCATTTTGAAAAGAAAGGGCTGCACGAGTCCAAAATCATCATCCGTTTCTGGATCCTCTCTCTGCTCCTGGCAGTCATGGCTCTGGGAACCCTCAAGTTGCGGTAGGCGGGTCATGCGCGAATTCATCCATACCAATCAGCTCCGCGGACACCAGGCAGTGGTCCTGGGCGCCGGAACCTCTGGCATTGCAGCTGCACGGCTTCTGGTCCGGCTGGGAGCGACGGTCCGCCTGCTGGAAAGGAATGCGGCCAGTGCCGCGAAGGTGCCGACGGATCTGGGTTTTGACGTCATTGGAGGTGAACACAGGCCCCAGGACTTGGCCGGCGCCCATCTAGTGGTGCTCAGCCCCGGGATTCCCAGGGCCAAAGTGGCATTTCTCATGCCGCAAAGGGCGCAGGTCATCTCAGAACTCGAACTGGCCAGCTGGTTTGTATCGGAACCCACTATCGCCGTCACCGGAACCAACGGCAAGACCACGACCACGACCCTGATCAGCCGCATCCTGCAGCACAACGGCAAGAAGGTCTTCACGGGCGGGAACATCGGCACGCCCTTGTGCGAATACCTGCTCGGTGACGAGCAGGCGGATGTCCTGGTGCTGGAGGTGTCCAGCTTTCAGCTGCAGAACTCTCCGTCCTTTCATCCCCGGGTCGGGGTACTGCTCAATTTTTCCGCCAACCATCTGGATTACCATGCGGACATGGAAGAATATCTGTCCGCCAAGCTGTCCATGTTCGCCCACATGGATACCGCGGACCTGGCCGTGGTGCCCCTGTCCATGAAGGACGAGCTGGAGGGCAGAAGGTTCACTGCAGCCCGGCGTGTCTATTTCGTGGCCACCAAACGATTCGTCTGTCCGGGTCTGCCCGGTGAACACAATCAAGAGAACATGGAGGCTGCCTTCCTTGCCTGCCGCGAATTCGGGCTGACCCAGGAAGAGGTGCAGAGCGGGATCGAGGGGTTTACCTCTCTGCCTCATCGTCTGGAAGCAGTAACAGAGCATGGAGGCGTGGTGTATGTGGATGATTCGAAGTCCACGACCATCGACTCCATGATTGCGGCCCTCAAAAGTCAGGATCGGCCGGTGCGTCTGTTGGCAGGAGGGGTTTTCAAGGGCGGCGACCTGCATGCGGTGCTGCCGCTCATCCGCGAACGGGTCAGGGGAATCTATCTGTTCGGGGCGTCGCGGGATGTCTTCGAGTCGGCCTGGAAGCAGTGCGGGCCTGAAATCACCTGGGATCCGACCCTGGAGGATGCTGTGCTCCGGGCTGCCTCCGCGGCCGGCAGCGGAGAGTGCGTCCTGCTGTCTCCGGCCACAGCGAGTTTCGACCTCTTTGCCAACTACAAGGAACGCGGCAAGGCCTTCCAGCGAGCCGTCCGCCAATGGGTGGAGGGTACAACATGAAGATCACCCAGCGTGAAGTTGCCCGCCAGCTTCTGAACTTCGACTATGTCCTGCTCGGGGCCGTCATCTGCCTGTCCTCTCTGGGGCTGATCATGGTCATGAGTGCCAGCGGAATCATGGCAGAAAAGGTTTTTGGGGACAAATACGCCCTGTTCTGGAAGCAGGCTGCGTTCATGGTCGCAGGTTTCGGCGTGCTTGCCGTCACCGCCCGCGCGGACATGCAGTTTTTTTATCGGCATACCTATATCTGGCTGATATTGGCGGCCATGTTGCTGCTTCTGACCGTTTTCTCGCCCTTGTCGACCAAGGCCGGCGGAGCCAGCCGCTGGCTGCGGCTCGGTCCGGTATCCATCCAGCCCCTGGAAGCGGCAAAGATCGCTCTGGTCTTTTATCTGTCCTACTTTTTCGCCAACAAACAGGAGATGGTCAAAACCTTCAGCGTGGGATTCCTGCCACCCATCCTGATGACCGGAGCCCTGTGCCTGCTTCTGCTGCTGCAGCCGGACTTCGGGGGTGCTGTTTTTCTGGCGGCCCTGCTTTTCCTGATGTGCCTTGTGGGCGGGACCCGGATCATCTTTCTGGGCTCTGCCGTAATGCTCGCGGTGGTTTCGGCCATCTTGCTGGTGGTCAATTCACCCTATCGATTCCGCCGTTTCTTTGCCTTCCTTGACCCATTCAAGGACGCCCAGAACAGCGGATATCAACTCGTGCAGTCTCTCTACGGTCTGGGCTCAGGTGGATGGGTCGGCCAGGGACTGGGTGAAGGCAAGCAGAAGCTTTTTTTCCTGCCCGAAGCCCACAACGATTTCATCATGTCCGTGGTTGGCGAAGAGCTGGGTTTTGTGGGCATCTCATTCATCGTCATGTTGTTTGGGCTGGTCCTGTGGCGAACAGTCGCGATCAGCATCCGGCAGACGTCCATGCATAACCGGATCACGGCCTTCGGCATGGGTGCGATCCTGATCATCGGAGGTTTGCTGAACATGGGCGTGGTCCTTGGAGCCATTCCGCCCAAAGGGGTGCCCATGCCGTTCTTGAGTTACGGCGGCAGCCATCTCCTGGCTGGTTTTTTCTGTATCGGCGTGCTGCTGAACCTCTCACGCAAGGTCAAGGGATGAAGCGGCTGATCCTGACCACAGGGGGCACCGGAGGCCATATTTTCCCTGCCTTGGCAGTGGCTGAGTCAGTGCGCGCGCTGGTGCCTGAATGTGAGATCCTCTTTGTGGGTGGCGAACGTGGTCCGGAACGCGAATGGGCGGCAAGGGCCCATGTCGGGTTTGCAGCCCTGCCGGCTCAGGGGGTTGTCGGACGCGGCCTGAAAAGCGCGGCCACGGCGTGGTGGCTGGGCAAAAGTCTGGTCAAGGCCTGGCAGCTGCTCAAGGCATTCAGGCCCGACGTGGTCCTCGGACTGGGCGGGTACGCGGGATTTTCCTGCACCCTGGCAGCGACGTTCATGGGTATCCCTTCGGCCATCCACGAGCAGAACAGCATCCCGGGTATCGCCAACAGGGTTTTGGCCAAACGGGTGGACCGCATCCTGGTCAGTTTTCCGGACATGGATGCACCGGAATTCAGCGGAGACAATGCCGTCCTGACAGGCAATCCCATCCGCAGGAGCATCCGTCATCTTCGGGACGAGCAGAGGGGATCGGGCCGCAACATCCTGGTCATCGGCGGAAGCCAGGGTGCTTCGGCGTTGAACAGATTCATGGTGCGGGAGTTGGACAGTTTCCGCAGCCAGGGTTTCAAGATCTGGCATCAGACCGGGCAGGATGAAGTCGAAAAGGTGCGGGCCGCCTACGCGGGGAAACATCAGGACGCCCGCGTGGAAGCCTTCATCGAGGACATGCACGAGGCGTATGCCTTTGCGGATCTGGTCATCTGCCGGGCCGGAGCCACAACCATCGCCGAACTGACGGCAGCGGGGAAGCCAAGCGTGCTGGTGCCCTTTCCCTACGCCACGCATGACCATCAGCTCAAGAACGCCCGGTTTTTGGAAAAAAACGGGGCGGCCCTGGTTTTCCAGCAGAGTCAGCTGGAAAACCTCAGCTTGGCCTCGGCCGTAGGCGACCTGTTCGAGGTTCATGAGCGACTGGCAAGAATGGGCCGGGCCGCGCGGGAAATAGGCATTCCCGATGCCGGGGAGCGGGTGGTCAACGAACTTTTGGCCCTGGCGGCATAGGACCGGAGAAAGAATGAGTATGAAATCAAAGATCAAAAGAATTCATATGGTCGGCATCGGCGGTGCAGGCATGAGCGGCATCGCGGAAGTGCTGATCAATCTGGGCTACTCGGTCTCCGGCTCTGATCTGGTCAGAAGTCCTGTGGCGCAGCGCCTGGAATCTCTCGGGGCAGAGGTATCCATCGGCCATGCCCGGGAGAATGTGCGCGACGCCCAGGTCCTGGTCCGCTCTTCGGCTGTACGCGACGACAACCCCGAGCTGGCCGAGGCCCGGACCAAGGGCATCCCCATTATTCCCAGGGCCGAGATGCTGGCTGAGCTGATGCGTCTGAAGACAGGCGTGGCTGTGGCCGGCACGCACGGCAAGACCACGACCACCTCTCTGCTGGCCACGATCTTCATGGAGGCTGGCCTCGATCCCACGGTCATCATTGGGGGACGGCTCAACGCCTACGGGGCCAACGCCATGCTGGGCCAGGGCCGGTATCTCATTGCCGAGGCCGACGAGTCCGATGGGTCTTTTCTGTGCCTCTTGCCGCGCATGTCCATTGTCACAAACGTGGACGCGGACCATCTCGATTTCTACAAAAATCTGGATGAGATCCGAAACAGTTTTGTGGATTTCATGAACAGCGTGCCATTCTACGGACTGAACGTGGTGTGCGGGGATGACCCCGGGGTGCAGTCCATTCTGCATCGGGTGCGGCGCCCTGTCCTGGCCTACGGCTTCGGGGATGGGAACGCTTTGAGGGCAGAGATCATCGCCTGCGCTGCGGGATCCCGTTTCAATGTCTTCCGCCACCAGGAGTTCTGGGGTGAGGTTTCCCTGGCACACCCCGGCCGGCACAACGTCCTGAACGCCCTGGCCGCTATCGGTGTGGCCATTGAAGCCGGGGTGCCCAGAAAGGACATCATCCGCGGATTGGCCTCCTTTGCCGGAGTGGGACGGCGGTTTGAGCACAAGGGCACGAAAAACGGCGTGCTGGTGGTGGACGATTACGGCCATCATCCCACGGAAATCGCAGCCACCCTTGAAACGGCGCGCCTCTGCTACCCGGACAAACGACTGGTGGTGGCTTTTCAGCCCCACCGGTTCACCCGTACGCAGGCCCTGTTCGGGGATTTCTCCAAGGTTTTCGAAAAGGTGGACCAGCTGCTGTTGACCGAGATCTATCCGGCCAGCGAGTCGCCGATTCCTGGAGTGAGTGGGCAGAGCCTGGCCCAGGCCATCAGGCAGGTGACCGCCACACCGGTGCGGTTTTTCGAGGATTTCGGGGCCATGCAGGCGGCACTGCCTGAAATCCTGCGGCCTGGGGACCTGTTTCTGACCCTGGGCGCCGGGAGCATCTGGACCGTTGGTCAGAGCTATCTGGAAGGCAAGGAATAAGGACCATGAACGTGGCGGTGATGGGCAAAAAGGTCCGCAGGAACATTCCCAAAAGGACCGAACGCAAGAAATCCGTGACCACGGGTGAACTGGTCAACGGGTTTGCCGTGGGCTTCGGACGGACAATGGCCACGGCGGTGCAGTGGGCCTTCATGCTCGCCTTTCTTGGGACCGTGAGCTTCGGCATTCTTTATGCCTATCGTTGGGTGACCACCCATGAATTTTTTGCCCTGCTCAACCTCGATATCCGCGGCGGTCAGCGTCTGAATGCGGAGGAAATCGCCAATCTCGGCGGCGTGAAGCAGGGCAGCAACGTTCTCGGCATAAATATCGCCGACGTGCAGAGCCGGATCGAGGCCTGCGAATGGGTGGAACGTGTTTCCGTGACGCGCATTCTGCCCGACGGACTGGCCATCGAGGTCAAGGAGCGGGAGCCCGCATTCCTGACCAGGCTCGAAGACCAGCTCTACTATGCCGATATCAATGGGCAGCCCATCGTGGCTGTGGGAGTGGACAAATTCATTTCCCTGCCACTGCTCGAAAAGGAGGATGGCGTGCCGGTGGGAGCCGGAATTCGCACCTTGCTGGAAGAAATCACCCGCAATGCCCTGCCTTTCGGTATGAGCCAGATGGCCTGGATCAGGCAGGACAGCGCGGAACAGTTCAGCCTGTTGTTGGAGAAGCCTCAGGTTCTTGTGCAATTGGATGGTACGGATCTGCATGCCACGTTGGCATGTCTGATCAAGCTTTGGGCCGACCTGCAGGACCGGAACGAACTGGATCATGTCGCATTCATGTTCGTTATGCCGGGCCGGGCATGGATCAGACTCAACGCGGATCAAACACTCTAGGGAAAGCATGCCGGCTGTGCCGGGAGACGAGGAGGAACATGGCCAAATCTGAATTGATCGTCGGTCTGGATATCGGAACGACCAAAATATGCGCTGTCGTCGGGGAAGTGGGCACCGACGGGGTCGATATCATCGGTATTGGGACCAGTCCGTCCACGGGTCTGCGCAAGGGTGTGGTAGTCAATATCGAGCAGACGGTGCAATCCATCAAAAAGGCTCTGGAAGAGGCCGAGCTCATGGCCGGCTGCGAGATCCGCTCCGTGTACGCGGGCATCGCCGGCAGCCACATCAAGGGATTCAACAGCCACGGCGTCATCGCGGTCAAGGGTGGCGAGGTCACTGCCCGAGACATCGAACGGGTCATTGACGCGGCCAAAGCCGTGGCCATTCCCCTGGACCGGGAAGTCATCCACATCCTGCCCCAGGAATACATTGTCGACGACCAGACGGGCATCGCCGATCCGTTGGGCATGGCCGGCGTGCGGCTGGAGGTGAAGGTGCACATCGTCACCGGGGCGGTGACCAGCGCGCAGAACATCGTCAAATCCTGTCACAAGTCGGGCCTTGATGTGGAAGACATCGTTCTCGAAGCCTTCGCCTCCTCCAAGGCCGTGCTGACGGATGAAGAGCGCGAGATCGGCGTGGCCCTGGTGGACATAGGTGGCGGGACCTCGGATCTGGCTATTTTTCATGGCAATTCCATCAAGCATACCGGAGTCATCGCCCTGGGTGGGACCAACCTGACCAACGATATCGCTTTTGGTCTGCGCACGCCCACCCAGGCTGCGGAGAAAATCAAGATCAAGTACGGATGCGCTCTGGCAGAACTGGTCCGCAAGGATGAGATCATCGAGGTTCCGAGCGTGGGCGGCCGCGAGCCGCGCAAGCTGAGCCGGCAGGTTTTGGCCGAGATCTGCGAGCCGCGGATGGAGGAGATGCTGGCTCTGGTCGATCAGGAGCTGATCCGATCCGGATTCAAGAAGCTCATTGGAGCGGGCGTGGTGCTGACTGGTGGCGCTGCACGCATCGAAGGCATTCAGGAACTGGCCGAACAGGTCTTCAATCTGCCGACCAGGATGGCCTCGCCTACCGGAGTGGGCGGGCTCAAGGATGTGGTGGACAGCCCGATGTACGCGACAGCGGTGGGACTGCTCCTCTACGGCGCGGAAAAGCACGGGCGGGACAACAAGATCCGCATCCGCGACAAGAACATCTTTCAATCCATCCTGGCGCGCATGAAGAAATGGTTCGTGGACATCAGCTAGGCAAAGGGGAAGTTGGGCGGGTCGGTCAAACCGACGACGGAGTCTGGGATCAACGTCAACGATGAGGGGGAAGTATGGATTTCCTGGAAATTGAACGCGAAGACAACGCTTTGATCAAAGTCATCGGCATAGGTGGCGGCGGCGGAAATGCGGTGAACAACATGATCAAGGCTGCCATGCAGGGCGTGACCTTTATTGCGGCCAACACAGACATGCAGGCCCTGAAGCATTCCAAGGCCGAATACAAGATCCAGCTGGGGGACAAGCTGACCAAGGGTCTGGGAGCCGGGGCCAATCCGGACATGGGCCGGGATGCGGCCCTGGAGAGCCAATCGCAGATCCGCGACGTTCTGGGTGACTGCGACATGGTTTTCGTCACGGCGGGCATGGGAGGTGGCACCGGCACCGGAGCCGCCCCAGTCATTGCCCAGGTGGCCAAGGATATGGGCGCACTGACCGTGGCTGTGGTGACTAAGCCCTTTTTCTTCGAGGGCAAGCGCCGGCAGCAGCAGGCTGAGCGGGGCATCAAGGAACTGCGCGAGATCGTGGACAGCATCATCACCATCCCCAACGACAGGTTGCTGACCCTGGCGTCCAAGAAGGCTTCTTTCGTGGATATGTTGGCCAAGGCCGACGAGGTCCTCTTCCACGCGGTGAAAGGCATCTCCGATCTGATCATGGTCCCCGGGCTCATCAACCTGGATTTCGCGGACGTCAAGGCGGTCATGGAAGAGATGGGACTGGCCATGATGGGCACGGGCATCGCTTCAGGCGATGGACGCGCACGCGAGGCGGCCCTGAAGGCCATCACCAGCCCGCTGTTGGAGGATGTGACCATTGACGGCGCCAGGGGCGTGCTCATGAACATCACCTGCGGGCCGGATCTGACCATCGAAGAGGTCAGCGAGGCCGCCAGTATCGTGCACGAAGCCGCGCACGAGGATGCGAAAATCTACTTTGGCACCGTCTTTGACATGGATTGTGTGGACGAAATGCGCATTACCGTCATTGCCACGGGCATCCAGGACGGCAATATCCCGGTGGAGAAGGGTGGCAAGGTTACGGCTTTCGCACCGGCCTCGGGATCAGGCTCTGCCCGCCAAGAAGAAGGGTCCACGCTGATCCGGCCACAGAGGCGGAAGATCACGGTCAATGAAACAACGGATCTGAGCGTGCCCGCCTATTTGCGCATGGGCAAGGGGCAGCCGGCACTGGATGAACGCCGCATGGAGTCCAGGGTACGGTGCGTGAACGGCGCCGATGATGCGGAATTCCTGTTTGATGAGGAGGAATTCGAAATCCCGTCGTTCATCAGGAAGCAGGCGGATTAAACAGGCCGCATTCTCTTCCACCGGGGCGCCAGCGCCACAGGAGGGGCTGTGTCCGAGCTGTATTTTGGGCGAACAGTCCCGCCGTTGAAGGAATGGGGGGGCCGCCTGCCCGTGGCTCTGGTTTTTCCTGAGCCTGCGGAGCATGGCCTCTCCACCCTCGGGTGGCAGGTGGTGTACCGGCTTCTCGCGTCCCGCGAGGATCTGGCGGTGGAACGTTTTTTTTGGGATCCCATTCCCCCGAGGCCCAGGTCCGTTGACTCCGGACGCGACCTGGGCCTCTTCCCCCTTGTGGCGTTCAGC
The DNA here is from genome assembly GCA_012729655.1 of Desulfovibrionales bacterium. Classification (GTDB taxonomy): domain Bacteria; phylum Desulfobacterota; class Desulfovibrionia; order Desulfovibrionales; family Desulfomicrobiaceae; genus Desulfomicrobium. The sequence goes on along the minus strand of JAAYCS010000061.1, from coordinate 9,838 downwards.
CTCAACTTCGAAGGCGATTTCCCCGCGGTGCTGCGCATGCTCGGTGATGCCGGCATCGCGCTGAAGGCAGAGGACCGGCCGGAATGGCCCCTGGTCCTGGCCGGCGGGCCATTGACGTTCCTCAATCCTTTTCCGGTCCTGCCGGCCTTGGATTGCCTCTTTGTGGGCGAAGCCGAAGCCGGGCTCTCTGCCATGGTCGATCGGGTGGCGGCAGCCTGGATCAAGGGAGAGGAAAAGGCCACGGCCCTGGATGCGATTGCCCATCTTCCGGGGGTGCTCGTCCCGGGAAAAAGTCGGCTGCCGGTGCGGCGACAGGTCTGCGTGGAAGGAGATCTGATCCTTCGCAACCCCGGTTTCTCCTGTTTCGTCAGTTCCGAAGCCCAGTTCCGGGACATGCTTCTGCTGGAGGTCAACCGGGGCTGCCCCTACGGATGCAGGTTCTGCGCGGCAGGGAGCATCTACAAGCCCCCACGCCACGCGGAGATGGCCCGTCTGCAGGAAGTTGTGCGTTTGTGCGCACCGCACAAGGTCGGCCTGGTGGGTACGGCCTTGACGGACTGGCCGGACCTGCTGCCCTTTTTGCGCTGGCTGGAGGAGCGCAAGATCAAGTTCTCTCTCTCCTCACTGCGCGCCGACGGGCTTGATGACGAACTGCTCGAGTTCTTGCGACGTACCGGCACCCGCTCGGTGACCCTGGCCCTGGAAGGAGCCAGCGCACGGCTGCGATCCGCCATGAACAAACATTTCTCGGAAGAAGCCTTTCTGGACGCGGTGCGGCGCATCAGTCGCCTGCAGTTCAACACCCTCAAGCTGTACATGATCACAGGCTGGCCGGATGAAAAAGAGGAGGACTGGGTCGAGTTCGAGGAATTCCTGGGGCAAATCGACGAGGCCAGACGCCAGGGGCAGGGTATGAGAAGAAAGGGAGTGGATCTCATCTCCCTTTCCGCCAGCTGTCTGGTGCCCAAGGCCTGGACCCCACTGCAGTGGGCCGGGGTGCACGACGAGGACTGGATCAGGCGGGCCATGAAGCGCCTGAAAACTGCCGCAGCCCGTTTCAGGGGAATGCGCTTTACCGGGGAAAATCCGGGTCAGGCACAGGTGCAGGCCTTTCTGGCCCGAAGCGGAGAAGAGATATTCCCCTTTCTGGAACGGGCTGCGCAGGTCGGTCTCGCTGCTGCGAGCCGGGAATGTGCGGCCACCATCAGGGAAGCGCTGGCAAAGAATCCTGACAAGGACACGGTGTTCCCGTGGGAGCGCCTGGATGTCGGGGTGTCCCGGAAATTTTTGTATGCGGAATGGAAAAAATATGGCCATGCCCTGCTGACCCCTCCCTGCCCGGACAGCGGGTGTCAGGGGTGCAGGCTGTGTGGAATGGATGCCTTCCTGGCTGGATCCCCGCGATAATGCAGGTGCGGGTCTGGTGACGTTTTTTTGCGGGTCGGGGCACCGGGGCGGGACAGATCCGGGACGGAGCCCGGGCCATCCACGCCTGGAAACGGGGGGGTATGTTGTCAGACAAGCCGGCGGTCAGAGGCTGTAGCGGTCGCGGAGACGATGTTCCAGCCTGGCAGCGGCCAGGGAGCAGGTGAAGGTCAGGGCGAAATAGAGCAGCGCCACGCAGGTCCAGACTTCAAAGGTCAGATAGGTCGTGGCCATGAGCTGGGATCCCTGAAATGTCAGCTCTTGGATGGAGATGACGGAAACGATGGCGGAATCCTTGATGGTGGAGATGACCTGCCCGGCCAGGGGAGGCAGCATGGTCCGGACGGCCTGGGGCATGATGATGTGCACAAGCATCGGACCGCGCGGAAATCCCAGGGCCTTGCCGGCCTCCCATTGTCCGGCGTCCACGGACCGGATGCCGCCACGCACGATTTCAGCCATATAGGCCCCTTCGTACAGCCCCAGGGTGATGGTGGCAGTGAGGAACGCATCGATCTGGTCCACATGTCCAAGCAGGAATGTCGCCCCCTGCTTGATCCATGGGGGGGATGAGCGCACCGCATCCTGCAGGCCCAGGGACGGGGTGATCTGCTCTGCCAGAAAGAAATAACAGAGAAAGACGAGGACCAGGGGAGGGAGGTTCCGGCACAACTCGACGTACGTGCCGCTCACGAGGCGAAGGTAGAGGCTTGGACTGCTCCGGGCCAGTCCGGCGCAGCATCCCAGGAAAAGGGCCAGAAGGGAGGACCAGCAGGTCAGACGGATGGTGGTCAGGAGACCTTGGAGCAGGAGGCCAGGGTGCCCGTCGGGGCGAAGGATGTACTGCCAGAGGGTACCCCACTCCCAGGCATAGGCACCCAGTCCGCTCGCCCGCCAGACAACGACCCCGACGCTGGCCGTGAGCAGGGCAAGGAGGATGATGTCCAGCCTGGCCAGCCTGGGGCCAAGGCGATGTGGAGCCCGGAAGACGCCATTGGGTTCCGGGCATCCTGGGCGGATCACTTGATTTTCGATTCCCAATCCACAGTCGTGAACCAGTAGGCGTATCGTTCAGCCAGCCAGCCATCGGATTCGACCACCAGCACCCAGTTGTTCACATAGTTCAGAAAATCCACGTCTCCCTTGCGGATGGCAAATCCAATGGGCTCCTTGGTGAAGGTCTTCCCGCCCAGGGGCAGATAAAGGGCCTTCGGGTTCCGGGCGGCCTGGTGCTCCGGAAAGGGTGCCGAGGCGACCATGGCATGGGCTCGGCCGTTGAGCACTTCCTGCAGGGCCTGGGCCTCGTCGTCGAACATGCGCAAGGTAGCCAGGGGCATGTGCTTCTTGGCTGCTGCCACGGAAGTTGCCCCGGTTTTGACGGCCAGGGTCACATCGCCTTTGTTGAAGTCGGCCAGGCTGGAGAGCCCCGGTGCGGCGGTTGCGCTGGCCACCATGGACATGCCGGAAAATTCATATGGGGTGCTGAAGTTCACCTTCAGGTTGCGGCTGGGCAGAATACCCATGCCGCCGATGATGATGTCGAATTTGCCCGTCAACAGGGCCGGAATGATGCCCGACCATTTGGTGGGCACGAATTCGACCTTGACACCCATGTCTTCAGCCAGCCGCCTGGCCACGTCAACTTCAAATCCGATATATTCCCCGTTCTTGTCCTTCATGGCCCAGGGCACGAAGGTGTCGAACCCGACGCGAAGGACACCGCGCTCCAGAACGTGGTCCAGGACGCTCTTGTCGGCAGCATGGCCATGGACGGACAGTCCGCTTGTCAAAAGGATACAGCAAAGCAGGGCAAATACTCGGAACATGAAACCTCCAAAAAGTTTAGACCCGCTCCATCGTCCTGGCCAGGGACGAGAGCAGAAGCGTGAAGACGAGATATATGGCCGCCACGGTGAACCAGACTTCAAAACTGAGGAACGTCTCGGCCACGATGGCCTGTCCATGCATGGTCAGATCAAAAATGGCAATGGTGGAGACCAGGGCCGAATCCTTGATGAGGGACACGCCCTGGCTGGTCAAGGGCGGAAGAACATGGCGCAGGGCCTGGGGCAGAATGACATGCAGGTAGACATCCACGGTGCGCATGCCCAGGCTGAGGGCCCCTTCCCATTGGCCTTTGGGAATGGCCAGGATACCGGCCCGGATCACTTCCGACGCATAGGCCCCCTCGAACAGGGCGAGGGCAAGTACTGCGGCCGCCAGGCGGTTCAGATCGAAAAGAGGGCCGAGGACAAAATAGATAAAGAAAATCTGAACCAGCAGGGGTGTATTGCGGATCACTTCCAGATAAGTCCGGGCCAGCGCACGCCCGACAGTGGATCGAGACAGCCGCAGCAGGGCCGTGGCAAGTGCCAGGATGGACGCCCCCACAAAACCCATGGCGGAAATCAGCAGCGTCATGCCTGCACCCTGCAGCAGGGGCCCGGGTCCCCCGTCAGGGGCAAGAAGGTAGCGGGGGATGCGGAACCATTGCCAATTATACCCCATGTTTTCAGCGCCACGCAACACGGCCCACGCCAGTACGGCCATGGTCATGGCGTAGGCCAGCACGGAACAACAAGTGCCACAGGGACCGCGGGGTCGAAAAAGACGTAGAAGCGACATGGAAGGAGGGCGGCCCCTTTGGACAGGGCCGCGGTGTTCTTATTCCTGGGGGCGGATGGTCATGACCGGCACTGTGGCGGTTTTGACGACTTTTTCGGCCACGGACCCGAAAAGCAGGCGGTTCAGTCCCTGACGGCCGTGGGTGGCCATGATGATCATGTCCGCCTTTTCGGTCTGGGACAGATTGACGATGGAATCCGCAGCGTCGCCGCTGACGACCTTTCCTGTCGCCTTGACGTCAGGGAAGTGCTTGGCCACGAAGTCGGCCATGGTCTTTTCCGCCCCACTGACGATGTCGCCCACCAGTTGCGGAAGCGAGGCGGCGGGGAGGTCAAAAATCTCATACTGGATCATGGATGGAGCCACATAGACGACGAGGACCTCTGCATCGAATTTGAGGGCGAACTCCCGTGCCGTCTCGGCGATGGCTGTGCTGTTTTCAGAAAAGTCCACTGGGCACAGAATCTTGGTGAACATTGACATAGGTTTCCTCCTGGCAGGCTTTGGATTTCTGGTGGAATGAAAGTGAAAAAATCATAGCACACCTGCGAATCATGGCAAGTTCGCCATTCCAATGGATAACCAGGGGCCTCCGGGGTCGGACACGGTCAGGTTTTCGTCAGTGTGATCCGCAGCGATGGCCGCGCGGGGCAACGGCTTACTCAGGATTACGCAGCGTTGAATTCGCCGCTTTTTCCACCGCTTTTGTGGGTCAGCCGGCAATCAGTGATGCGGATGTCGCGCTGGACAGCCTTGCACATATCGTAAACCGTCATGGCCGCCACCTGGGCGGCGACCAGGGCCTCCATTTCCACTCCCGTCGGCCCGGTGGTCCGGGCCTCGGCCTCGACGTCGATGCTGAAGTCCGTTGGGACCGGGGTGAGACGCACGTCCACCTTGGACAGGAAAATGGGGTGGCACATGGGGATCAGTTCCGAGGTCCGTTTGGCGGCCAGGATGCCGGCGATCTTGGCCGTGGTCAGCACGTCGCCCTTGGGCAAGGCGTTTTTCGTCAGCAGGCCGAAGGTGTGGGCGTTCAGGAGCACACGAGCCTTGACCACGGCCCTGCGCTTGGTGTCGGTTTTGTCCCCGACGTCGACCATGACCACGTTTCCGGATTCGTCGATATGGGTCAGTTTTTCATCCATCGTCCGCTCCACAAAGCAGAAGGGCCGGAAGACAAGCTTTCCGGCCCTGCAGCGCAAATGTTTGGCCTAATCGCCCATGGCCTTCTTGAAAAAATCCTTGACCTTGTTCAAGGGGCGCTTGTCCTCCAGCTTTTCAAACTCCCGCAGCAGCTCTTCCTGCTTCTTGGTCACGCTGGTGGGAATGCGCACCGATACCTCGACCAGGAGATCGCCCTTCTGGCTGCTGCCCAGGTGCGGGAGCCCCATGCCCTTGATGCGCAGAATTTTGCCGGACTGGGTCCCCTTGGGGATTTCCAGCGTTACGGGGTCATCCAGGGTGGGCACGTCGATCTTGGATCCGAGGATGGCCTGCACAATGGAGATGTCCGCCACAATGACGAGATCCTGCCCACGCCGGGTGAAGATCTTGTCTTCCTCCACGTAGATGACGACGTACAGGTCTCCGTAGGGGCCGCCGAACTCACCTGGCTCGCCCTCGCCGCGGAGCCGCAGACGATTGCCGTTGTCCACCCCTGCAGGGATGCGCACCTTGAGGTTTTTGTTGGTCTGCACGATGCCCTGGCCGCGGCACCTGGCGCAAGGGTGGGTGATGACCTTGCCTTCCCCGCGACAGACCGGACAGGGGACGGAAATGCGGAAAAAGCCCTGGCTCTGGGTGACCTGACCCTGACCGCGGCAGTGCTGGCAGGTTTCTGGGCTGTGCCCCGGGGCCGAGCCTGACCCGGAACACTCGGAACAGACTTCCTTTTTGGGGATGTTCAGCTCCACTTCCGTGCCTTTGGCCGCATCCCGGAAAGACACGGTCAGGTTGTAGCGGAGATCGGCCCCGGCCCGAGGCCTGCGCCGCGATCCCGCAGCCGCTCCAAATCCGAAAAAATCGCCGAAAATATCGCCAAAAGCGCTGAACACGTCGTCCGCGGAATGGAAGTGGTCCCCGAATCCTTGACCGTTGACCCCGGAGTGGCCAAAACGGTTGTACTGGGCGCGTTTGCTCTCGTCGCCCAGGACCTCGTAGGCTTCGGCCGCTTCCTTGAACCTGTCCTCGGCCTCGGGGTTGTCGGGATTGCGGTCCGGATGGTACTGGAAGGCCAGTTTCCGGTAGGCGCTCTTGATTTCGTCGGCCGAAGCCTCCCGGCCAACGCCAAGCACCTCATAATAGTCACGTTTGTTCGCCATTATTCGTCCTGGTCATCCGCTTCGAAGCTGAAGTTCTCGATGTGTTCCACGTCAGGCAACACTTTTCCCTCGGCGATTTCACGCAGGGCGGTCACGACTTCCTTGTTCTTGCTGCTCACCAGGGGATCGTACCCCTCGTGAAACTGCTTGACCCGCTTGATGGCCATCTGCACGATCAAAAATCTGTTGTTGACCTTTTCCAAGCAATCTTCGACAGTTATTCTGGCCATTTCCCCTCCAGGTATATATCGACATGCATTGAAGACAAAAGAAATGCCCGGCCCTCGTCGAGTCAGGCATAACTTTTCTTGCTACGCACAACCCCGCGTGGCTGTCAATGCACAATTCGTGCCCGCCAACAGAACACTTTACAGGCCAGCTTTGGCTTTGTAGCGGCATGTGAACTCAAATTCTAATACCCGTTTCGCATCTGTCAAATCCGAAAGGTCAGGAGAAGATCATGGCCCAGTGGGGAAAGCTCAAGTATGCCCAGCAGTCCTGCCTCGGTCTGGCCGGAAAGATCATGCAGCAGGCAGGCATGGCCTGGCCCGGGGCGCGCATAGGTTTGGCCGTGTCCGGAGGGATCGACAGCATGGTCATGCTGCAGGTCATGACCATGCGCCAGCGCATCGTCCCCTTTCCCATCGAGCTTTTTGTCATCCATCTCAACCCCGGGTTCGATGGTTCGACCCACGCCCCCCTGGCGGAGTGGATGAGAGTTCATGGCGTGGCCGGACATCTGGAAACGACGGACTTCGGCCCCCGGGCCCATTCCCCGGAGAATCGCAAGAAGTCGCCCTGTTTCTTTTGCGCCTGGCACCGCCGCAAGCGTCTTTTCGACCTTTGCCGGCAATACAACCTGACCCATCTGGCCCTGGGGCACAATACGGACGACCTCGTGTCCACGTTTTTCATGAACATGCTCAACACAGGGAAGATCTATGGGTTGGCGCCCAAGGAAGGGTATTTCGGGGGGAGGCTGACCATGATCAGGCCCATGCTTCTGCTCGACAAGAGCACCATCACCCAGGCGTGCCGCCAATGGGACCTGCCCGTGTGGGAGAACAGGTGCCCGTCCAAGGACAGTACCTCCCGCTCGGATACCCTTGAGAGTGCCCTGAGCCTGTGCGGGAAGGACAAACGCATCCGCACCAACATGTTCAACGCCCTGCGGCGTTGGCAAATGGAATCCTGGCCCGGCATGACCTGATTTCATTTCAGCGTCGGAAATTTCGCGTCTGCAGCCGGGCGGAGATGCCTCCCAGGGCCGGACGGGACCATGTGCGCGGGAGGGGTTCGCGAGTTTCGGCTCAGCCGGCGTGGCGGGGCGCCAGGTCCGCTAAGCGGGTTCAGAAAACCTTGGCCGCAATCATGCTGCTGGAGATGAACACGCCGATGGTCGCTCCCAGGTTGGCGAAGACGACCACCAGCAGGATGCGGCTGACCGGGTTCGTCCAGAAGCCCTTCACGGTCAGGACGCTGGTCGGGAGTTCTTCCAGGTCCGATACCGTGGGCTTCTTGACCCAGGCCTGCACCAGCCCTGCCACCCAACCCGCCGCGAGAATGGGGTGGAGCGTGGTGATGGGGGCGGCCAGGAAGCTGGACAGGATGGTCAGGGGATGTCCGAGGGCCGCGGCCGATCCCAGGGCCGCCAGCAGACCGGTGACCACCACCCAGATAGAGGCGGCTTGCATGGACGTCTCAACGCCGCCACGGAAAAAGCCGATTCCGAGCAGCGCGACGAAAAAACCGGGCAGGCCCCATTTCCAGAACGCACCCCACTTGGATGGCGGGGGCAGCTCTTCCAGAGGAGAGAGGTCAATTTCCTGCCCGAAGTATTTCTGCATTCCCGGGACGTGTCCGGCTCCGACCACGGCGACGATGTTCGTGCCGGGGGCCATGCGGATTTTCTGGGCCAGGTAGATGTCCCGCTCGTCGATGAGCCGCTCCTTGATCTGCGGGAAATTTTCCGCGAAAGTGCCCATGATGGAGGCCAGCTGGTCCTGCTTTTTCATGTCCTCGATCATGGACTTGTCCACGTCCTCGTCGGTGAAGATGCTGGTCAGGAGTTGGGTCAACAGTTGGAATTTTTTCCAGAAGCCGAGGAATCCCCAGACCCGCTTCAAGGTGACCTGCACGTCCCGGTCCGCAAGGACCAGGGTGGCGCCGGTTTCGTCGGCCAGGCGAACTCCTTCGAGCATTTCCGCGCCCGGCTGGACCCCCAGCCTGTCCCCGATCTTGCGGTAAAACGCCTGCAGCACGAGCTGGACCAGCAGGAAAACCGCCTTGCCCTCCTTGATGACCTTGTAGATGTCCATCTTGCGCCAGTCATCCCGGCGGGTCATGCTCTGGTGTCTGGCCGGGCAGAGTTCCACGCAGATGGAGTCTGGCTTGACCAGTTCCACGGTCCGCCGCACATCCTCGACGCTTTCCAGGGAGACATGGGCCGTGCCGACCAGGAAGAAGCGTTTGTCTCCTTCCTCGACCACGGTGACACTAGCAGGAAGATTTTCGAAACTCACGATCGGACCTCGTTTTCATGCATGAAGGCCAAATTCCGTTATCCGTAGCCCCGGGGGAAAGCAAGCCCACGTACAATCATGCCGCGGAGGAGATTTTTCCTTGTCAAAGAGCACATGTTGACGCATTCCGGCCACCACAAGCGGAGCAGACATGAGAGATATTGAATTCGACAAGCGCCTGGACAGCGCCCCGTACGCCACCATCTGGAACTTGGCCTGGCCCCAGGTGGTGATGATGTTTTTCCATTTTCTCATTGGCTTCGCCGATGTCTGGGTGGCGGGACGCATCAGCCGGGAGGTGCAGGCCTGCATGGGGGGCATGAGTCAGGCCATGTTTTTTTTCATGGTTGTGGCCGTGGCCCTGGCCAACGGCAGCGTGGCCGCCATCAGCCAGAGTTCCGGGGCCGGATTGCCGCGCCGCATCAAGCGGTTCGTGGGCTTGAGCCTCGGGCTCGGTCTTGTTTCGGGAGTCCTCATCTTCGGCCTGGGACTGGCGATGGACAGGCATTTTCTGCAGCTTTTGAACATGCCTGACGAAGTCATGCCCATCGCGGAATACCTGCTGCAGGTCAGCCTCTACATTCTCCCGGCCTATTACATCTTCACCATCAGCAATTCCTTTTTCCGGGCCCAGAAGATCGTGACCATCCCCCTCTATTCCATGATCCTGGTCACGGCCGTGAACACCGTGGCCGATCTGGGCCTGGGGCTGGGTTTGTGGGGCCTGCCCAACCTGGGGTACAAGGGCATTGCCTGGGCCACGTTTGGCTCGGTTTTCTGCGGCACGGTGTACAATGTCGTCATGCTGTTCCGATGTGGCCTGGTTTCGGGGCAGAGCCTGGCCCCATGGCGTTGGATCCGTCTGGCCCTTCCCTATCTGGTGCGCGTGTCCTGGCCCGCGGGCCTGATGCAGCTGGTCTGGCATTCCGCCTACATGGTCCT
>JAAYCS010000060.1 GCA_012729655.1 Desulfovibrionales bacterium | reverse complement strand
TGTCCCGGCTTGGGCAGGCCTGAATCCAGGCCAGGGCTAGGCTGGTGATGCCGACTGGAACCTCCTGTCCCAGCAGGGCCAGGGTCGCGGCCATGGTGTGGCGCTGCAGATCCATGTCCTGGGCCAGGTAGAGGATCCGGTGTGTGGATCGTGCTGACGGAATGAGCACGCGTTCCAAAAAAGTGCTCTTTCCTGCCCCGTTTTCACCGCACAGCACGAGCAGCGATCCGGAAGCCAGAGCCAGAGGTGCGGTCAGGTGGAAGCGCAGCCCGGCGTTTGCTGCTTCATGGATGCCTGCGGGAAGCTCAAGCATGGATGGCCCTTGGTCCGCTGGGTGTGAGGGTGAAAAGAGTGGCCGCCGGAAGCATGGTCGCGAATTTCAGGAGCAGGAGCTCTCGGTTCTTCGGGGACAGGGTTTCCAGCACACGGACCAGCATGATCTGCAGTGGATCCCGGGGCAGCAGGCGCATGAGCAGCAGGCAGCACAGTATGGCCTGTTCTCCCCCGGAGTAGGAATCGAGCCTGCGCCCGCGATCCGGCACAAAGCCGAAAGAAAGCGCATCGGTTTTCAGGTCCGCAAAAAGAGCATCTCCGGCTCCAAGGACCAGGATCTCGTCTTCCAGGGTGGCGCAGACAAACAGGCTGTGGATGTCGATGACGCAGTATCCGGCGCCGAATTCCGCGATGGTGTCGTGAGTCATGCCGGGCATGTGCACTGCGTCCTGGTTGTGCTTGACGGGCTGAAAAAGGGATGCAAAAGACCTAGGCCATGATCAAATACAGTGTCGAATGCTGGCTTTACAACCCCCTGACCGACCGTTTTCTGCTCCTGCGCTGTCCCCAGACCTACCGCCATGACGAGTACTGGCAACCCGTGACCGGAGGGCGCGGTCCCGGAGAGCCCTGCATCGAGGCCTGCCTTCGGGAAGTGCAGGAGGAAACAGGGTTTGCCCTGGTTCCTGAGCAGTTGGAAGTGGTTATCCCCGAATTCACCTTCTGCATTCCCGATGCCCGCATCGAACTGCACAAGCCCGTCTATCTGGCCCGGGTCACAACCGAGCACGTGGTCATTTCCCCGGAGCATATCGCCTACTACTGGTTTGACGCCGACCAGGTGGAGTCCCGTCTGCATTGGGATTCCAACCGGGAATCTTTTCGTCAGGTCCTGAACTATTCCCGCCTGCCTTGCTGACCATTCAGCAGTTCCTCCAGATACGCAACCACTTCGGGGGCATCCCACTGGGCCATGCCCGTGTGCTTGAATACCAGTCTCCCTTCCCGGTCGAAAATAAAGGTCGTGGGGAGGCCGGGGACCGTCAGCTCTGCAGGTACATCTGATGTGAAGACGTAGAGGGGCATGGCTACGGTCTTGGGAAAAGGATGGGAGCGGACATCCACGAGCACCTCATCGCTGATACACAGAATGGCTATGTCCGGACGGTCGTGAAACCGTTTCCACAAATTTTCCAAGGACGGCATCTCCGCGCGGCACGGAGGGCACCATGTGGCCCACAGGTTGAGCAGCACGACACTTCCGCGCAGGCTGTGCAGCCTGCGCGTCTGTCCTGCCAGGTCAGAAAATTCTGCCGCGAGCTCCCAGAGCCGCGAGCCGACAGGCACGGAGGATGCGCCCAGTGTCATTTCGGTGTTGCCTTCCTCCTGCGCGAAACTGCTCATGAACAGCAGCCCGGCCCCTGCTTCCAGCAGCAAAAGACAGAGGGCGCCGCTCAGGAATCCCGCGATGGATGTATTGGTGAAGATGGACATAGGCGTTCAGGGGGTCGGTGGTTGAGATTCGGTCAAACCAAGGTCAGCCTTGAGGGCGGCAACTTCCTCCTCAGCCAGGTGCCGCCATGCGCCGGGCTCCAGGTCGCCAAGCCGCAAGGGGCCGATGGCCACACGTCGCAGGCGCAGGATGGTCAGATGGAGATCCCGAAACATGCGTCGGATCTGCCGGTTTACTCCCTGGCGCAGGGTCAGGCGCAACAGGGTCTTGCCGTCAGGCTGGACCGAGGCCATGACCGCCACGGGGCTCAGCCGCTCGCCCTCCTGGAGGCGCATGCCCGAGCGCATGATCTTTTGGGCCTGTTCCGAAACGTGCTCCCGGACCAGGACCTCGTACACCTTGGGGTGCTCGTGGCGGGGGTGAGTCAGGCGCAGGGTGACCTCGCCATCGTTGGTCAGCAGCAGCAGCCCTTCGGACATGTAGTCCAGGCGGCCCACAGGGAACAGCCGGAGGGCGCGCAGCTCGTCGGGCAACAGTTCCAGGACCGTGGGACGTCCCTGGGGGTCGCGGACTGTGGTCACGGTATGCACGGGTTTGTTCAGAATCACGTATTCCAGCTGTTTTCCGGCCAGGGGCGGATGGACTGTCTGACCGTTGACCTGGACCTTGTCCTGCATCGGCACAACCCGCACGCCCGGCTCGCGCTGGACGTGGCCGTTGACCTGCACGCGTCCGGCCAGGATCAGCTCGTCCGCACCGCGGCGGGAGGAAAGGCCGGCATCGGCCAGGAATTTGTTGAGGCGCACGGGGGTGTTGGCGGGCATGGCGAAGCAATAGAGAGAACCCTGTTTCAGGGCAAGCAAAAAGCCGTGGAAAGTGCGCGTGCCAGGAGTAGGCAGGCTTATTTGTGATTGATGTCCGTTCCGCGATCCAGGTCGCGAAAGGTCTTTGGTTCCTCGGCGCTGCGGGTGATGCACAGATCATGGATCAGGCCGTTGGAAATGGAGTAGATCCAGCCGTGCAGGTAGAGGATCCGGCCCCGGTTCCAGGCTTTGCGCACGATGCTGTTCTGGGCCAGATGGCGGACCTGCAGACGGACATTCAGTTCGCACAGATCATCCAGACTGGGATGGGAAGTCGCCTCCATGAGGTGCTTCACGTTTTCCAACCAATGTTCGAGCAGGCCGGTGGTTTGGTCCTTCATGACCGCCTCGATCCCCCCGCACCCGTAATGCCCGCAGACGATGATGTGCTTCACTCGCAGCACGTCAATGGCGTATTGCAGGACGCACATGAGGTTGATGTCCGTGTTGATGACCTGGTTGGAGATGTTGCGGTGCACGAAGACCTCGCCCGGCATGACGCCGATGAGCTGGTCAGCGGGCACGCGGCTGTCGGAGCAGCCGATCCACAGGAACTTGGGCTTGTGCTGGTTCTCCAGCTTGCGGAAGAAGCCGGGAATGTTCTTTTCGACGTTCTGGGCCCAGATCCGGTTGTTGTCGAGCAGCTTGGCGATTTCTTTCATGTCATTCATCCGTTGGGGGCTGGTGCGTACTGATTGTTTACTCATTTTGTCCGGATCGCGCAATGCGTCTCCCGTACCCGGAAACGATCGGGGCGCACGGGTGGACCAAAAGCGCGGGTTGGGCTAGACTGGTAGTCTGCTGGAAGGAATCGTCATCTTATCCCGGCAGCGCCGCAGCCCCCTCCACGCCTTTGCATCATGCTCCCTTCCGCCGGCTACGGGCGTGGAACCCGTTCACCACAATCCCTGTGAGGTTGCAATGAACCTGGACAGTTCACGATGGTGCGCGCGCACCTTCATCGCGGAACACGCCGGCGTCTTCGACGTGGTCAGGACCGCCCCCGACCTCGACGCGGCGCGCAAGGCGCTCTATCTTTTCGTGACCGAGCGTCAGTATCTGATCCTCTTCGACGACCGCCAGCACAACTCCTTCGAGATGACGGTGGCCCGGGACTGCGCCCGCGTCCTGCGCGCGGTTCTGGCCAGAGGCTCCGACGCCCGGGCCGGCTTCAGCGTGGCCCAGACCCTGTGGGACCTGGCCCGCGGCGTGGAGCGCGCGGACCTGACGGTCGGCTTTTTCGCCGAGCTGTCGCACCTTTTCCACGGCCTGAACGGCACGCCCCTGGATGTAACCCCCGAACCCTCGGACCGGGACGGGGTCAGCGGGCGCGAGGCCGCCGTGGCCAGGTCCCTTGAACTCGACCGCATCTGGGAGGGTATCGAGCAGGCCATGGCGCGCTACGAATCGGGCCTTGAACCGGCCTCCATGGACCGGCGCAGGCAGCGCAGGCAGGAGCTCCAGGCCCTGCTCGGGGCATCGGACCGCGAGTGGGAGGACTGGCGCTGGCAGGTGCGCAACATCATTGAGGACGCCGACGGCCTGGCTGCGGCCGTCAACCTGCGCGATGACGAGCGGGCCGCCGTAACGCAGGCGGTCCGGACGAAGCAGCCTTTCGGGATCACACCGTATTACTCCTCCCTCATGGACAACGACCCCGAAACCGGCCGCGACCGGGCCGTACGCTCCCAGGTCATCCCGCCGGTCTCCTACGTGAAGTGCATGGCCGCCCACGGCGACAGCCGGTCCGAGGCCTTCGACTTCATGCGCGAGGCCGACACGTCGCCCATTGATCTCGTCACGCGGCGCTACCCAGCAATCGTCATCCTCAAGCCCTTCAACACCTGTCCGCAGATCTGCGTCTACTGCCAGCGCAACTGGGAGATCGAGCGGGCCATGGCGCCGGGGGCCATGGCGTCCCGGGCCGACCTGGAGAGCGCCGTGGAGTGGGTCAGACGGCACCCGGCCATCAAGGAGGTCCTGGTCACGGGCGGCGACCCCCTGGCCATGGGCGACGGTCCCCTGGATCGCATCCTGAAAAGCGTCGCGGACATCCCCCACGTGGAGCTCATCCGCATCGGCACGCGTACGCCCGTGACCCTGCCCATGCGCATCACGCCGGGGCTGGCCCGCATGCTCGGCTCCTTCCGCGAGCCCGGGGTGCGCGACGTCTGCCTGGTCACCCACGTGGAGCATGTTTCGGAAGTGACGCCGGAATTCGTGACCGCCGTGGACAGGCTCAAACGGCAGGGCGTGAGCGTCTACAACCAGCTCGTCTTCACGTTTCACGTCTCCCGGCGCTTCGAGGCCGCGGCCCTGCGGCGGCTCCTGCGCAGATGCGGGGTGGAGCCCTATTACACCTTCGCGCCCAAGGGCAAGGAGGAGACGGAAGACTACCGCGTGCCCATCGCCCGCATTCTGCAGGAGCAGCAGGAGGAGGCGCGCCTGCTGCCGGGCATGCGCCGCACCGACGCGCCCGTCTTCAACGTGCCGGGCCTGGGCAAGAACCACCTGCGCGCCGCCCAGAACCGCGACGTGGTGTCCATCCTGCCCGACGGCTCGCGGGTCTACGAGTTCCACCCGTGGGAGAAGAACATCGTCGAGCGCGACTCCTACGTCGGTCAGGACGTGCCGATACTGACGTATCTTGAGCGCCTGGCCGCCATCGGTGAGGATCCGGACGAGTATTCGAGCATCTGGTACTATTATTAGGCCGAAAAAAAGCCTCCCCGGCGGGGGAGGCTTCGTGTCTCTCTGGAGTGCCCAACAGTCAAGGTGTCACTTGGCCATGACAAACTTGCCATTCTTGACCTGGACCATGACCATGGAATCGACACCCAAACCGTTGTGGTCCTCTGGAGTCAGGTTGTAGGTGCCGGAAATGCCCACATAGTTCGTGGTCTTCTGGATGGCTGCGCGCAGGGCCTCAGGCTCGGTGCCCGCCGCCTTGATGGCATTGACCACAATCATGATGGCGTCCCAGGCATAGCCCGAATGGGTGTTGATGGGGAACTGCTTGTCGTAGCCCTTTTCGGTGTACAGCTTGATAAACTCCTTGATGACGGGCTTCTGCGGATCCGTGTCAGGAAGTTCGTCGGCCACCATGAGCTTGGTGGCGGGCATCAGATTGTCTTCGGCCGCGGGTCCGGCCAGCTCGATGTATTCGGGGGAAGGCTGTCCGTGGCATTGGAACATGGGCAGGTCGATGCCCAGCTGGGCTCTGTTCTTGGCCGCGATGGGCCCGGCCGGGCCCGTGGTCCAGACCACCAGGGCCTGGGGGGAGGCGTTCTTGGCCTTGGTCAGCTGGGCGGTCATGTCCGTGTCCCGTGCGCCAAAGGATTCCTTGCTGACCAGCTCGATTCCGAATTGCGGACCCAGCTCTTCCATCCAGCGCAGTCCATCCTTGCCGAACCCGTCGTCAGCCGAAAGCAGGGCGATCTTGGTCAGCTTTTTTTCCTTCAGGTACATGAACAGGCGCTCCACAGCAGTCTTGGAGCGCTGGGGTGACTTGAAGACCCAGTCGAAGGGGCCGAATTTGCCGCCCATGATGACCGGGTCCCCACCAACGGTCATGACGATGGGAGTCTTTCCCTCGTGCGCGATTTTTTTGACGTTCATGCCCGTGTCGGTCAGTGTCGGCCCGATGATGGCCACGACCTTGTCCTTGTGGATGAACTTGGTGGCAATGTTGGCCGCCTTGGCAGGATCGCCTTCGGTATCGCCAATGACGAGTTCCAGCTTTTTGCCGTTGATGCCTCCTTCGGCATTGAGCTTGTCCACGACCATCTCGGCTACCAGCTTGGTGGGTGTGCCGATGACGGATGCGCGCCCCGACAGGTCGAAAAAGGCACCCAGTTTGATGGTGTCCGCCGCCAGGGCCGGTGCTGACAGCAGCACAAGGCCGGTCAGAATTCCAAAAATCGTGCGCATGTCCATCTCTCCTCTGCTCTTGGTTGAGGTGATGAAGGGTTCAGCCTTGCCAACTACACAATCTCATCCTGGATCCTGCTGTCGAAAACCCGCTGGCTCTTGCGTTCCGAGCGGGGCAGGCTGCCGTAGTCCACGATCTCGATGTCTGCCGTGACCAGCAGTTGCCGCTTGATCTGGTGCCCGGCCTCGTGGATCAGCTCGGGAGTGCGGCTTGCCTGCACGCCCTGGGCCCGCTCCACCACCAGGCGCATGTGTTCCCGGCCACTGCTGTCCCGGGTCAGATGGATCTGGTACTCGGATCCCATGCCCGGCACAGACGAAAGAATGGTATCCACCGAACTGGGATAGATGTTCACCCCCCGGAACTTGATGGTGTCGTCGGAACGGCCCCGGATGCGCGAGTGTTTGGGCATGAGGCTTCCGCACGTGCAGGGGCCGGGGATGATGCGGGTGATGTCCCGGGTGCGGTAGCGGATGAGGGGAGACCCTTCCTTGCACAGGGAAGTGACCACCATTTCCCCCCATTCCCCGTCGGGCAGGGGTTGCAGGGTGTCCGGATCGAGGATCTCCAGCAGGTAGTAGTCCCCCCAGTAATGGATGCAATCGTGGTCAGGGCATTCTATGCCTGCCCCGGGACCGTAGAGTTCGGTCAGGCCGGTGATGTCGAAGAGTTCTGCCCCGCCGAAGAGCTCGGAAATTTTCCTGCGCATGCTGCGGCTGGAACGCTCGGATCCATAGATGATCTTCCGCACGGCGATCTTGTCGGCAACTCCGCGTTTGTGGATCTCTTCGGCCATGAGCAGGGCCATGGAGGCCGTGGAGCAGAACACTGTGGATTGGAAGTCGAGCAGAAACTGGATCTGCATGTCGATGTTGCCTGGACCCACAGGCACGGACAGAGCCCCGATTTTTTCGCATCCGAGTTGGAAGCCCATACCCGCTGTCCACACCCCATAGCCCACGGCCACCTGGACCCGGTCCAGGACCGTGACCCCGGCCATTTGATAGCACCGGGCGAACATGTCGGTCCAGTCGTCCAGGTCCTTCTGGGTGTAGCAGAGAACCTTGCGCTTGCCCGTGGTCCCGGAACTGGCGTGGACGCGCACGAGCTGTTCGAAGGGCACGCTGCGCAGGGGAAAGGGATATCCGTCCCGGAGGTCCTCGGTGGTGGTGAAGGGCAGGCGCTGCAGGTCCTCCAGGGTGTGGATGGAATCAGGCCTGATACCGGCGGCATCGAGCTTGGCGCGGTAGGCCGAAGAGCCTTCATAGGCGTGTCGGACTGTCCATTGCAGGCCCTGAATTTGGTGGGCACGCAGATCCTCGGCAGTTTTGAAGGTGGGCAGGAAGTTTTTGTTGTGCATTGCGGGTTTCTCCAGACGGATATTGGTCAGGCCGGCCGCCCCCAGGCGGCTGGAAGCGGGATTGTCGTGACTGGCCGCGCCCAGGAAGGCTGCGCGCAGGGTCGGATCAATGAGCAGGTCGCGGCTTTTGCCGTGCTCGACGATCCTTCCTCCGGCCAGCAGATAGGCCGTGTCCGAGGCCGAAAGGGCCCTGGCCGCGTTCTGCTCGACAATGAGGATGGTCGCCCCAGCCCGGCCCAGTTGATGGATGATGGAAAAAATTTCATCGGTGATGAGCGGGGCCAGGCCCAGGCTCGGTTCGTCCAGGAGGAGCAGCCGGGGATGGGCCATCAGCGCCCGGCCCATGGCCAGCATCTGCTGCTCGCCTCCGGACAGGGTCCCTGCCGTCTGTTGGCGCCGGTCCCTGAGTTTGGGGAAGCGGCCAAAGACCTCCTCCACGCGCCGGGCCTCTTCGGCCGAGGGCAGTTTCAGGGGAATGGCCCCGAGGCGCAGGTTGTCCAGAACAGACAGGGTGCCGAACACCTCCCGCCCCTCGGGCGAAAGGGCCAAGCCGGACTGGACCATGCGGGCCGGGGGCGCACCGGTCACGGCCGTGCCGTCCAGCAGAATCTCGCCGCCAGATGGCTTGACCAGGCCCATGAGACATTTGAGCAGGGTGCTCTTGCCCGCCCCGTTGGCTCCGACCAGGGCCACGGTTTCCCCGGCCCGCACCTCCATGTCGATGCCGAATAGGGCCTGGGCCGCACCGTAATGGGCTGTAAGGTTTCGTATGCTCAGCATCAGGCCGTGGCCTCCATGCGTCCCAGGTATGCTTCAAGCACCAGGGGATTTCTGCGGACCTCGTCCGGGGTGCCCGTAGCGATGCACTGCCCGCTGTCCAGAACCACGACGTGGTCGGCGATGTTCATGACCAGATCCATGTCATGTTCAATCAGCAGAATGGTCTGTCCGGCCCGGCGCAGGGTGCGCAGCTGTTCGCCCACAGAAGCCGTTTCCTCGGCGTTGAGGCCGGCCACGGGCTCGTCCAGGAGAAGCAGCCGTGGATTGCCCACAGTGGCCCGGGCCAGTTCAACCCGTTTCTTGTCGCCGTAGGCCAGGACAGCCGCAGGCCAGCCCGCTTTGTCGGACAGGCCGAAGCGGTCCATGGCCTCCAGGGCCCGCAGCCTGAGCTGCCGTTCCCGATGGCGCAGAACCGGCAGGCGGAGCATGGCCATGCACATGGACGTCCCACCTTCGCAGGTCAGCCCGGTGAGCACATTGTCCAGCACAGAGAGGCGAGGGAAGAGACGCAGATTCTGGAAGGTGCGGGTGATACCCAGGTGGGCGATGCGGTGAGCGGGCAGGCCGGAGATATCCACGCTCTCGAAATGAACCGACCCGCTGGTGGGGGGCAGCAAGCCGGTGACGCAGT
Source organism: Desulfovibrionales bacterium (assembly GCA_012729655.1). GTDB lineage: Bacteria > Desulfobacterota > Desulfovibrionia > Desulfovibrionales > Desulfomicrobiaceae > Desulfomicrobium. The sequence goes on along the minus strand of JAAYCS010000060.1, from coordinate 5,200 downwards.
TGATGAGCGTGCTCTTGCCTGCCCCATTGGGGCCGATGAGTGCTGTCAGACGCCCTTTCGGCACTCCGAAGGTGACGCTCTGGAGCGCCGGGAGCCCGCCGAAATTCTTGCTGACCCCATCAAGCTGGAGCATGCTCCCTCCTCCGCAACGCCAGCTTGATGCGGATGGCGTCCACGATACCCGTGATCAGGCCTTGGGGCAGGAACATGAGAACCAGGACCAGGACGCCGCCGTGGACGAAATCCTTGTAGGTTTCGAACCAGTCCATCCATTCCGGGAGCAGGGTCAGAAATGCAGCGCCGAACAGTGAGCCCCAGATGGAACCCATGCCTCCGATCACGACCATGATGACCATGTCCGTGGAGGTGAAGATGCCGAAGGTGTCCGGACTGACATAGCAGAAGCAGTGGGCAAAGAGACTCCCGGCCAGGGCTGCCAGGACGGCCGAAAGAATGAAGATCTTGACCTTGGCCGTACGGGTGTCCACGCCCAGACTCGCAGCCGCGGTCTCATCCCCGGCCAGGGCGGCCAAACCCCGGCCCACTCCGCTGCGAACCAGATTCAGGGACAGCAGCAGGCAGAGCATGGCGAATGTCCAGAGCAGATAGTGCAGTCGAAGGGGCGTGTCGAACGCGAATGTGCCGAGGTTCAAGGACGGAATGCCTGCGAATCCGCTCGGCCCGCCCGTGACTTCGTCCCACTGCAGGAGAACTGTGTGCACGACGTAGTTCAGGCCCAGTGTGGCCATGGCCAGGTAGTGCCCTGACAGACGCAGGACCGGAATGCCCACAGCCAGGGCTACCAGGGCCACCAGTCCGGCCACCAGAAACATGGCTGGCCAGGGCGGCAGCCCGAAAGTCACCGTGGCGATGGCCGACCCATATGCCCCGAGCCCGAAAAAAGCGGCGTGGCCAAGGGAGATCTGCCCGGCATAGCCGATGAAGAGATTGAGGCCCAGGACCACGATGGCGTTGATGGCGATGAGGTTTGTCAGACCCAGGGTATAGGGATTGCTGTCCAGGAAAGGGAAAAGGATCAGGGCAAGGGCCAGGACTGTCACGCTCAACCCGGTTCGGTGCAGGGACAGAAAGTAGAGGATGTGCTGTTTGCCGGTCATGGAATTCCTTGTTGCCTGTCATCGGCCGGGTGGGGCGGCGGTGCCGGAAAAGTATAATCGATTTGTCCGGGGGTAAAGTCCGGAAATTTGTGTCTCATGTGAAGCGCGTCTTGCCGGGGTGGGCTTTCCACCCGCCTAAACTACTGCACCGGCCTTGTAACGTTGAACCATTGCCTGCCTCGATGACGCGGTCGTTCGCGTTGCGGGCAACGGTTCAACGAACGATGCCTGGCTCAGTCAGACAGTCGGCGGGCGGAAAGCCCACCCCAGCAATCCTTTGAGCACGTCCCGACGACGGAGACCTGTCATGAGAAAGAACTCAGATGATATTAATGCCAAAAATCGCGGAAGATTCTTTGTCTGTTTGCCCTCCGTGTTGCCGGAACAGGCCCGGCCAGGAAGAAAGACATGGATTCTCCCCTTTGCGGGAATGACGCAACACCCGGACGTCACACAGATGTCATTCCCGCGAAGGCGGGAATCCATCTTCGAGCCATTGACAATTCGGATTTGTTGCAGGCGCTTCGGCAAAAAAATCAAGCAACACATGAGAACAGCCTGTAGCCCGAGGCATCCTATTTCCCCAGCAGACCCTTGGGGCGCACAAAGAGTACCAGCAGCAGGACCACGAAAGCCACCACGTCTTTGTAGGCGCTGGACAGGTATCCAGCGGACAGGGACTCGAGCAGTCCCAGGCCCAGACCACCGAGGATGGCTCCGGGGAAGGATCCGAAACCGCCCAGGATGGCGGCTGCAAAGCCCTTGAGCCCCATGAGCACGCCCACGTCATAGTTCAGAGTGGTGATGGGTGTAACCAGCACTCCGGCCAGGCCGCCCAGGGCTCCGGCAATGGCATAGCTGGCCAGACGGACGCGTCCTGCGGCAATGCCGACCACGGCAGCTGCCGTGGGATTGGACGCAACTGCCCGCATGGACAGACCGAGGGCGGTTTTGCGGAAAAACCAAGTCAACACGACGATGGCCACCATGGTCAATCCCAGAATCCACAAGGCCTGGGGCAAAAAACTCGCGCCGAGGATCTGGACGGGGACGTCCTGCGTCAAAGGCGGAAGGGCCATGCGGTTCTTGCCCCAGACGGCCTTGATGATTCCTCGCAGGATGATGGACAGGCCCACGGTCAGGAATGTGAGGACCAGATGATCGGCCGTGCGTGCCGGCCGAAGGCCCAGACGCTCCACGACCATGGCCACGGTGGCCACGGCGCAGACAGCCAGGACCAAAGCCGGAATGGTGGGGAGGCCCAAGGCAAACAGGGCCGAGAACATGAACATGCCGCCCAGGGTGACGAAATCGACCTGGATGAAGTTGACGATGCCCATGGTGTTGCTGACCACGCAAAAACCAATGGCAATCAGGGCGTATATGGCTCCGCTGGTCAAGCCCCCGAAGAGATATTGCAGGAGATCGGTGTACAAAAAGTTTCCAACTGCTTGAAATTTCGAGATCGCGAACCATAGTCGAGATGAGGGTGAATTTCAAGGACAGGGAAAGCCCCCTGCGTGGGAGAAAGAGGTGGCTGCCCGCCGTTAATGCGGCCAGGTTCGGACAGATGCGCAGGCCGGGTCGGGACACTCACAGCCGATGAAGACCTACTCCGGTTTGATGCCCGCGCTGGAGGCCGGGATGATCTTCACGAATCGAGTTTTGGCCTCATCGGCCAGAATCTGCACCGATTCTGCCTCCCCGTTCTGGAAGCTGCCATGCAGGGCCGCAATGTACTTTCCGAGCAGTCCCTTCACCTGGACCTCGTCATCCTCGTCCAGTCCGCGGATGACCACATGGGCTCCCCGGGCGAGGCGGCGGGTCAGGTTCTCGCGGCCGAAATTGAACTCAGGATACAGACACTGGTAGATGACGCCGCCTGTCATGCCCGCGCAGAGCCACGGCCCGGGATCGCCCAGGACCACGGCCCGGCCTCCGGTCATGTATTCGAAGGCGAAGCCCTTCAAGTGGGATCGCGAGGCAAGGTTGCCCAGATCGTCGCGGACCGGGGCGGTGATGCGTCCCCCGAAGATGGCGTCGGCTCCGGACATGCGTATGCAGGCCCGGGAGTCAGCCTGGTTCTGGACCATGATCACACCGCTCAAAGCCCCATAGGCCAGGGATTTGCCGACGGATCCATCCACTCGCTGGCCCAGGATGTTGGCCCCTTTGAGAACGCAGACCAACCCGCCCTGGGCACCCTTGGCGATGCCATCCTGTCCACCGCCCTCGACCACCGTGCCGATACCATCCACGTTGAAGGCGCAAAGGCCGTTGCCCGGCACGGAGGAGGTCAGCAGAACGTCAACCTTGCCTCCGGCTGCCTTTGCCTCGCGGACCATGGCGCCGGCCAGATACGTGCCCACGGCCCGATCCACAGAGCGGACATTTTCCTCCTTGTACTGCACGTAGCCACAGCCCGCCATGAAACTGCTCATGGACAGGTCGGAGATGAGCCGGGTCAGATTGTCCAGGGGTTTTCTGGTGATGCGTGGCACAGGGCAGTAGGCCTTTTCTTCGTTCCTGGAAGCGGGCGAGAGCAGCTCCGTCAGGTCGATGCGGTCCAGTCCGCGGGTCTGGCGCAGCAAATCGGTCCGTCCCACCAGTTCGGTCAGGTTCCGTTCGCCCATGCCCGCCAGGATCCTCCGGATCTGATCGCCAAAGGCGCGCAGCAGCCTGGTCAGGTTTTCCGCCTCCACCGCCGGAAGCAGGGGTCTGAACAGTTTCACGCCCCGGGCGACCGCCTCTTCCGCCGTTCGGATCTGGGTCGAGATGCCGCGTGGACAGATGTCCAGATGGCACTGCTCGCAGCTGATGCATCCGACACCCATGAGGGCCACGGTGCCGATGCCGACACGGTTGGCCCCCAGGCAGATGAGCTTGACCACGTCCGCCCCAGATCTCACCCCTCCGTCGCACCACAGTTCCACCTGTTGCCGCAGGCCCGCCTCGGTCAGACCCCGGTGGGCCTGGGACACGCCGATCTCAACCGGCAGGCCGACATATTTCTTGGCGTGCTCCCTGGCCGCTCCTGTTCCGCCCTCGAATCCGCTGACGTTGACAACGTGCGCACCGGCCTTGGCCACGCCCACGACAATGGTGGCCACGCCGCTGGTGACCGGAATCTTGACGGAAATGCGCGCCCCGGGGTTGGCCGTTTTCAGTTCAGTGATGATCTGACAGAGATCCTCAATGGAGTAGATGTCATGGTGGTTGGAGGGGGAAATGAGGGCGATGCCCGGTTTGCAATGCCGCGCCTGGGCGACCATGGGAGTGACCTTGGAGCCTGGGAGATGGCCGCCTTCTCCGGGCTTGGCCCCCTGGCCGACCTTGATTTCCAGATATCGGGCGGAATTGAGCAGTTCCATGGACACGCCGAACCGGCCCGAGGCAACCTGCTGCCCACGGTTTTCCATGTATTTGCCGAGCATGTCCGGGATTTCCCCGCCCTCCCCATTCATGCAGATGATATTCGCCTTGCGGGCTGCCTCGGCATAGGCCCGGAAGGAATTTTCCCCCTGGGAGCCGAATGACATGGCCGAGATCAGCAGGGGCATGGCATGGCCTCCAATGGAAGTGTCCACGGATTCCAGGGGTAAGGGATCGGGGTGAAAGGAGGAAAAATCCAGCAGATGCCTGATCCCCACCGGATTTTCGGCGTCCAGTGCGGCCAGGGACTCGGCCATCTGCACATAGCCGGTCTTGCCTTCAGCCACGGAGCGCAAAATTTTTCCCACTTTGGCATTGCGCTTGGGCTCGGCGTAGAGCTTGCGCTCTTCGCCTTCCAGGACGAGAGCCAATCGGCGCCGACCCTGTTCCTCCAGCTCCACAAAACTCAATCCGGCAGTGACCGAGGAACAAAAATTGGCGCATCCGAACACTTCCTCCAAATCCCTCTGCAGGCCAATGGATGCGAAGATGCGGCCATAACCGCACAGCTCGTGGATGCCCATGGTGGACATGACCTTCTCCACCCCGGTCTGCAAGGCCATGAGGGTGTTGGACAGGGTCCTGTAGAGCCTGTCGGCGCTTTCGGCCTGGGCATAGGCCTGTTTCCAGAGCATGTACGGATTCACTGC
>JAAYCS010000059.1 GCA_012729655.1 Desulfovibrionales bacterium | reverse complement strand
GGTCAGGGGCAGTTCGCCGATTTCGTCCAGGAAAAGGGTCCCTCCGCTGGCCAACTGAAAGCGACCGGGTTTGTCCTGGGCCGCTCCGGTGAAGGCTTCGCGGATGTAGCCAAACAGTTCGCTCTCCAGCAGGCTTTCTGGCAGGGCTGCACAGTTGACCTTGATGAGCGGACCTTTGGCGCGCAAGCTGCGATCATGCAGGAGCTGGGCAGCCAGTTCCTTGCCTGTGCCGGATTCGCCGAGGATCAGGACATTGGCCTCGCTCGGTCCGACCTGTTCAATGAGCTCTACGACCCGGCGGATGGCTGCGCTGTCCCCGATAATGCGGGTTTCGCGCATCTGACCGATCTGCTTTTTCAATTCCCGGTTTTCCAAAGCCAGGCGGGAGTGCTCCACGGCTTTCTGGATCACAGCCAAAAGCTCGTCGTTGTCAGCAGGCTTGGTCAGGTAATGAAAAGCCCCGCTCTTCATGGCTTCCACCGCGCTGCCCACATTGCCAAAGGCAGTGAGCATGATCACCGGCGGAAAGGTTCCTTGTTCCTGGAGCCGCTGCAGCACCTCCAGGCCGTTCATGCCCGGCATGCGCATGTCGAGCAGAATGGCGTCAACCTGCTTGCTTCGCAGCAGATTCAGACCCGTGGATCCGTTGTCGGCTTCGAGGACTTTGAACCCCGCATCACCCAGGACAACGCGGACCATGAGTCGGTGGGCTGGTTCATCGTCAATGATCAGGACTGTGTGTTGCGTCATGCCAGGTTCTCGGCAGGTTGAGGGAAGAAGAGGGAAACAGTCGTTCCCTGGTTTGGGGTTGATGCAATGGACACTGAACCGCCATGCTCCTGCATGATGCCGTGGACAATAGCGAGGCCTAAACCCGTTCCGTGATCACGAGTGGTGAAAAAGGGTTCCAGGGCGTGTTCCTGTTCTGCAGGGGTCATGCCGCGACCATTGTCCTGAACCCGAATCCACACACCGTGGGCACCAGACTCGCTGGTCAGCCGGATCAAGCCCCCAGCCTTCGGGATGGCTTCCAGGCTGTTTACGATCAGGTTGATAAGGGCCTGCTTGAGTGCATCACGGTCTGCATGCAGCGATCCTGCCTCCAGGTTTTCCTCCAGGCGGCATTGTTTGGTCTCCAGGTCCATACCCAGAAGGGTGCGCAATTCCCGGAGAATATCCGAAAGAGTGAGGAAGTTACAAGACAATTGGCGGGGCTTGGCCAGGAAAAGGAGGTCCGTGATGACTCGATTCAGGCGGTCAGCCTCCTGAACCATAGTCCGGGCGTAGAGCTCTTCCGGGTCTCGGCCGGCCAGTTTCTTGGAGAAGAATTGGGCGAACCCCCGCAATGCCGAGAGGGGGTTGCGGATCTCGTGGGCCACTCCCGCGGCCATGCGGCCGATGGCGGCCAGTTTTTCATTGCGATGCAGCTCCTGCTCCAGACCGGCCAACTCGGTCCGGTCGCGGATGAGGATGAGCCCTTGCCCGGAACCGTCCTTGAGCGGAAGACGGAGGATCTCCAAGTTCTTGCCCGCTGTCGTGCATGTGCTCCACTCCTGTTCTCCTTGTGGGGGAAGGTTCAGTCCCAAGGAGCAGAAAAGGCGGGCAAAGGGCTGTCCGATGACATCCTGTCCCTCCAGAAGCATCAAGGCCGCAGGATTGGCAGCCATGACAGTGCCGTCAGCGGAAATGGTCAGCAGGCCGTCGGGCATGTTGTCCAGGAGACGGGCGTTGAAGGATTCCAGACGCTGCAATCGTCGGCCCTGGTCCTTTCGCTGCATGAAGCTCATGAACAGAATCCAGAACACAATGGTCACAGCCAAAATATAGCCGGTTTGCAGGATGGCTGTGCGCTTGTACTTGCTGAATGAGGCGAGATGTTGGGTCATATCCACGCCAATGAGCAGCAGTGGAGGCTGGCTGTCCGGTGGACATTGGCCATCCGTGCATTGGCCGCCCACGGCCAAGTGGCTGATCCGACCCAGAACCAAGATGGGCTGACCTTCGAAATTCATCTCCCCGCTCCATTCCCCTGCATTGCCCATGCGTTCCCAGGCGATGGTTGGCAACTGAAGTTGAATGGATCTGGGATCGTTGTGCGAGGAAAAGAGGATGTGCCCCAGGGGATTGAAGAGGCCGATAAACCGGGCGTCGGTACGGGTGATGTATTCCTGCAGGAGGTCTTTGATCTGGTTCCGATGCATGAGCAGAGCCGCGTGGGAATGTGCCGCCGCAGCGGGCAGGTGCAGTTCCCGGCGCAGGTTGATCTCCATCCCGGCAGCGATAGAACGGGCGGTAACGAGGGCGTGTTCGCGAAAGGAGTCCTGCTGCTGACGCAAATTACGCCAGGTGGAGAAGCTGAGAGCTATGCCCAGGACAAATACGGCCAACGTGGCGACCAAGATCGTCGGGCCGCTTCGATCAGGAATGACGACATCCATGCCGGCCTCGTTGAGCAAAAGGGCAAAGGCCGCCGGAGCGGCCTTTGCCTGTGCAAGGGAGGGGGAGAGAGGGATTTACGTTCTTGAAGCGGACGGGCAACACGGGGCGGAACTGGTGCCGTTGCCAGCACCACTGGAGGTTGCTCTGCATTGTGGCCGTGGTCCGCAGCCTCTGCCGGATTCAAAAAGAACAGGTTTCCCGGTGATCTCGGACAACTCCAGGCGGTAGTCGGCATTGAGCTTGTTCTTGTTCGCCTGCAGCTCGTTCACCTCGGCCATGATCTTGTCCAGGGACTTTTGGTCCACAGGTGTGCTGGCAAAGAGGTTTTCCATAGCCTGGTGCTTGGCGCTGAGCTCTTTGTGCAGGGCAAAAAGCCGTTCATGGTGAATGTCCGTGGCCTTCCGAACTTTTTCTTGCTGTTCCGGAGTCAGGCTGGACATGAAGTCCTGGTAGTGTCCCTGTCCCGGACAGCCGCCCTGGAAGGCCTGAGCTCCGGCTACAAGGGCCAGGGTCAGAACGAGGGCGGGTATGAGGTTCCTGAGGTACATGTGAGCTCCTGTCAATCACTTTGGAGAGAGGTTGTGTGCCTTTTGTTCATCACAGTTATAGCATGCTCCATGCCAATTTTTTCTATATTTTATTTCAACGTGTTGAATCTTGATTGAGCTGCGACGCATGGATTTATGTGCTATTTTTTGCACATATTTCCGGATTGTGCAAGAGCGTGCGTCCACCCAGCCTTGCCTTTCCGGGGGAAAGTTTATAATCTTAAAAAATTATGTTCGGCGTCTGCAAGCAGGCGCGAGGAGGCTCAGATGTGCAAGGGATGCGGATGTCTGCGAGGCAAGACCACGGTCAAGGAAGTTCATCACGACCACGAACACAGCCATGGGGATCTGACCCACAGTCACCCCCACGATCACGACCATGACCACACGCATGATGAAAACAGGCCTGTAGCGCACGAAGACCACAAGCATTGATTTGGTGGGGGGCTGCCCTCAAGGGCAGCCCGAGCTGTGGAGGACCGTCCCATGACCAAGACGGGAATGATTGTGCTTGGGCACGGCAGCAGGCGCAGAGAAGTGGCGTCATCTTTCGAGGCCCTGGTCGGACGGGTGGCGGCCAGGGTGTCCGGAGCGCCGGTGCTTCCGGCTTTTTTCTCCTTAGGAGAACCGACCTTGGCCGATCAGGTCCGAAAACTGACAGCTCAAGGGTGCAGTCGAATCGTCATCATGCAGTATTTTCTCTATAACGGGGTGCATATCGAGCACGATATCCCCAAAATGATAGAGGGCCTCAAAGAAGAATTTCCCGGTGTTGCATTCGTGATTCAGCCAACGCTGGAAAACGACCCGGCCATGGAACAGCTGCTGGTGGAGAGACTGCTGACGGCCATGGACATGCAGGAGGAGAGCAGCCCTCCAGTGAAGACATAGCCAGCGCAGAAGGCTAAAGCCAGCGCAGAAGGCTAAAGCCAGCGCAGAAGGCTAAAGCCAGCGCAGAAGGCTAAAGCCAGCGCATACGTTATTTTTCGAGCACGGCGGCCTTGACCGCCTCAATCCCCACCCTGGCCACAAACTTGGCCGTACGCTCCTTTTTCTTGGCATTTTCTTTGTAGAAGGCCAGCAACTTTCTAACCAATCCCAGGGTCTCATCCCTGTTCAGATTCGTGGCCAGGAGGTCGGCCACCCTGGCCTGGGCCCCTGCATTCATATCCTCTGCATTTGTGGTTTGAACATTGACGCAGACCGTCTCATGCATTGAGACTGCCCTCGGGGGGTGCGCTGTGACATTGGCGGCCTCATCGCATGGCACAGGGCCTGACACAGTCTTTCCCGTCTGGCCCAGCACAAGAACGGCAAATGCCTCGTGAGTGCATATGCCGTTCTTGTTGCGCTTGATGCATGGGGCCTGTCAGATGATCCAGTCGTCGTCAGCCTCGATGGGGGCGAATCCTCGACGCATGGTGTTCTCGCAGACAACGCGGGGATCCATGAACTGCAGCAGATAGTCGGGACCACCCGCCTTAGAGCCTATGCCGGACATGTTGAAGCCACCGAAGGGGTGACGCTCCACCAGGGCACCGGTGGAACCGCGGTTCAGATACAGGTTTCCGACATTGAATTCGGCGCGAGCCTTTTCCAGATTCCGGGGGCTGCGCGAGAACACTGAGCCGGTCAAGGCATAGCGGGTGGAATTGGCCCATTCCAGGGCCTGTTCAAAGTTTTTGGCCTTCATGACCGAGAGGATCGGTCCAAAGACTTCCTCCTGGGCGATGCGGTGCTCCGGGGTGATGCCCTCGACAATGGTCAGAGGGACGTAATACCCTCCCTCCGGGGCAGGAGTGCACACCAGGACGTTGCCTTCGCTCTTGCCAATTTCGATATACTTGAGGACGTTGGCCTTCGCCTTGTCGTCCACCACCGGTCCCATGAAAAAGGCCGGATCCTCGGCAGGGCCGATGGCCAGGGACTTGGCCCCTTCCAGCAGGCGCTCAGTGAATTTGGCGTAAATGGGCTCGACCACAATGACCCTCGAGCATGCCGAACACTTCTGGCCCTGGAAGGCGAAGGCCGAATGCAGCACTTCCCTGATGGCCTCGTCCAGATCCGCATCGTCGTCAATGATGATGGCATTCTTGCCGCCCAGTTCGGCGATGACCCTCTTGATCTGCTGTTGTCCAGGATGAACCACGGAAGCCCTGTTGATGATCCGGTGTCCGACTTCCATGGAGCCGGTGAAGGCGATGAGCGCGATGTCCGGATGCTCCACCAGATAGTCGCCCATGACCGACCCGCGGCCGGGTACGTAATTGAACACGCCGGCGGGCAGCCCGGCCCTGCGGAAGATTTCGGACAGGGTGAACCCGACAACCGAGGACGGGCCGGCCGGTTTGTAGATGACCGGATTGCCTGTGACGATGGCCGCGGCACTCATGCCGCAGCTGATGGCCAGGGGAAAGTTCCAGGGGGCGATGACTGCGGCGATGCCCTTGGGCTGATAGATGAGCTGGTTCATTTCTCCAGGAGCCCGGCCCATGCGCTTGGGTTTGCCATAGCGCATCATCTCCCGGGCATAGTACTCCAGGAAGTCGATGGCCTCGGCCACGTCGGCCTGGGCCTGGTCAAGCTGCTTGCCCACCTCAAGGATCTGCCAGGCGGACAACGTGTAGATTTCCTTGCGGGCGATGGCTGCGGCCTTGAGCAGATATTCGGCCCTCTCTTCCGGGGACAGGGCCTTCCATGCCGGTGCCGCCTTTTTGGCGGCCTCGATGGCCAGGTCGATCTCTTTCGTGGATGCTTGGCAAATGGTGCCGATGAGCTCGCTTGGATTGGCTGGGTTGACGGAAGGCAAGGTGTCGGTTGTGCGCACTTCTTTGCCCCCGATGACAAGCGGGTATTCCTTGCCAAGCTGGGCACGCACTTCGGCAATGGCGTCTGTGAAGGCCTGCCGCACGCTCGGCTTCGAGAAATCGGCGAAAGGCTCGTTTTCAAACTGGGGCAATCCCTTGGTTTCCTGGCGGGATCGTGGCTGGCGCTGGATCTTTTCGCGCTCCACGGTCAGGACCGGGTTTTCCAGCAGACGTTCTATCTCGGCTTCTTCGGCGAAGGACTGGCGCAGGAAGGACTCGTTGGCAGTGTTTTCCAGCAATCTGCGGACAAGGTAGGCCATGCCTGGCAGCAGATCGCCGTAGGGTGCATAGAGGCGCACCCGTCTGGCCACGTTCAGCAGGCCTTTGCGCACGGGCTCGGCCATGCCGTAAAGAACCTGGAACTCATAGCGATCCTCGGGCACATTCAAGGCCTTGGCCGTTTCCATGACTGCGGCAATGGTGCGGATGTTATGGGATGCGCACCCGAAATGACAAATGTCGTGGTTTTCCAGGATCAGTCGGGCCTGCCGTTCGTACGCGGCGTCTGTTTCGGCCTTGATGGTCCAGACTGGAATGTCCCAGCCGTTCTGCTTGGCGATGACGGTTTCGTAGTCCCAGTAAGCCCCCTTGACCAGGCGAATGGAGACGGGCAACCCTTTGGCTCTGGACCATGCCAGAAGGTCTGCCAGATCCTGATCCGTATCCTTCAGATACGCCTGCAGCACAATACCCAGGTGGGGAAAATCCCTGAATTCATCGCTTTCACGCAGCCGGCGGAACACTTCCAGGGTGATGTCCTTGAACTTGTACCGCTCCATGTCGATACGCATGAATCCGTTCAGTTCCTTGACCTTGCGCAGAATCGTCTCCAGTCGCTTTTGGATGCCCCGGACTGAACCCTCGAAGTCTTTTGGTGAGGCCTGGGAAAAAAGGGCGGTGGGTTTGACGGAGATGTTGACCCGGGGGGAGTGACCCCAGTCCAGGTCGCCGCCGCCCAAAGCCGGCCATTTGGCGTATTCCGTGCTCAGTGCCCCAAGAAGTTCCATGTATTCAGTCAGGTAGGCTTCGGATTCAATTTCGCTGACCGTTGCTTCACCCAGGATATCCACGGTGAAGGCGAATCCATCCTT
>JAAYCS010000058.1 GCA_012729655.1 Desulfovibrionales bacterium | reverse complement strand
GCTTGCACAGCCTCTTGATGTCGTCCTTGGGAGATGGCTTTCTCTTCGGCACCCACCCCAATTTCTCGAAATGCGCCACCAGCTCCTTGAGGCGCTGCATGGACAGCGTGCCGGCGGAGTCCACGCCGAACCGCTCCTGGAGCATGGCCCGGTAGGCATCGTCCGGCATGGCTAGGTCTTTGATGGCCATGTGGGTCTGGGCCAGCAGGGACCGGCGGGAAGTGAATACGGCCATGGTTTCCTCGTTCTTGGCTGCTCGTCAGGCCCCGGCCGCCACGCCGGGACAACCTCCCGCAGGAGGTTTCGCTTATCGTCTGCCAGCTGTCCCGTACTCTTCGAGAGGCATGTCAAAGCCCTTTCGGACAATCCACCAACAGGCCTTACACCGCCGCCAATACCCTCCAGAGAGCATCCGCCCGCAGTCCGCGCAATGCCGCTTCGGCTGTTTCTGTACACCCACTTGGTCCTGGACAATGCACAGCACGGGAGTGGATGATCTGCCAGCGCCCCCAGTGCTCTCCCGTAGAGGTCTCGATGTCCCGCTCTCCGCTCTCCATTCTCTGGACTCGAGCCTTGCCTTGGACCTGTGCTCTGCTTTCCTGGACGCTTTGGACGCGGCAATTTCGGCGCAGATCTCATGGAACCATGCCCATGTTGGCTCGAACACGATGCCCCATACATACTCCATGGCTCGACTGACATTCACGTATCCTGCATCCACCATCGACAGTTTGTATCTCGCCGCGGATGGTTTCCCCTTCCTCTGGACCAGCGGTTTGAGCAACCCGTAAGGGCCTCGCATACGCCCTGTGTCGCTCAATTCATACCTGTCGTCATAGGGCAGATGTCTCCAGTTCATTGCTGCCCCTCCATACATGACAGGGCGGCCTCCAGCACGTCGCATCTTGTCAGCATCTCCGCATACTGAGAAGCCACCGCCTTCCTGAACCGGTCACATTCGGCCAGCTCTCCGCCCATGTTCCGCAACTGCTCTTCCTGGCTAGACAGGGTCCGCAAGGCAGATCGCAGGTAGCCATCCTGTTCTTCCAGGCGGTCTGCGATCTCAACCAGCGCGCGGCGGCTCATTGCACTACGCCCTGCACGGATAAGATCTATCATTTCAATGGTGGTCATTCGCTTCCTCCATTCAGTCGTTCCCTCCAGTTTTTGATTGCCTCGCGCATAGGCACGGGTTGGAATTCATCCGCAAGCGAAGGTCGTTCCGCAGACCCTTGCATTTCCTGAACGGGCCCGCGACGTCTGGACTCTTCCTCGCGGCGCACGTTCCCTTGGTGCCACGCCTTCTCCGCGATCTCGTACACCACGGCCCGCAAGTAGTTGTGGCCATCAATAGGCCGTTCCAGCTTGCCATGGACGTCCCTGTCCAGCATCGTCTGAATGCCCTTGGCCCAGAACTCCGGGCGACTCGGCACCACGCGTTGGCCCTTCCAGCTCATGTCCTTCTCGGCCACCAACTCGGCCAGCTCGGCCACGATCCTGCCCACGCGCTCCCAGGTCAGCACCCGGGGGGACTCGGGCTTGCGGAACAAGCCGAGGTACGCCCAGCAGATCCGTGGCAGATCGCCGGGCAGCTTGCCCACGGCCACTACGGCCCGCTTGGCATCGTCGTCGACCAGGAAAGATTCAAGGGGGCCATACGACCCGCATGTAGGGCAGGTGCCCTTCATTCCGTGTCCACCGTAATTCTGGTCTCGCATTCAGGACAGAACGCCGCTATCCTTTGCCTCCCGATGGCCACCCCAAAATCGTGATCGATCCAGAAATCCGGGTGGTTGGTCAGGTCCACGTCCAGCCCGCAGGCAGGGCATGTCGCGATCAACTCGATGTTCCATCTCGCCACGACGCTCACGGCATTCGCTCCTCAGCCACGGTCGCTGCTGCGGGCGTTAATCCGCGCCCATTCCCAGTGACAGCGCCGCTTTCCATCCTCGTCTGGTGGCCACACGATGCGAGCGCAGTAGCTTGAGTCCTGTCTGTTTCTGAGCTTCCGCTTTGTCCAGGCAAGGCAATTATTCTTGCAAAAGGCCCGCGGTACGTCGTCAATAAGGGGTACATCGGCACCATCTCCGTCACCGTGCACTCGATCCCGTCCACGAACATCCTCTGTCGCACTCGGACGAGTTCCATCATGGCCGTGCATCCTGACTCCACAGCTCGAAGAGATCCTCCGGGGTGATGGTGTGCGCCACGCACATGCCGCACTCACACTTCGGACAGACCCAGTCCGGCCCGTATGTATCCGGCCGTCGCGGCACGAATTTGTCCGCGTCGTCCTTGTACCCACAAATCCCGCATGTGATCTGCATGATCTCTCCGTGGCTGCTCATCAGGCCCGGGCCGCCACGCCCGGACGACAGCCCCGCAGGGCTGTTTCGCAGAGGTCAGACCGCAGCCTTCTGGATCTCTTCCTCCTTCACCTCGTACCAGAAGCTGTCCTTCTC
>JAAYCS010000057.1 GCA_012729655.1 Desulfovibrionales bacterium | reverse complement strand
TTGGTGATGGTCCTGTCGGCACGGATGACCTCTCCATCTTCTCCGTAGACGATATCTTCATCCACGAGGGCGCGCAGCGCATGGCCAGGCCTGATGTCCAACTCCCCGTGCTGAAACTGCTTCAGCCAGCCTTCGTCGGCCATCTTTGCGCAAAAATTTTTCTTTTCGTGGCGGAATTCCCACATGGAAGTCCCTAGAAAGTCTGGCTTTCTGACCATGAGAATCATATCCGTTGAGTTTCTGATCGTATTGCAAGCGAGCAGATCTTCAATCTGTTCCTGTGTGACCTGTGCAGAGGCATCAACGCTGGAATCACCGTCATCATTAGAAATGGTGATGCGTTCGTTTTCATGAAGAGGGGCTACGGCATCGCATATTTTGGCCATGCCCTTGGCGATGTCGGAAGCCGGGATTTGTTTGTATGCCGGGAATTTCAACGCGCCGCTGCTGGATGCAGTCTCAAATATCTTTGATGTAAGATTTCTGAATTCTTCATGCGCTCCGAGTGACTTGTTATCGTCAAGATAGCGCAGGACGGAATGTTTGACTTTGACAAGATAAGTGCCAACAGCTTGTTTCCAATCCAAACTGCGAATAGCATCATCAGGAGTGGCTTCGAGAATTTGCTTCACCCAGATCTTGAGAGACCCTTCTTCAATTTTTTCCAAAAGAAATACTGGCTGAATCTTTGAGTCTATTGCAGATACAAATATTGTATCCATCTCCTGAAGGGCACGGATGAAGTCTGCAGCAGCCTGAAATATCCGTTGCGGATTTTCAATACCGGGTTTGAATGAAATTGTGATGCAATAGTCTGGCCTGGTTTCTTCAGGCCAATTTGCCCATCTTTCTTCGTCTGTCATTGTGGCGCCCATAATTAAGGACCATGGAACAAGTTCCGTGGCCCTTATCACATCATGCTCAGATTCCGCAACCAATTAGGATGTATGACACCGAGCATCTGCCGAACGGCGGATCAGTCCAGTTCCCTGCCTACCCAGACGGCCTTGCCGATGATGCGGATCCCGTTGGTCAGATCTCCGCGTGCGTCGATTTCTAGCGGGGCGTAGGCTTGGTTGGCGCTGGTGAGGATGAGCTTGCCGGGTTCGGCGTCTACCTTCTTCAGGTAGACCAGGTCTTCTACAGCGATGGCGTAGATGCGGCCTGGGCGCGGGGTGACGTTGGAGGTGTCGACGAGGACGATGTCGTTGTCTTTGATCTCCGGCTCCATGCTGTCGCCGGCGACTCGCATGAGGACCATGGCCGAGGCGTTGCCCTTGCGGCGCAAGAAATCTGTTCTGAAGGCATAGCGCCTGTCCGAGTCGGCACTGGTCTCCCATGATCCGCCACCAGCCGACAGCCGCGCCTCGACCATTGGCACCATGGTGATCTCGCAGTCGTGGCAGACGAGGGTTTCCCTTCCATTATATATGGACGGGATGTTGAGTTTTGACTCTGCATAGCAGGCCTTCTCTCTGGCGGCCTCCATGTCATCATTCGGCAATGCCCCTCTTTTGATAAAAGCAGCCCCTTCCCGCTTCATCTCCCCTTCACCGGTCAAGAGCCAATCAGCGGAAACGCCTTTTGATAACGCCACCTCTGTTATCCACGCGGGTGGGATGGTCTGTTTTTGCTTCGCGCTTGAAACAGCCCCCTGCCTGAAGCCCATACTCCGGGCGAAATCCGTGTCGGTCTCAACGTCAAATACCTGCTTCAAGCGCCCAAGGATCTCGTCAAATTTGTTTGGAAGTTTGAGGCCGGAACTTCCAAAAGGATCTTCCAAACAGGAAGCCTTTTGGAAGTTGGGGGAATTGTTTTTATCATCAGACATTTAACGGCTCTTTTGTTTCCATGCTCGCCAAATCAAACTTCCAAACAAAAAAAATGTTGACAATTTAAAAGTAACGCATTTAAACGGATCTCGTGATGGGCAACAAATATGCTCAAACAAGTTGATTAATAAACCAACGAAATTGGACCCGCAATGACAAAACGACGCACGACCTCGGACACCGCCCCCCGTCAGCTCCTTCTCCCGCTCCATTCCGGCGGCACAAACGGCATTCGTGCCGGACGGTTGTGCCGGAAAGAAGCCGTGCGCGAGGCGCTGACAGAGGCCCTGGCCGCCTGCCAACTCTCCCGCGAGGAGGTGGCCCAGGAGATGACCAGGCTGACCGGCGAGGCCGTGTCCGTGAACCACATCAACAACTGGTGCTCCGAGGCAAAACGCGAGTGGCGGTTCCCGCTGGAACTGGCCACGGCGTTCTGCATGATCACGGGCGATTACGGCCTGATTTCGGCCATCCTGGATGGCACGGGCCACGGCCTGGCCGACGAGGAAACCAGGGTGCTGGCCGAGTACGGCCAGATCCTGGTGGAGGAACGCAAGCGCGCCAGCAAGAAGCGTGAGCTGCTGGAGAGACTGGGGGCATGATGAACGAAAAGAACGTACGCAAGGTCAAGGCATGGCTGGTCCTGCAGGGGATCACGCAGGCGAAGATAGCGGAAGAGCTGGGCGTGGCCAGGGCGACGATCCACAACTGGATCGCCGGCCGGGTGCAGTCCCAGAGAATCTACAACTATTTCATCGAACATGGCTGCCCGCGCGAGTTTTTCGCGGGGCGGCCGGAAGCAAGGAGGGCGGCGTAATGAGCGAGATCAGCTATGTGTCTCAAACACGGATTGAGGCCGTAAAAAGACGGCGTATTCAACTAACAGAGCGGCAAGCTCCGGGTAGCAATGCTCCCTCCTCGCCTGACCGGCAGCGCTGCGCAGATGCTGTGCAAACGCAGCCGTCACATGAACACCCTTGTCTTCCAACGCTCGGACAAGCGCAGTCATGATCATTTCCTGGGCAAGAATTCTTTCTTCGAGCTCTACAAGACGCATTTCCAGGTCTTCCGACATGTTCTTTCTCCTGGTCGCAGGGTTTGTTGTGGTGACGGCTCCATACCAGGGTTTGGCAGAGGCAACAACGCTCATTCCTTCAACACCTGCCCGGTCTGTGGACCGGGTGGGCATTCAAGGACTGACACGGACAGGATGGACAGCATGAACAGAATGGACAGGACGGACCGGGCATGAGTTACACGACCGCGCAACTTGCTGAGGCTTTGGGTATTAAACCCCAGTCTGTGGACTATCGGGTCAAGAAGGAAGGCTGGCAGTTTCAGAGGCGTAAGGGCAAGGGCGGCGGCCGCCTGTTCACCCTGCCCAATCTGCCACAGGACGTGCGCGACGCCGTGCTGGCGTGGGAGCTGAAGGCTTCTTCTCCGGCCTTGGCCGAAACGCCCCTGCCGCCGGCGGTGAAGACACCCGTGGACACGTCGCTGCTGACCACGAAGCAGCGGGGTGTGATGTGCGCCAGGCTGGCTTTTGTGCGGGAGATTGATCGTTTGGCAGCGACTGGCCTGGCCAAGACCGTGATCATGGACAACCTGGTGGAGGCGTGGACTCCGCCGGCACGCTGTCCATGCAGCGCCTCAAGGAGCTGGTGGCGCATTTCGAGAAATTGGGGTGGGTGCCGAAGAGAAAGCCATCTCCCAAGGACGACATCAAGAGGCTGTGCAAGC
>JAAYCS010000056.1 GCA_012729655.1 Desulfovibrionales bacterium | reverse complement strand
TTGTGGAGCGGGAAACGGGATTTGAACCCGCGACTTCAACCTTGGCAAGGTTGCACTCTACCACTGAGTTACTCCCGCGGTTGTGGAGGCGGCATCCAGATTTGAACTGGAGAATGAAGGTTTTGCAGACCTCTGCCTTACCACTTGGCTATGCCGCCTCGTTGTGGAGCGGGAAACGGGATTTGAACCCGCGACTTCAACCTTGGCAAGGTTGCACTCTACCACTGAGTTACTCCCGCTCAACGAGGAGTCGTGTTTATAAGGGGGCGCGCAGGGTGTCAATGAAAAAATGCATCCTTTTTTTGAGGATTCAGGCTGGTATATAACCGCGGTTCGTGGCAAAATGCCAAAAAAGGGCAAAGCCTTTACTTTTCGGTTCCTAGTGAATAGTAACACTCCTCCGTATCAACTGGTCCGCAGGAGGGAGCATCATGGAAGCCAAAGACCTTGAGTTCTTCAGAGAATATTTGACGCAGATGATTGACGATATCCAGCGGCAGGGTGAGGCGACCATCGAAGACATGTCCGAAAATGTTGAATATTATTCCGACCCTGCCGACAGGGCCTCCGCGGAGTCGGACCGGACGTTCACCTTGCGTCTGCGCGACAGGGATCGCAAGCTCATCAAGAAGATCAACGAGGCCCTGGATCGCATTGACGATGGTACATTCGGGGTCTGCGAGGATTGCGGGGAAGATATAGGCATTCCTCGCCTCAAAGCCCGCCCGGTGACGACCCTGTGCATCGAATGCAAGAGCCGCAGGGAAGAAGAAGAGCGCCTCCGTGGCGAATAGCACAGTCCTTCAACCTTGTGTCGAACGAGCGCGCCCC
The DNA here is from genome assembly GCA_012729655.1 of Desulfovibrionales bacterium. Classification (GTDB taxonomy): domain Bacteria; phylum Desulfobacterota; class Desulfovibrionia; order Desulfovibrionales; family Desulfomicrobiaceae; genus Desulfomicrobium. Next base: position 2,164 of record JAAYCS010000056.1, on the reverse strand, counting down.
TGACCGGGACGCGCTTTTTTTTCATCGATATGGATGCGAGCGTTTTCTGCTTCGCCGCGCTGGAGTTGGCCGGGCGTATTGTGGGCATGCGGATCGAGAAGGTCTTCACTCCGTTGCCCTTCACCTGGAATATTGCCCTGGGTCGAGCCGGCTATCTGATCTGGCACGCCGGCAAGCCGGTCCCTTTTTTTTATCTGACCCAGCACAAGCCGGAGAACCCCTGCAATCCCGGCGGACAAACCATGTGGCTGAGGAAACGCTTGCGGGGACGCTTCATTCTCGAATCGGTCTCGGATTGGCCACGACGCAGGTTGGCCCTGCGTCTGTCCGCAGGAGAAGGTGTGTGGCTCGTTGTCGATCTGCAGGGGCCTCCATCATTGGTGGAGGCATTGCCTTCGGAATTCGGCATGCCGCCGCAATGGCCGGACCTGGACCGCATCCTTTCCCAGCCAGATCTGTGGAAGACACACCCCCATCTGACCCCACCGTTGCGCCGTCATCTGGCCGGATTAAATCCTGCGGACGGGGAATCTCTCCTGCTCAGCATGCGGCAGCAGACCGGCGTGTCATTCCATTGCGGCCAGGACGAGCGCGGCCGGGCCCAGGTCCGGCTCTGGAGCATGGGGGAGGACGAGCGCCGCTTTGCCGGCGCCCTGGACGCTGCTGAATTCACGTACGCGCCAACTCTGGCCCGTATTGCCAGCGGGGCCGGGGCTGAGCAGTCGGCTGCAGCCAGAGCCTGTCGGCGTCTGGAGAGGATCGTGACGAGGCTGGAGGAGGACCATGCACGTCTTCAGAGTCTGGTTCAAGGGCGGGGCACTGCCCTTTTGCTGCAGAATCACCTCCATGCTCTCGACAAGACAGCCCGCCTGGCCACGCTGCTGCTCCCGGACCAGGAGGGTAGGATACAGGAGATCAGGCTGGATCCAGAGCGTACCGTTCTGGAGAACATGGTTCGTCTTTTTTCCCGTGCGGCCAAGGGAGAGCGGGGGCTTGCCACCGTGGCCGCGCGCCTTGAGACAGTTCGCCGGGAACTGGATGCAGCCCGTTCCGGGCAAGCGGTTCCGGACGGAGTGCCCTGCACCGCCCAGGCGGCTTCTTTTCCGCTCCCGGCCCGTTACCGCAAGCTGAAGGTCGGAGTGTACCGCTCCTCGGATGGATTTTATCTGCTGCGTGGCCGGAATGCCCAGGCCAATCACCAGCTCCTGACGCAGGTTGCCAGTCCGTTTGATTACTGGCTGCACGCCCAGGACGGCCCTGGGGCCCATGTCATCATCAGGCGGGACTTTCCCCGCCAGGAAGTCCCTGAGACCACCCTGCAGGAGGCCGCGGTCCTGGCGGCCCTGGCCAGCCATCTCAAAATGGGGGACCGGGGGGATGTGCTGCTGTGCCTGGTGCGGGATGTACGGACCATCAAAGGGGCCGCCCTGGGCGTGGTGGGGGTGGACAAAGTCCTGCGAACTGTGCGGCCGGCCATTGATCCCAACCTCGAAAAACGTTTGCAGGTTCTGACCGGAGGCTGACTTTACATTCTGCCAGGGTGGACATAGGTGTTGGGTGCCGAATTTTTCCGCGAGGTATATCATGCTGGTTGACTCCCATGGCAGAAAGGTAAGCTATCTGCGGCTCAGCATCACAGACCGCTGCAATCTGCGCTGTCTGTACTGCAGACCCCAAGACGACTGGGTTTTCATCCCCCACCAGGATATCCTTTCCTATGAGGAAATGTTTGAACTGGTGGACGCGGCCCGGCATGCGGGGGTGGAAAAAATCAGGCTGACCGGGGGAGAACCCTTCGCCCGCAAGGACTTCATTCCATTCGTAGCCCGTCTGCACAGGGCGTTTCCCGAATTGGACCTGCGTATCACCACCAACGCCACCATGCTCGAAGGGCGGGTCGCAGCCATCCACGATGCCGGAGTAGTATGCCTGAATATCTCCCTGGACACCTTGGTGCGGAAAAAATTCGAGCAGATAACCGGGGTGGATGCCTATGATCGAGTCCGCTCGGGCATTGACGCCTGCCTGCGTCAGGGGCTGCGTGTGAAGGTGAACGTCGTGGCCCTGAAAGGGGTCAATGACGGTGAACTGCCCGGGTTTGTCGATTTCGCCTGCACCCATGGGGTGGACGTGCGCTTCATCGAGTTCATGCCCATCGGCTATC
>JAAYCS010000055.1 GCA_012729655.1 Desulfovibrionales bacterium | reverse complement strand
GGCCACGCCCAGATCGTCAACCGCCCGGCCCAGCGCCCGCTGGTCCGCCTGGTTCATTTCGTCGCCCTCGGTCAGCCCCAGAGCAGGGTCCAGCCCGACCAGCACCACGCCGCCAATGGCCTGGATTTTGGAAATTAGGGATTGATAGAGGGGGGACTTCTCGACAACGCCACGTGGGCTCTTGGTCAAGAGCCGCGTGTCTTTGCCGGCCAGGGGATAGACGATCAGGTTCTTGGATATCAGCTCTCGCTCGCGGGTTGTCATGCCGTAGCAGAGCCGGTGCAGATCCTCGTGGAACTCTGCGTGCGTGTCCTCGGTCAGGACCAGCACCACCTTGCCGGTGCGCTCCACCTTCCACTCTTCCATGGGAAGGCGGCCTGTGATGCAACCGGCGCCCAGCACTTTGAGGAAGGTTGTCTTTCCGGTGCCGCCCAGCGCCGCCATGCCGCCACCACGAGCGAAGGGGATGCGTTCTTTTACGAGCCACTGCATGGGCTCGGGCTGCGTTGCCAGCATTGCCGCGATGTCCGCCGGACTGTCCCAGATGCTTGCCACCTGCGCCGTCCTGGCCGCCTCGATGCAGGCTTTGACCGTCTCGGGGCCGCGCACCCTGGCCAGGTCGTTGAAGTCCTTGTCGTCGTGTTGCCGACCCGGCCCGAAGTCGGGCACGGCCAGGCAACCGTTCACGAGCTTGGCGGCCTCCACGGCATTCTCATCCGGCGTCCCGATGTCTTTCTTCAGATCCGCAAGAATGATAATCTTGGCCGTCGGGTACAGTTCGCGCATATCCGCGGCCACCGATTTCAGATTCCCACATGAAAGAGCGGCCACGCCCGGCAATTGTGCTGCCTGTGACGCGCTCAGGACGGTTGCCACACCTTCACCGACCAAAAGTACGGAAGGGGCTTCAATACGCTCCGTGGCCCAATATGCGCCCGCTTTTGTCCCACGTCATGCCAGGGCAGTCTTGCGGCCTGTGCCGTCGATGAACTCCGTGGAACACAAGCCGGATGATCCGGCCCGGCGCACGGGGGCCACCAGCACCTCGCCAGTAAGCGGTTCACCCTTGGACTTGAGCGTATAGCCGATGATTTCATTGATGGCGGCCACGTTGATTTGTCGGAGCGTCGATGTTGGAGAGACCTGCTTGCGCTCCAAATATCGATTTGAATTGACCGTGGTCACTGGCTCGGCACGTTGCCAGATTTCAGCCGTCCACTTTGCGGCTTGGGCCTGCTCTTGACGGACCTGTTCTTCGGCTTCCGCTGCCTTTTTCAAGCGGGCTTGCCTGCGCTGTTCGACTTGCTCCGGCGTCATGGTCTCGACTGTGTATGTCACATCATCACGCCAGCCATTTTCCCTGGCCAGGTGAAACAGACTCCCAATGCCGACACCGCCACCAGACTTGATGCCGCGCCATACGGTCATGGCGTCGTGCTGATTGTAATTGTCTGCGGCCTGGCTCCAGTCGTCCCAGATAGCGAAACCAGCTTCGCCAAACTCGGATTTCAAGGCCATGGCCATGCGCAACCAGATTTCTCGGTCGTGAGCGTCGATATATTCCAGAGCATCGGCGGCCCGTTCCATGGCCGCCGGTCCATCGTCCTGTCGTGGGATGTACGTCATGATGCGCACCCCCTGACAAGCGCCATGAGCCGCGCATTTTCAGCCCGGAGAAGCGCAACCTCGGCCCTCAGTGCCAGATGCTTGTCGAGCAGATCCGCAAGTAGGTGAATGGAGCGATAGTTT
>JAAYCS010000054.1 GCA_012729655.1 Desulfovibrionales bacterium | reverse complement strand
CAGCCCTTGCATGCCGCAATAATGGTCCGCATGAAGGCCGGCAGATCATCCGGAGTCCGGCTCGTGATCAGGTTCTTGTCCACCACCACCTCATTATCCTGCCATTTTGCCCCTGCGTTGATGAGATCATCCTTGATGGCAAAAAAGGATGTGACGGCCCTTCCCTTCAGGATGCCTGCGGAAACAAGCATCCATCCAGCGTGGCAGATGGCTGCCACGATTTTTTCATGCTGGTCAAAGGCCCGGACCAAACTGACCATGTTCTGATCCCTGCGCATGTGATCCGGTGCGTATCCTCCTGGAATAATGATTCCTTCAAAATCTGAGACATTGATTTCGCCCGGGGCCTTGTGTGCCTTGAATTCAGTTCCGAATTTGCCAACATAGGTCTGGCCGGGCTTGGTGCCCACGACAACCACTACGGCCCCTTCTTCCTTGAGGCGATAGAACGGATACCAGAATTCGTGGTCGTTGAACTGGGTGTCCACCAGGATCACAAAGCGTTTGCCTTTCAGTTTCATGACGCTCTCCTTTTGAGACATGGAGTTATTGATAAAAACTGCATAACGACCGCCCCTGCTCAGGGCAGGGTTTGCATGCGAACACAGTTTCTGCCCTCGTGCTTGGCTTTGTAGAGAAGTTCGTCAGCATTTTCGAGAAGCATGTTGCGGTCGCAGGACAAGACATTGGAACAGGTCACGGCGCCAATGGATACAGTGACATACGGGGAGACCGGGGAGTCCCCATGGGCCAATTCCAGACCTTCGACTGCGCTGCGAATCTTTTCTGCCAGATGCCGGCAGCCAGACTCTCCCGTATCCGGAAGAAGAATGATGAACTCCTCGCCCCCAAACCTGGCCAGGAAATCTGTGGTTCGTCCGAGGGAGGATTGCAGGGTGCGGCTGACGGCCTTGAGGCAGTCATCCCCGGCGAGATGCCCATACAAATCATTATATCTTTTGAAATGGTCGATATCGATGAACAAAAGAGACAGTGGATGTTTGGTGCGGGCCGCCCGGTGCCATTCGTGAGCGAAAATTTCCTCGAATCTCCGCCGATTGGGAATATTCGTCAGTGCATCCAAGGTGGACAGGTTTTCAAGAAGGTCTCTGTTTTTTTTCAGCTCGAGATGATTGCGGATGCGGGCTCGAATGATGGGGGGGCTGAAGGGCTTGCGGATATAGTCCACCGCACCGAGCTCAAGACCTCTGGCCTCCTCGCTCGCTTCCCACTTGGAGGTCAGGAAAACAACAGGAATGTGCCGAGTTTTGTCGTCATCTTTGAGTTTGGTGCAGACTTGGAAGCCGTCCATGTCGGGAAGGACGATATCCAAGAGAATAAGGTCCGGCTGGGGGGATTGCCGCACCATTTCAAGGGCCATTTCTCCGCTGCTCGCAAAGAGGAGATTGTGCTCGCTCCCCAGAACGGATTGCAGCGCCTGGATGTTGAGAGGTTCGTCATCAACGATCAGGACGATCTGATTGGTTGAAGGATGGGCCAAGTGGTTGCTCCTGAAGCTGGCATATCGTTGCGGGTCGGTGGATTACCGCCGCGGCGGAGAAGAGTTGCACCTTCCCTTTTTTTCTTTAAGCGCGATCGGCCTATCATGCAACCAGCGCATTGCAAACGATTGGAAATTTGGGGCCTCTCTCCGGGGGGATGTGCTCCTGTCCTGCGGCAAAGGATGGACAGCACATTTTTTTTCACTTCAGTCGCGAGGGACAGACCGGGTTGCAGTCTGGGGTGGAAGCCGCTACGCCCAGAGCACATGCACCACAGCAACGAGACCGTCTCATGAACGATCCAGGACAGTATATTTTCCACTATCCGAAAAATGTTCTCCTCTTCCACACCGGGATTCAGGGAATGGCTACCTTGGCCAGCCTGTGCCGTTTTGCCCAGGAGGCCGCGGAATATCATGCCGCATTGCTGGGGGTTGGGGTCAATCATCTGGCCGAGCAGGGCCTGGCCTGGGTATTGAGGGAGCAGACCATGGAGGTCTGCCGCTTCCCGACCTTGGGCGAGACCATTACCGTGCGCACCTGGCCCAGGCATGCCGAGCGGATTTTGTGTCATCGCGATACCCGGATCATGGATCAGGATGGTCAGACCATCGCGCAGGGTTCAAGTGTGTGGTTTGGATTTGATCTGCAGAGCAGACGCCCGCGTAAGTCCGGCTCGTTTTTCAATCTGGATTGGGCCAGGGTTCCCCCGCCAGTCTTTACCGGGGCTTTGCCTGAACTCGAACAACCTGCGGGCTGCCCATGGACAAGGACGCGCGTGGTCCAAGCCAGCGAAATAGACGCCCTGGGACACATGAACAACCTGCGTTATGTCGACTGGATAGTGGATCATTTGGCCCAGGCCGGCATAGATCCGCAGAATGTCCGGGGAATGCGTGTGCGCCATGTCCGGGAAGTCAGCGCGGGCCAGGAAGTGCAGGTACGGCATGCTACAGAAAACGGAAGGGACATCCATTTGGATATGCAGCGGACCCAGGACGCCCAGGAGGTCTGCCTGGCCAGGATCTGGCTGTGCGATGGGCTGCAAAAATAGGCTGGTACGTTCTGCGCGCCTGAAGGATCTATTGCTGGGGTTTTACAGACGTATCCAGGGATGCGGCGCGGATGGGTTCCTCGAGCTTGGCTTTGAAATTCGCGATGGTGGCCCTGAAGGCTGGCATTTCCTTTGCGGGAATGGGCTCTGCAGGGAGGCTTTTGAGCTTGAGCGGGTTGATGAACTGACCGTTCTGCCTCATCCGGAAATCAAGGTGAGGCCCTGTTGCGTAGCCGGTGCTGCCGACATAGCCGATGACAGCACCCTGTTTGACTTTGGATCCCTTCTTGGAATTGGCGGAGAATTTGCTCATGTGATTGTAGATTGTTTCAAGCCCATTGCTGTGTGTGACCCGAACATATCGGCCCTGGGAGTTGTTGGAGCCCACCTCGGCGATGAGGCCTTCGGCCACGGAGCTGATGGGAGTGCCTGTTGGGGCTGCGTAGTCAATGCCTTGGTGGGGCCGCCTGTATTTCAGGATGGGGTGCATGCGGCTCATGGAATAGCCCGATGAAATACGTGTGAAAGGCAGGGGGGATTTCAGAAAGGCCTTGCGCAGAGGACGGCCGCTCTGATCGTAGTAGGCGGAGTTCCCTTTTTTGTCCGTGTAGCGGTAGGCGTAATAGGTCTGCCCCTGGTTGGTGAAGCTGGCGGCGAGGAGATTGCCATAGCCGAAGAATGTGCCTTCCCGGAATTTTTTCTCGATGATGACTCTGAAGGTGTCCTCGGTGCGCAGGTCCCGCACGAAGTCCACGTCATAGGCAAAGACGTTGGCGAGGCGAATGGCCAAGTCTTCGTTCTCTCCCTGCTTCAGCACAGCACCGAATAAACTGCTCTCAATGCTGCCGGTGATGGTGACGACCTCCATGTCATACGGAATGGATTCACGGCGGAATTCGTAGCCTGAATCGGTCATGGATACGACCAAACGTTCGTCGGCGTCGATTTCGTACTCCAGGCCAACCAGCGCATTGTCTGAGTAGATCATGGTCCAGGGTTGCCCAGCCTTGAGATT
>JAAYCS010000053.1 GCA_012729655.1 Desulfovibrionales bacterium | reverse complement strand
CGGTCTCGTGGGCATGATCGACAGGCCCAGGCTCGAGGTGCAGCCTGCGATCCAGAAGGCCAGGCAGGCCGGGGTCACGACCCTGATGATCACCGGGGACCACAAAACCACCGCCTTCGCCATCGGCCGCGAACTGGGCATCGCCGAGGACATGACGCAGACCCTCACGGGCCAGGAAATGGACGACATAGGGGATGAGGATTTCAAGGACCGGATCGCCGGCTACCGCATATTCGCCCGCGTTTCGCCGGAGCACAAGGTCAGGATCGTCAAGGCATTGCAGTCCCGCGGGTATGTCGTGTCCATGACCGGCGACGGGGTCAACGACGCCCCGTCCCTGAGTTCGGCCGACATCGGCATCGCCATGGGCGTCACGGGCACCGACGTGGCCAAGAGCGCGGCGGACATGATCCTCGCGGACGACAATTTCGCGACCATCGTTTCGGCCATTGAACAGGGCCGAAACATCTACAGCAACATCAAGAAGTCCGTCACCTTCCTCATCACCTGCAACCTGGGGGAAGTGGTGGCCATGTTTTTCAGCCTTCTGGCGGGCTGGAATGCCCCCCTGATCGCCACCCAGATTCTGTGGATCAACCTGCTGACGGACTCCCTGCCGGCCATTGCCCTGGGCATGGACCCAGGCGACCCGGACATCATGCGTGAGAAGCCGCGCGACCCCGGGGAAAGCTTCTTTGCCGGGGGGGCCGGCCGGAGGGCCGCACTGGGAGGGCTGTCCATCGGGGCACTGACCATGTTCGCCTTCTGGTTCGGCCATTACGAACATGGATTCAGCCCTGGCCAGGACAGTGTGCCCCTGCACGTGGTGGAGTACGCACGGACCATGGCCTTCATGGTGCTTGTGGCGTGCCAGCTCTACTATTCCCTGGCCTTCAGGAACAGCAGGAAATCGGTTTTCGCCATCGGGATTTTTTCCAACCAGTACCTGATCTGGTCCATCGTGCTCGGGATCCTGCTCCAGTCCCTGCTGCTGTGCATTCCGGGCATGCGCGAGGCGTTCAACCTGCAGATGCTGGACCTGCAGGGATGGGGCATGGCACTTGTCCTCGGCTTCCTTCCCCTGGCCGGAAGCGAGGTGTACAAGCTCCTGGCCAATGCGCGGATCGGAAAAGACAGGGGAACGGGAGGGGTGTCGCCGACCGCCTCCTAAACGTCCAGGGGACAGCGCGCAGCCCTGGCCAAGCCTTCGTCCCCGGACCCGCGGGGGGGATCCGAGAGGCGGCCCTTGATGGCCTCCAGCTCGTCGATGTTCTCGAAGAACAGGTCCACGATCCTGGGGTCGAACATCCCCCCGCGCTCCTGGCGGATGAATTCGAGCACCTCGTCCCTGGGCCAGGCCCCCTTGTACACCCGGCCCAGGGACAGAGCGTCATACACGTCGGCCAGGGCGCAGATCCGGGCCAGGATGCTGATCTCCTCCCCCTTCAGCCCGCAGGGATAGCCCGTCCCATCCCACCGCTCATGATGCTGGAGGGCTATGGTCCGCGCAAAGGACATGAGCCTCCTGTCCGACGTGTGCAGGAGGCGCTGCCCGATGAGGGTGTGGTGCTTGATTTTCTCGAATTCATCGAAGGACAGCTTGCCCGGCTTGTGCAGGATCGCATCGGGAATCCCGATCTTGCCGATGTCGTGCATGGGCGATGCGGCCTCCAGAAGGATGACGTCCTCCGCGGCAAGGCCGTACTTCCGGCCGAGCAGCGCGGAATACGCGGCCACCCTGCGCACATGGTTGGCCGTGTCCTGCGAGCGGGTCTCGATGACCTCGCCCAGAATGGTCAGGAGTTCCACCTGGGTGTCGATCATCTCCTGGTTCAGGGCCATGATTTCCATGTTTCCGCGATGGATCTTCCGCTGCTTGAGCACGTTCATGACCAGGAGGACGATGATCACGCCCAGGATGCCGATGACCACCAGGGCTGATAGGATGGCCGAGCGGTGGGCCTCGAAATAGGACAGGGGCCGGTTCAGCAGGACCGCGTTCCCGGGCAGGCTGGTCAGGGGGATGCCGAAGCGCTGCAGCGCGACGTAATCGTAGGTGTGCTGGTTCACCCCCTGCAGCCTGTCATACGTTGCCGGAGGGTTGCCGCCGGCCAGGCGCTCCAGCAGGATCTGCGCCGCCTTCTGCCCATGCCCGAAGGCGCTGGTCACGCATCCCCCCACGGCGCCTGAATCGAGCTGGAAGTCCCAGGCCACGTAGACCGGCACGGGCGAACTGGCGCTCACGGCCCGAGGGATCTCGTCGGCTTCGAACACGAGCCCCGCCGCGTCCTGGAAATAGACCAGCAGATAGATGAGTTCGCCTTTGGAACGCCCCCGGGCGAACTGGATGAGCTCCTCCCTGGCCATGGGCGGGACGATTTCCACTTCCACCTGGCTGGCCACAGGATAGAGCTGGGAGATGAAGTCGCTGAGGATGGACTTGCCGCTCAGGGTGCCGTCGACCATGACAAAAATTTTCCGCGTGCCCGGGTTCTGCTTCAGGGCCGCCTGCAGCGTCTCCTGATGGGCCAGCCTCTCCACGACGATGTTCGTGTCCAGCGCCTCGGCCGGAATCGACTTCAGGTCGTTGATGCCGCAGGCCACCATGGGCGTGCCCGGAAAAAGTTCCGCCCAGTGCCGGGCCATCAGATCCAGGGCGTGGTCGTCCGTGAGGATGATGCCGTCGAAGCGCTCCCCCGCGTACTTCTGGCGGTAGATGCCGAGCAGCTGGCGGATGTACTCGGGGGAATGATGGCGCTTGGCGTCCATGTACTCCACGCGGTATCTGCCCTGCACTTCCGGCCCCTGCAGGACCGAGACGATCCCGGCGTGCAGGTCCCTGGTCCAGGAAAAGTCCGGGGCATAGGAGTGGACCACCAGCACACGCGGTCCCGGCATGTCCCCGGCCGCCGCACCCAGGTGGGCCGCGACCAGCAGCGCCAGGAGCGCGAGGGCAGAGGAAACGCGGTGAAGACCTGCGGAGGGGTTCATGATTCCCCATAGCACGGCTCGTCCTTGCGGGGCAAGGACATGCTGGACCGGAAGGCCCCCGCCCACGGCCGGGTGCGGGGTCGGCTCCCCGTGCATCCGTTCCCGGGCCAGGCGGGTCTTCCTGGTTGCCGACCTGAGCCTCGGCCCCGTATGCTCAATCCAGCCCCGGCGCCCGTGGCCCGGCGCTGAACAGGGCCAGCCATGTGCGGCGAGGAAGGTGACCATGCATCCACTGTCCGGCGGAAACCCATGATTATGCGGCCAGCCACCCTTTTTTTCCACGACGGGCTCGCGGATCTGCTCGACCGGCGCCACTGCCACCGGGACGCCCCGGGCCTGGTGCTCTATCCGGTCACGCGCAGGGCCTCCATCAAGGACATCATCGAGGCCCTGGGGCCCCCGCACACCGAGGTGGGCGACATCAAGGCGGACGGTCTGCCCGTGGGTTTCGGGCACCTCCTGCAGCCTGGGCAGGAGGTGCATGTCCGGCCTGTCTACCCGCCCCTGGACGTGCTGCGGCCCTCCCCCCTGCGGCCCTCCCCCCTGCCGCGCCTGGCCTTCTTGGCCGACGCCAACGTGGGCCGGTTGGCCACCCTGCTGCGCGCCCTGGGCTTCGACACTGCCTACGACCGGAATCTGGACGACGCGCAGGTGGCCGGACTGGCCGAAACCCAGGGCCGCGTGGTGCTGACCAGGGACCGCAGCCTGCTCAAGCGCAGGGCCATCGACTACGGATACCTGATCCGTCCGGACGACCCGCAGGACCAGCTGCTGGCGGTGTTGCGCTTCTTCGGACTGCGCCCGCCCTTCCCCGCCTTTACCCGCTGCCCCTGCTGCAACGCCCGCCTCGATCCGGTCCCCAAGGCAGACATCATTGACCGGTTGCTCCCCCTGACCAGGCTCCACTACGCCGAATTCCGTCTCTGCCCCCAGTGCGACAAGATCTACTGGCCCGGCTCCCACCGGGATCACATGCAGGCCCGCATCGAGGACTTGGCCCGCCGGCTGGACGGGCAGGAATGAGCCCGTGACCCGTCCATGCCTCCCTGCCCCCATGGCCATGGGTCAGGCATGCCGGTACCGGAGCATTGCCCTGCCCGGCAAAAAAACATAGGTCAGAAGGGTCTCGCCACGCGCTCCACGGGCCTGCGGGTTTCCGGACCACGCGGGGCAAAACAGATCAGGAGTAACTGCATGCACCGGATGCTTCGCCTGGACATGACCACACGGCAGATCACCGAAACGCCCCTCCCCCGGGAGGAACTGCTCCTTGGCGGACGGGCCCTGACTTCGCGGGTTGTCTTCCAGGAAGTCCCCCCCACCTGCCACCCCCTGGGCCCGCGGAACAAGCTTGTCTTCGCGGCCGGCCCGCTGGCCGGGACCCTGGTCTCCAGCGCCAACCGCCTCTCCATCGGCGGGAAAAGCCCTCTGACCGGCGGCATCAAGGAGAGCAACGCCGGCGGCATGGTGGCCTACAAGCTGGCCCGGCTCGGCATCCGCGCCCTGGTCATCGAGGGGAAGCCCCCTGCGCCGGGGCCCTGGCAGGTGCTCGTCCTGGACGCACAGGGCGCGCGGTTGGAGCAGGCACCCGCAGGCTTTGCCGGGGCGGGGGTGTACCGCAAGGCCCACATCCTGGCCGCCCGGCACGGCAGGCACGCGGCCCTGGCCCTGGTGGGACCGGCCGCGGAACAGATGCTCCTGGCCGCCGGCATCGCCTGCACCGACCCGGAAGGCAACCCGGCCCGGTACAGCGGACGCGGGGGCCTGGGTGCGGTGCTGGCGTCCAAGGGCATCCTGGGCCTCATCGTCGACGATTCCTCCGTGCCCCGGGAGGCGTTGGCGGATGCACCGGCCTTTGCCAGCGGGCTCAAAAGGATCGCCGCCCTGGTCAACGGCACGCCCCAGACGGCCGAAGTGTTCCGCAAGTATGGCACCGCGGCCATGATGGTCACCACCAACACCCTGGGCGCCCTGCCCACGCGCAATTTTTCCCGCGGCACCTTCGAGGGCGCCTCGGCCATCGACGGCAACGCCCTTTACGAAACCATTGTGGCCAGGGGCGGCCAAGGCGACCCGAGCCATGCCTGCATGCGCGGCTGCCTGATCCGCTGCTCCAACGTGTTCGCCGACAAGGACGGCAAGGCCGTGGTATCCCCGATGGAATACGAGAACCTCGGCATGCTGGGCTCCAACTGCGGCATCGGCGATCTGGACGACATCGCCCGCCTCAACCATGCCTGCAACGACATGGGGGTGGACACCATCGACACCGGCGCGGCCCTGGCCGTGGCCATGGAGGCGGGCCTCGCCCCCTTCGGGGATGCCGCCTTCGCGGAAAAGGCCATCACCGGCATCGCCCGGGGCGAGGTGCTCTCTAAGCTCATCGGCAGCGGGGCGGAAATCACCGGCAAGGTCCTCGGCCAGTACCGTGTGCCCACCGCCAAGGGGCAGTCCCTGGCGGCCTACGACCCCCGCGGCATCAAAGGCACGGGCGCCACCTACGCCACCTCGCCCATGGGCGCTGATCACACGGCCGGAAACACCCCCAGGGCGCAGATCAGGCACAACGACAAGACCGGGCAGGTGGAGCTGTCCGCAAACGCCCAGGCCGGGGCCGCCCTGTATGACGCCCTTGGCCTGTGCGTCATGCTCATGGGCGCCATCAAGGACCCCGCCCTTTTCATGGACCTCGTCAATGCCCGGTTCGGCACGGCCTTCACTCTGGAAGAGGCCAGGCTCATGGCGGCCCGGACCCTGGAGCAGGAGCGGGCCTTCAACCGCAACGCCGGCCTGGGGGAAAGCGCCGACCGGATCGCCGAGTTCTTCTATGTGGAGGAAAACCCGGATTCCCGGTCAATCTTCGACCTCACGCACGCCGACCTGACCCCCATCACCCGGGGCTCCCTGATCCCCGTCACGGTTGAAAGCAGGCTGGTGTGGCGCAAGGAGCCGCCCCGCCAGGTGCTGATCCCGCAGGGCACCCTTGTACGGGATTTTCTGGCCACCCTCGGCGAGCCGGAACTGCGGGACCATGCCCTGGTGGCCATGGGCACGGCGGTGTGCGCCCCGGACCGGACCATCCTGCCCGGAGACGCCCTCATCCTGCTCTCGGTGGTCAGCGGGGGATGAGTCCGCCCGCGTCCTTGCCAGGCCCATGGGAAACACTCCGCACCGCAGACACACACGGGAGGAAAGCGATGGATAAGAAAATCAAGATCATGCCTTGCCTGGACATGCGCAACGGGCGCGTCGTCAAGGGGGTCCATTTCGTGGACATCCGGGACGCCGGGGACCCGGTGGAATGCGCGCGGGCCTACTGTCAGGCCGGCGCGGACGAACTGGCCCTGCTGTGGACATAACGGCCACGGTGGAGGGCAGGGCCACCATGCTCGACATCGTCAAACGCGTGGCCCAGGTCACCACTGTGCCCTTCACGGTGGGCGGGGGTATCTCCGACCTGCAGTCGGCCGAGCTGGTCCTCGCCGCCGGGGCGGACAAGGTGTCGACCAGCAGCGCCGCCTTCCGCAAGCCCGGACTGATCGGGGAAATGGTCAAAAAGCTGGGGTCCGCGAGGGTGACAGTGGCCATTGACGTGGACCAGAACGCGGCCATGCCCTCGGGGTACGAGGTCTACATCGACGGGGGACGCACGGCCACCGGCGTCGACGCCGTGGAGTGGGCCAGGCGCGTGGACGGGTGCGGCGTGCCGGTCATCCTGCCCACGAGCAAGGCCGGCGACGGGGCCAGGACAGGGTATGACCTGCCGGTGATCAGGGCCATGCGAAACGCGGTTTCAGCCGAGGTGGTGGCCTCGGGCGGGGCCGGCGAACTGGACCATTTCTACCAGGCCGTGGAGGCAGGCGCGACCATCCTGCTGGCTGCGTCCGTGTTCCATTTCGGCATGATCGGCATTGGCCAGCTGAAGGACTACCTGCGCAACCGGGGCGTGGCGGTTTCCTGAGGTTTCAGGGAGCCGGGACGCCCTGCCTCCGTCCAGAGGGCCAGGCCGGCAGACGGGTTGGAAGCGAGGGCAGGAAACGCTTTCCGGCCAACGAGCCGGTTTCCCTCCGGGTTTCTGCGGTTATCTGGAAGCCGCCACACGGGCGCCCAGCTCGAAGGCGCGCCTGCAGTCCTGGGGGAATACTTCGGCGTGACGACGGAACTTCGCATCCCGGTCGAACATCTCCGATTCATACTTGTCATAGTCGCCGTATTGGAGCGTATCCGTGCACAGCAGCAGCTCGCACGGGCCGAAGCATTTTTCAAGAGCACCCCTGGTGATGCTGAAATGGCGGTCATACCCCCATTCAAGGAGAATGTCGTTGCTGACGTTCATGGTATAGATCAAGGCGGTGTTGATGCGTCTCGGAAAAAGGGATTTCCTGTCTTTCGCGTACCTGTTGTACGGGAAACAGAGGCGTTCTATCAGGGCGCGGGTCGCGGCCGACTCGGCCCCGTAATAGACAGGCGTTCCTACGATCAGGGCGTCGGCGTTTCTGACCAGGTCGAGTACGGGAGTCAGATCGTCCTGCACCGCGCAGACCCCATCCTCCTTGCGGCTGATTTTTTTGCATGAAAAGCAGCTGATGCAACCGGAGAAATTCAGGTCGTAGAGATGGACCAGTCTTGTGTCGGCGCCTGCAGACACGGCCCCGGCCAACGCATGGTCCAGCAAGGTGACCGTGTTCCATTTTTCTTTTCTCGGACTGCCGTTGAAGGCTATGACGTTCATGCTGCACCTTCTCTCGGATATCTTTGTGTTTGTTTCTCTCCCGTGAGTAGACAAGAACGTCCCTGCCTGCAACTGCACCCAAAAGGTCGCCCCCTGCCTGCGGCCATGCTTCCAGCGCGTGTCGGGGCAGGCCTTGCCAGAGGCAGGAAGGAACGGGATTCCCGGGCCAAGATTCGGGTAGATCATATTGGTAGCAATATGACGCACAGAATCGTCAACGGAAGACTTGGTTCCATTTCCCTTGCAAGACCTTAGGTGTCGGCACGGCGCAATTGCTTACGCATGTATATGCGGGCCAAGCCGGATTCGACCCTGCGCGCGTATTCGACGTATCCAGCGCGCTCGTAGAGGGCAATGTTCGATGCCATCAGTTCGTGCGTGTACAGATGGATCTCGGCATGACCTCTGGCCTTGGCCTGGTCCTCGGCGAGGGCAAGAAGAACTCGACCGATCCCGCGACCCGATGCTCTCGGGTGGACGGCGACGGTCTCCAGCAGAAACCCTTCCGCGTCTTGCGCAAGAACGAGGAGGCCAACAATCCGGCCATCCTGTTCAGCCACAAACACGATTTCGTTGCCGATGATCGTCCGATAGTCATCGAGCATCGGGCCAGGTTTCCTTCCGATGACGGGAATCCATTTCTCGAAGGCCGCATCAACGCACTCCGCAACATGGTGCGCGTCGGCAATCGTGGCGTGACGGACGGTGAAGGAACAGGATGTGGTGTGCATGGTCTTGTGTCGTTGATGTGTCGATGTCTGGCCGGTGCTGCGATTCTACAGAAGTGCCCCAAATGCACAAAAGGAAATGCGCCAGGGTCTGCTTGATCCTCGACTGACCTGCCCGGCGTATTTCAGGTGGGTGCATGATCTGTTGCGGGTTTCCGTTGTTTTTTGACGGAAAGACGGCACGCAAGCTCTTCAATGCGGCCGGGGGCAGCCCCGGAAATGGAAACACCATCGTCAACGGAAGGCTCCCCCCCTTGAACCTTGTCCGGAAAGGCAGGGTGTTCTTCGGGACTAGGTCCCCTTTTTTTCAGGTTCGAGAGGCCTTCGTTTTTCAACCTCCCTGAGCAGCTTTCTCTCCTCGGCATCATCCGCCCCAGACGGGATATACCCCTTGATCATATCCAGCAGCACGTCAAAGGGATCGAGTTCTGCCCCACAGATGCTGCAGCAAACCGTGCGGTATACCGTGTAGGCTATGACCTCTTTGTGTTCGCATCCTGTTCGTTTTTCCGGACCAGCCGCTCTGGGCCGTTTCCTGGAAGTGTCGAGTTGTATTATTTTGGCCATCGAGTTCCCTCCCTCCCAGCCAGCGAGACCCAAGGAAAAGTGGAGTTTCGCAGGTCATCACGACATGGGGAAATCGCTGTCTGATCCAGGCTGGAACTGGCCACCCCTGGTTCCAAACAGGATGCACATGTTGCCATGCTTGTGTCTGTACAGTCCGGTCATGAGCAGGACGGGAGGGGCATCAATACCGTCTTTGACAAACCAGCCTGCTTCGAACGCGGAGTGTCGTGGACGTGTCGGTGTCTGGCTGGTGCTCCGATTCTAAAGAAGCGTAAGCGCTCAGACATCCGCATTTTCCACGGGCGTCCCTGACCTGCGATAGAAGCAGGAGTCTTTACTTTTTGCGAGGCTTGGGCTTGGGAAGGCTTGGGAGAAGGGATTTGTCCACGTGCTGCGG
>JAAYCS010000052.1 GCA_012729655.1 Desulfovibrionales bacterium | reverse complement strand
ATTGACGGAGTCAGAGTCCGCTGTCCTGCCGTTGAACGATCGCCCAGCAGGGAAACGCTTCTTTATGGAAAGCCTTTTTTCCTGTCAAGACGGAACATGGACAGGGTCACAGTGGCCGGCCGGCCGAGGTGTGGGGGCTGTAAATGGTTTGCAGAACCAGGATGTCCGAGTCCGAGAAGGAGCCGTTTTTGTCCTCCTGGGCCTGCATGGAATTGAGCACGGAATCCCGGGCGTCCTTGGGGTGGCTCGTGATGCCCAGTGCGTGCATGAACTCGTGCCGCACGACCCACAGCTTCTGGCCTCCGGAAGTCTGGAAGTCCAGGTGCAGGACGATGTCCGCCCGCCGGATGCGGCCGTCGCCTCCCGAGGCGAGGCGGGTGAATCCACGGATGTATTCCCCCTGTTCCTGCCAGTTGACCATGCCTTCGGCGGTTTTGGCGATTGTCTCACGCCACTCCTGCTGGGAATCCGTCAGGTAGACGCGGACATTGGCCTGGCTTCTGGAACTGGTTTGGGTAATGGACAGGGTTGGGATGATCCGGCGGAGTTCGGAGACCACGGTTTCCACATAGAATTTTCCTTCCAGCCTGTCCTCTCCCCCAAGCCAGACCTGCACGGGATCCTCGAAGCGGACGATGCGTCCCTGGGGCACGTAGTCCAGCAGAATCCCGGCGTCATCGGCGTAGGTGGCCAGGGGCCAGATGAAGACCACGCACAGCAGGGTCAGGAGTCGTGCGAGTCGCATAAGCCCTCTCCGGTATCCATTTCAGGGATGAAGCGTTTGACATAGGCCCGGTAGCAGTTGGCCACCGGGGACAGGGACGGCAGGCATGGCAACAGGTTGCCCAGGGGGGCCGGTCGAGGCGGTACGGCTCCTGCCGGGGCTGCCGGCAAGAGGGGCTGGTCCAGTGTGGGGCGTCCCCCGGAGAGTTCGATGTGCACCTCCTGGAAGAAGCGGGTGCCCAGGAAGGCGTTGGCCTTTTCCAGGATCTGCGGGGCGAAAAAAGAGAACTCCTGGATGACCAGGGAGTTTTCCGCGCCCAGGAGCAGGGTGGCTTTGCGGTGTCCCAGGGGGCGGACCATGGCGGCCACACTTTTGCCCAGGACCTCGGGCCAATGGCGCCACAGGCGGGCCAGGGCCAGTTCCATGGTCGCCTCGGGAGAGCCCAGGACCAGCGAGATGGCCTCGTCCGTGGAGCAGATTTTACGCTGTCGTTGTCCCATACATCCCCCCTAATCGGCATGGAGGGCGGGGGCAAGGGCGCATCCCGGAGCAGTTCGTTCCTTGACGCCAGACAGGGATGCGGTTAGCGGATATATCAACATATCTTGATATAAGGAATTAACTGCCGCATGGCGTGGTGTTCATGAATCTGCTGACCCAAACCAAGGCCCTGGCCGACGAAACCAGGCTGCGCCTGCTGGGCGTCCTGGCCCGTCACGAACTCAACGTAGGAGAGGTCGTGCAGGTCATGGGCATGGGCCAGTCCCGCATTTCCCGCCACCTGAAGATTCTCATGGACGCCGGATTCGTGACTTGCCAGCGCAACGGTCTGTGGGCCTTCTATTCCGCCAGAGCGGACAATGGGACGCAGCCTCTTTTGCAGGCGGTCCTGGCCGGACTTGCAGAAATGCCTGCGCACCGGGGGGACCTGGACTTGGCGGCTCAGGTCCTGAGCGATCGCAGAACATCGACGGTCCGCTTTTTCGACGAGATCGCCGCGGACTGGAATCGTCTGAGCCGGGAGGTCCTCGGCGAGTTCGACCTGAACGGAACCATCAGGGTTAAGCTGCGGGAGCGTGGGACCGTGGTCGACCTGGGATGCGGGCCAGGTCACCTGTTGGGGGAGCTGGCGGACCGGACTGGGCGGGTCATCGGGGTGGACAATTCCCCGCGCATGCTCGAGGCCGCGTCCAGGCATCTGCCCGAGGGGGAAGGAGTGAGCCTGCGCCTCGGGGACCTGGAGCATCTCCCCCTGCGTGACGGGGAGGCCGACGCGGTCATCATGTCCATGGTGCTGCACCATTTGTCCTCCCCACAGGCCGGCATTGCCGAGATGGGCCGGGTGGTGCGCCCAGGCGGGCAGGTCGTGGTGGCGGATTTCTGCATCCACGGCAACGAGATCATGCGCACCCGGTACGGGGACCGCTGGCTGGGCTTTGCAGCAGACGACCTGGAGGCATGGATGGCCCGGGCCGGGTTTCAGGGTCAGGCCTGCGAGCGGCATCCCGTAAACATGGGACTGACCGTTTTGCTGGTCACGGCCCGACGGACACAATATTCGAATTAACCGGTGGGCGAGCCACCTACACAGGAGTTCTCATGATTCAACCTATCGATCCCACTCTGGAATACAAGGTCGCCGACATGGGGCTGGCCGATTGGGGGGCCAAGGAGATGCAGCTGTCCGAGCGGGAGATGCCCGGCCTGATGGCCCTCATCGTCAAGTACGGGAGGGAGAAGCCCCTCAAGGGCCTGCGCATCACCGGCAGCCTGCACATGACCATCCAGACGGCCATGCTCATCAAGACCTTGCACGCCCTGGGCGCGGATGTGCGTTGGGCCTCCTGCAACATCTTCTCCACCCAGGATCATGCCGCGGCCGCCGTGGTGGCCCAGGGTCTGGCCAAGGTCTTTGCCTGGAAGGGTGAAACCCTGGAAGACTACTGGTGGTGCACGGAGATGGCCCTGACCTGGCCCGACGGGAGCGGCCCGGACCTCATCGTCGATGACGGAGGGGACGCCACGCTGCTCGTGCACGAGGGCGTCAAGGCCGAAAAGGACCCCGCTTTGCTGTCCCTGCCCACGGACAACAGGGAGTTCCGCTGCGTGCAGGATCGCCTGAAGGAGAGCGCCAGGACAGGGACCCAGAAGTGGACCAGAATCGCCTCCCGCATCCGGGGCGTGTCCGAGGAGACGACCACCGGCGTGCACCGCCTCTACCAGATGGCCAGAAAGGGGGAACTCCTGTTTCCGGCCGTCAACGTCAATGATTCGGTGACCAAGTCCAAGTTCGACAATCTTTACGGCTGCCGTGAATCCCTGGCCGACGGCATCAAGCGGGCCACGGACATCATGGTGGCCGGGAAAGTGGTCCTGGTCTGCGGGTATGGCGACGTGGGCAAGGGCTGCGCCCAGTCCATGCGCGGATTTGGGGCCCGGGTGCTGGTGACCGAGATCGATCCCATCTGCGCCCTGCAGGCTGCCATGGAAGGCTTCGAAGTGACGACCATGGCCAAGGGCTGTCTGGAGGCGGACATCTTTGTCACGGCCACGGGCAACTATCACGTCATCCGCGGCGAGCACATGCTGCAGATGAAGGATGAAGCCATCATCTGCAACATCGGCCATTTCGACAACGAGATCGAC
Organism: Desulfovibrionales bacterium; assembly: GCA_012729655.1. Classification (GTDB taxonomy): domain Bacteria; phylum Desulfobacterota; class Desulfovibrionia; order Desulfovibrionales; family Desulfomicrobiaceae; genus Desulfomicrobium. The sequence goes on along the minus strand of JAAYCS010000052.1, from coordinate 10,990 downwards.
ATGGGCTTCCTGGAAAAAACCCCGGGATGCACCAAGATTCCGGTCAAGCCCCAGGTGGACAAATGGGCGCTGCCCAATGGCAAGAGCCTCGTGGTCCTGGCCGAAGGGAGGCTGGTGAATCTGGGCTGTGCCACGGGTCATCCCAGTTTCGTCATGTCAAATTCCTTCACCAACCAGGTTCTGGCCCAGCTCGACCTGGCCAAAAACGAGTACCCTCCCCAGGTCATGACCCTGCCCAAGGTTTTGGACGAGGAGGTCGCCCGGCTTCATCTGGCGCGCCTGGGCGTGGAGCTGGAAATCCTGTCCCTGGAGCAGGCCGACTACATCGGCGTGGCCGTGACCGGCCCGTTCAAGCCCGACCACTATCGCTATTAACACACTCCCCAGACAAGGAGACTTGCATGATTCTCAATGCCGACCACTATCTGTTCACGTCCGAATCCGTGACCGAGGGCCATCCGGACAAGATTGCGGACCAGATTTCCGACGCCGTCCTCGACTGCCTCATCGCCCAGGACCCCAGGTCCCGGGTGGCCTGCGAAACCCTGGTCACCACGGGAATGGCCATAATTGCCGGAGAGATCACCACCGAGGCCTACGCAGATCTGCCGGAGATCGTGCGCTCCACAGTGCGTGAAATCGGGTACGTCAGTTCGGACATGGGCTTTGACGCCAACACCTGCGCGGTGCTCTCATCCATCGGCAAACAGTCTCCGGACATCGCCATGGGCGTTGACCGCAGCAAGCCCGAGGACCAGGGCGCCGGGGACCAGGGCATGATGTTCGGCTACGCCACCACGGAAACGAGCGCGCTGATGCCCGCGCCCATCTATTTTGCGCACAGGTTGAGCCGAAAGCTGTCCGAAGTCCGCAAGGCCGGAATCCTCGACTTCCTGCGCCCCGATGGCAAGACCCAGGTCTCGGTGGAATACCGCAAGGGGAAGCCCGTACGCATCGACAACGTGGTCGTGTCCTCCCAGCACACCCCGGACGTTACCTACGAGGAGATCGTCGAGGGCATCAAGCGCGAGGTCATCGCCAGGGTCATGCCCGCCGAGATGATGGACCAAAAGACCCGCATCTTCATCAACACCACCGGCCGGTTCGTGGCCGGGGGGCCCCTGGCGGACTGCGGCCTGACGGGTCGCAAGATCATCAACGACACCTACGGAGGCATGGGCAACCATGGGGGCGGCGCTTTCTCGGGCAAGGATCCGTCCAAGGTGGACCGCTCGGGTGCGTACATGGCCCGCTACGTGGCCAAGAATATCGTCGCCGCAGGCTTGGCAGGAACCTGTGAGGTGCAGATCGCGTATGCCATCGGCGTTGCCGAGCCGGTTTCCGTGCTGGTCACCACGGGCGGTACGGGCGTGGTCCCCGACGAGGTCCTGACCCGGGCCGTGCGGGAGGTCTTTGACCTGCGCCCGTATTTCATCATCAAACGGCTGAACCTGATCCAGCCCTTCTACAAACAGAGCGCATGCTACGGCCATTTCGGCCGCGAGGATGTGGTCTTCCCCTGGGAAGTGACCGATGCCATCGCCGATCTGAAGACCGCAGCCAGGATCTAGGGTTTATGAGGGATTGACAGCGGAGCGGCGGAGCGGCGGAGCCGAACAAGCGCTTTCCGCTCCGCCTTGCCGATGCAGACGCCCCGGCAGCCTGGCCGGGGTCCGGACCAGTACCGGACTGGCCTGTGGCGACACCGCTCCGGGCAAGGTGCAAACACGGAGGCACGCATGACCTATCGCATCCATCCCATCGTCATGGGCACCAAGGTCTTTGACAAGGGCATGATGACCTATCAGCACGACTATGGCACTTCGTACACCATCCCCATCTACTGCTGGTACCTGGAGGGCGGGGCCAGGAAGATTCTCGTCGATACCGGTGAGATGAACCCGGTGGTTTCCGAGGAACGGGAGAGGGCCATTGGCGGGAGGATCCACACCTTCGAGTCCGGGCTGGCGCAATACGGGCTCGCACCCTCAGACATCGACATCATCCTGCACACCCATCTGCACAACGATCACTGCGAGAACGACTTCAAGTGCGAGAACGCCACGATCTACGTGCACGAACGGGAGCTTGCGCGTATCCACGATCCGCATCCCCTCGATTTCCGCTATCTGGAAGACTACATCGAAGAGGTGGAAGACAGGGGACAGATCGTCGCGTTGTCCCAGGACACGGAAATTGTTCCCGGCATCACCATGATCCACACCCCGGCGCACACCGAGGGGGGCATGTCCGTGCGGGTGGAAACGGACAAGGGCAGCGTGCTGATCTGCGGGTTCTGCACCATTCTGGAGAATCTCTATCCGCCCAAGGCCATCCGGGCCATGGACATGGAGGTGATTCCTCCGGGCACCCATGTTGATGCGTACCAGGCCTACGAGACCCTGGTCCGGGCCAAGACCCTGGCCGATCACGTCCTGCCTCTGCACGAGCCCAAATGGGCCGGGATGGAAAGCGTTCCGGAATAGCGATGCTGGTCATCAAGTGCGCCGCATGCCGCAGAAAGTTGTGGCGCTATCGCAAGCTGGGGCCTGGTGAGGTGCTCCGGTGCCACCGGGACCGGATCGAACGGGTCTGGAACATGGAGGAGCGGGACGGCAAGGTCTGGTGTCCGTGCGGCAAGGCCGTGGGCATCGACAAGGGGCAGTTCATCAAGATGAACGCCAAGGCCTTCACCTCTGCCGGGACCAAGATCCCGGCATGAAGTTGTCCCGTCCGAAGGGACAGGGCGGTCTCAGTAGATGACTTCGTCCAGGCAGAGTCCCTGCGGCGGGGCCGTGGCCGGGGCCCGCCGGCGGTCGAGGCCATTGAGGACAGCCTGGGCATCGGCAGAACCCATGCCGCCCCGCCCGATCTCCACCAGAAGACCCATCAGGTTGCGGACCATTTGCTTGAGAAATCCGTCGGCCTGAAAGACAAAAACCCATTCCGACGGCCACATTCCCTTTGTGCGTACGATGGGCTGCAGGGTGCGCACAGTGCCCTTGATTTCGGTTCCTGCGTTCTGGAAGGCCGCGAAGTCGTGGGTCCCGGCCAAGTGCGCAGCGGCCAGGTCCATGGCCTCCAGGTCGATGCCCCGCACTGGCCAGACAAAGGGGCTGCGCTGGGGCAGGACGTAGCCCGGCTCTGTCCAGATGGTGTAGCTGTAGCGCTTGGAGCGGACCGAAAAGCGGGCGTGGAATTCGGGGCCTGCCTCACGGGCATCCAGCACGGCGATGTCGTCCGGAAGCATGGAGTTGAGGGCCTTCTGCCATGGGATGCGGGCCTTGGCCCCTGGAGCGTCGAAATGGGCCACCTGGCCCAGGGCGTGCACGCCCGAGTCCGTGCGTCCTGATCCATGCACCCGGATGGGCTCCTCGCAGATCCGGGACAGGGTCTCTTCCAGGACGCCCTGGATGGTCATCCCGTTGTTCTGGATCTGCCATCCCCGGTAGCGCGTTCCGACGTAGGCCAGGGTCAGGCGGATGCGCGGCATGCTAGTTTCCTTTGGCGGTGGTCTGGAGCCTGGTCAGGGCGGTCGAGAGCTGGGCCGCCTTGTCGGGTCTGACGGCGGAAAGGACTTCACCGGCCTTGCGCCCGGTCATGCCTGCCAGGATCTTGACAGCGATGGATTCTTCCAGATTCTCCAGTACCTGGGCCGCCTGTCTGGGCTTCATGTTCGAGTAGACATCGACGAGGTGCTGCATTTTTTCCTCCCGGAGGGCTTTGGCCGAGTCGAGGAGGGATTGAACTTTGATCTCCAGGGCACGCAGGGTTTCCAGCTTCTGGTTCACTTCGGCCTCCAGGATCCTGAGATCCCGCTCACGTTTGTCCAGGGCCTGTTCCGTGCTTTGAGGACCCTGAGCCTGGGCGGACGTGGCATTGTCCATGGGGGACGGTGCCGGCCCCGGCACGGGACGTTCGGCTGGGGCAGGGTTCGTGGCGGCCATGGCCTGGCGAATGACCATGGGTTCGAGGATGGGACTGGGCGGGAAGCGGGGAGTGATCCACAGGAAGGAGATGACCGTCAGCTTGATCAGGGCCAGCACGGCCATTGCCTGGGCCAGCCTAGAAAGACGTTCGCCCGTGACGGAGGGTCGCGGCTTCGTCGCAGGCGTTCTGCTCCGCGCGCTGTTCTTCGTGTTCATGTTTTTCCGCCTGTTTGGCCTTCAGTTTTTCCAGGAGCTTTCGCTGCATGGATTTGGTGACCAGATCCTTGTGCCGGGCCTCGGCCTGCAGTTCCAGTTGGGTGAGTTTTGCCTGTGCCAGATTTTTGTCAAGTTCCAGGCTGCTGCGCCACCCTGACCAGAGCCACAGGTCGGCCTGGCTCATCTGTCTGGGTGCGGACATTTCCGCCACACAGGCGGACAGCTCCTTTTCCACCCGGTCGAGCAGGCGGACCTGGTCCCGAACCGCTGCCCTGGCTTGGCTCAAGGCCAGCTTGGCCTGATCCTCGGCCTGGCGACGGTAGTCCAGGATCTTTTCCAGCTTGAAATGAAAGGATCGCGCCATGGGTGTGGGCAAGCAAAAAGCGTGCACAAAAAAACCCGGTCAGGGGACCGGGCTTGAGGGGGGCGGAGCTGAAAAGAATCTAGGCTGCGCCGGCCGCTTCGACATACCCCTTGCGCAGGGACTCGATCAGCTCCTTGACGGAAACGATGGCGCTTACCCGGTAGGCGTTTTCCCCTGCAAAGGCGAAGCCGTGTTTCAAAAGCCCTTTCTTGGCATTCACCAGGGCCAGGGCAATGCAATACGGGCTTTTGGTATGATCGCAGGAGGAAACGCAATGGAAAGGGCATTTGAAAGGCTTTTTGAGGCCTTTCCGCACATCTTCCAGGAATGAGCCGACGATCGCGCGGCCGGGCAGACCCACCGGGCTCTGGATGATCTGGATGTCCTCTTCTTTGGCGTTGATGTAGGTCTCCTTGAATTTCAGGTCCGCGTCGCACTCGTGGGTGGCCACGAAACGGGTGCCCATCTGCACGCCGGCCGCGCCCATCTTCAGGAACTTGTGGATGTCGGCGCCGTCGTAGATCCCGCCAGCGGCAATGACAGGGATTGGCCTCTCGGCCTTGGCCTCGAATTCGCGCACAGCCTCGATGACCTGGGGCACGATCTCCTCCAGGGCGAACTGCGGGTTGTCGATCTCTTCGGGCTTGAATCCCAGATGTCCGCCGGCCTTGGGTCCTTCGACCACGAAGGCATCAGGCAGGTAGTTGAACCTGGACAGCCACTTTTTGCAGATGATGGTGGCGGCCCGGGCCGAGGAAACAATGGGCACAAGCTTGGTTTTGGCTCCGTCCTTGATGTAGGACGGCAGATCCAGGGGCAGCCCGGCGCCGGAGAAGATGATGTCCGCGCCCTCCTTGATGGAGGTTTTGACCAGATCGCTGAAGTTGGTCAGGGCGACCATGATGTTCACGCCCAGAATGCCGCTGGTCAATTCGCGGGCCCTGCGCAGCTCGCGCTGGAGGGCGCGGATGTTCGCTTCGCGGTAATTGCTGCCAATGTCCGGTTCGCCCATGCCGATCATGGCTCCGGCGATGACGCCGATTCCCCCTTCATTGGCCACGGCTGAAGCCAGGCCGGAAAGGGAAATACCGACCCCCATGCCGCCTTGAATAATGGGAATTTTAGCTACAAGATCTCCGATCTTGAGTTGCGGGAAGTCCATTGCATTCTCCTGTAGAAATTAAATCGTCGCTGAGTACGCACTTAGTTCGAGCGTTCCGGGCGCTGCTACTAAAAAAAGGGATCCTGGTCAATGAAGCCCGGGGCCGGCCCCCGGTCGTGAATGGGGGATTCGCGGATTCAGGATCAGAAGATCGCCTGAACGCTGTCGGAAACGAGACAGAGAGACAGCAGGGCGCAAAGTTCGCCGGCGATGATGGCAGCGCCCAGAAAATCGCCGTTCAGGCCGTTCTGACGGCGGCCCAGGCGGATCAGGGCCACCAGGGGGAAAACTGCCAGCACAACGGTTGCGGCGGCCTGCGGCCAGGGCACGAGGCAGCCGGCCAGCAGGGTGGTGGCGCCCGCGCCGAACAATGCCCGGGACGTCGCGCCGTGTGCCGCATTCTGGCCGAGTCCCGGCCTGGCCAGGCCTCTGCCCCAGCGGGCCAGCACCAGGCAGCAGAAACGACCGAAAACCGGTGCCCAGATCAGGGCCGTCCATGCGCCTTTGGCCAGGGCGCGTTCGAAAAGGGCGGATTGCAACCCGAGGCCGAGGACGAGCCCCATGACCCCGAAGGCGCCGGTGCGGCTGTCCTTGACAATGGACCAGAAGCGCTCGCCCACGGTCCCGCTCCCCCAGCCATCCCAAAGGTCGGCCCAGCCGTCCCAGTGCAGTCCGCGGGTCACATACAGGTTCAGTCCGGTCAGAATCCAGGCCAGGACAGCAGGAGAGAGGGGCGCGAAAGATGCAAGTGCGAGGATGAGACCGATGAGGGCGCCGACCAGGGGATACATGGACATGGATCCGCTGATGTCCGCCGGGCTGACCAGGCGGGCGCGGCCCAGGCGGGTCAGGAAGGTCAGGGCCACATGGAAATCGGCCAGGGGTTTCATGGCCGTCCCGGTCGAGTGCTGATCAGGTGCAGCGCGTCCCCGGGGGCGAGGCCGAGGCGTCTCGCGCATGAATCCTGGTTCAGGGCCAGTTCCATGACGCCCTGGCTGCCGGCCAGAAGGCCATACTCCTCCGGAGCGAGGTCGGCGTAGGTGCGGGCCTCCTTGACAAGGGTGCCGTTTTCGAGGCGCCAGGGGTGTCCGGTCATGGAAAAATCTGCACTGCGCAGGTTGAGCAGGCAGTTGCCGAACCGGTCCACATGCAGGACGCGGCAAGGGAAGGTGTCGTCTTCCGGGATTGCCCAGAAAATGGGAGACCGCCTCACTCCGGGCCGGGCCATGGGTCTGCCCAGGGATGCAGGGTCTGCGCCCATGGCCAGATTGCCAGCCGCCGGGGCCAGGATGTCCCGGCCGTGGAATGTGTGACATGGGGTTGCAGGGCCGGGTTCGATCGTCCACCAGGACGTCTCCAGGTCCCCAAGAAAGCTGAGCAGGCCGTTGTCGGGGGCCAGAAAAAGCTGCTCCACCTGGCGGGCCAGGAGGAGGTTGCGCTGAAAGCCCACTTCCGGATCGACGACGCAGACGAAAATGGCGTTGCGGGGAAAGTGGTGGCGGCTGGCCTGGAGCAGGAATCCGGCCTGTCCTGCATTGTGCGGCAGGATCTCGTGGCAAAGATCCACGATGACCGCCCCGGGGGCATGCTGGAGGATCGTTCCTTTCATCTGTCCGACATAGGGGTCCACATGGCCGAAATCTGTGAGCAGAGCGATGACGGGTGGCATGGCTGGGGTCTACGGTCGGAATCAGAAACTGTCCAGGATCAGGTTTCTCCAGGAGAAAGCTGTTGACAGTGCAAAGCCGGGATGTGTAGTGATTTCGCTCTTCGGGGCGTAGCGCAGTTTGGTAGCGCATCGGTTTTGGGAACCGAGGGTCGCTGGTTCGAGTCCAGTCGCCCCGACCAGTGAAAGCAAGGAGTTAGGCGTAAAAGTCTGACTCCTTTTTTCTTTCCCGATACCTTCCCCCACCAGTTCCCCCACCTCGATACCTTCCCCCACTTTTTGAGTTCCGAGGAGAACCGAAGGGTCTATGCCTGCGGCATTGCTGCGGTATCTCGACAACAAAAAAACCCCATCTCAATGTGAGGTGGGGTCCAGCCGTCCGCGTCTGGTCAATCGCGGTCAGCTTCCGAAAAGTAACCGGGCCTCACTGTGAAGCCCGGCCAGGCCCGTGCGCGTCACTTCGCCGTGGCCGAAAGATAAAAAACCCGCCCGGGAAGGTAAAAGTTTCCAGGGCGGGCTCAAACCCTACGCTTTGCTCCAAGCGCCGCGCAGTGTGGTTTGAATGTCCATGAGGTGATGGAACTATTTTATCTCGCCGCCAGCATCACGAACGGGGAGAGCGTGTTCGAGCCCTTGAGCGGCGTGATGGGCTGATCGTGGAGCGGCTGCCCGTTGTTCCGCATGATGAACCGGAAGGCGGTCTCGTCAGTCAGGAACTTCACATGGATGGACTCGGCTTCCTCGACTCCACCCTTGGTGATGAGCAAATATTCGCTCCAGTCGGCCAGCACGATGTCACCGAGGCTGCCCAAGGTCTCGCAGAACTCCACCGGCACGATGGGCAGGGAGAACAGGGCGCCGAAGGGGTTGCCGCGGAAGTCAGGCTGGTAGACGGGCATGTCACCAATGGTCATGAGCGGGAACTGACTCAGGCAGTCCTGGTTCACGAACCAAGCAGCATTGCGCAGGTTGCCCTTGAACCTGGCCAGCATCTTGGTGACGTTCTCCGCAACGATGGTCCCGGCGGTCTGGCCAGCTTCAGCGGCCACGGTCACGGGCAGGGCGGACTTGGTGATGCCAAGGCATTCACCCGCGCCGGTGCCTTCCCAGATTTCACGATCCAGCTTGAAGGCAAGCTGCTGGCGAAGCACGCGCTTCGTGTAGGCGGCCATGGCCGGGGCGTCCCTGAGCATCCGGTTCGTGACGTAGACCAAGCCGTAGAGGTCTTCCAGGCGCAACTCGCGCTCCTTCAGCTTGGCCTTGCCACCAGCGGTCATCGTGTCGGCCTCGCCCTTGCGGTACACGGCCACGCCATTGATCTTGCCGTCGCTGCGGTCACGATCATCCCCGGCCAGATAGCTGTAGCTGTCCGCGTTCGGGCCAATGGGCTGCTGAGAGCAGCGGGACGAAAAGACGCCGGTCTGAATGGCCGTTGTGGCGATGCTGGCGGCCTTGTCGGTTTCGACGAGATAGCCGCCGTCCGAGTCGATACCGGTGGAGCCACCCGAGGCCGCGTTGACGATCTGCTGGTAGCGCTCGGCCGCCGCGCTCTTGGCCCGCATGTCAGTGCCCGTGGTCATGGCCATGACGTCCATCATCTGTTCGCCAAGGTTCTTGTAGACTCGGGGCTGATTGGTGATGGTGATACGGGCGTCGGAGCCGAAAGAATTGCCGCCGTCGAAGGACATATTGGCCACGCTCAGGGCGTCGGAGGGGTCGCTCAGACCGTTCAGCCGTCGAAAGTTGCTCGCCTGCTGGCCCAGCTTGTTGGCCTCGGCCATGAGGGAATCGAAGCGGGCCTGGTCGCCGGGGGTGAAGTCGTCCTTCTCCTGCAGGGCGCGGGCCTTGTCGAGGATCTGTTCCTGCCGGGCGAGAATCATGTCGAGATTCATTTGAAACTCCTTTGCGTGTGATCGTTAAATTTTCGTTTGAAGGGCCGCGAGCTGCAGAGCGCGTTCGCGTTTGGCCTTGTCGGTGCCTGTCGAGGATGCGGCCGGGCCGGGGACATAGATCCGATCCGCAAAGCCATGCTCCAAGGCCTCGGGGGCGCTGAACCATGTCTCTCGGTCCATCCACTCGCGGATCTTCGCCAAGGGCTTACCCGTGCGCCTGGCATAGGCCGCCGCGATGCTCGCCGTGGTTTTCCTGAGCAGCGCCGCGCAGGCCTCGAGTTCTTCAGCCCGGCCCATGCCGTAGCCCCATGCGTCATGGATCATCAGCATCCCGCCCGCCGAAATCTCCACCTCGTCGGCCGCCAGGGCCAACGTCGAGGCTGCGCTGGCCGCGTACCCGTCAATGTGGCAAATGGTTCTGGCCTTGTGCTGACTGATAACCGTACGCATGGCCTCAGCGTCAAAAACAGATCCGCCGGGCGAGTTGATGCGGATGTGGATCGTCTTGGCCTTGATGGCGGCGAACTCGGGAACCCATGTCTTGGGATCAAGCCCCCACCATCCACCAATCGCGTCGAGCACAAAAACCGTGGCCTCGTCCCGCGATGCGTTGAGGCTCGTGGCCGGGCTGAGTTGTGCAGGCTGTCCTGCCTTGACCCTGGCCAGGGCTTCGGACTCGGCACGGTTCCAGAGTTCGCGGGCGCTGAGATGCGCACTCATCGGGGGCCGCCCTGCGGGAGCGAGTAGCCGCGCAACCAGTTCTCCGTCAGGGCCTTGGCCATTTGCTCGTCACTGAGGCGGCCGTCTGCGGCCATGAGCAAGAGCGCTTCGAGCAGTTCGCCCTGCGGCTTGCCGGTCACGGCGGCCATGACCTTCAGGCGCTTGGCCGTGTCCTCGGTCATTCTGATCGTGTGTCGTTTTTCCATTGTGGCCTCCATGAGCAGACAATGCGGACAGGTCGGACAAATTTCCCCCTCGAACTCGTTCACGGTCACAGGCCGCCGAATCCCCTGGGAGTCGAGGTGGGCTTCTTTGCGCCGATGCGGGCCGCCGACGTAGGGGTCAGGCCGAACTCTGCGAGGAGGCTTTGCAGATGCCGCATGGCCCCGTCGCGCATGGTCACGGCCGGGTTTGCCCGCAGGAGCAGGCTGCCGGCCTCCGTGACCGTCTCGATGATCCGGCCATGTTCGGTGATGATGGCATCACATTGGGCGATTTCATCCAGGCGCATGGCGGCCAGGGTCAGGGCCTCGGTAAACGTCGCAGAGTCCAGACTGAGCTGCGCAACGCTTTCCTTCAGCGCCGCGAAGTGAACGCGGGCCGCCTCGGACAGACCTTCCGGCGCGGTCATCGGCATTTCATCCTGGCCACAAGCGCAAGATGCCCGATGTTTTCTAAATGTGCCCTGTACGATTTTCAGCGAGTCAGGCAGTTTTTTTCTTCCTCTCGACATATCTTCTCCTCCCGGGGGACTTTTTGCCCCCAATTTTGGCCATACAAAAAAAAGAGAGCCAACGACGGTCTGCGGGGCGAAGCCGTGAAGATTTGACTCCCCCCTCCCCCTGTGCAGGGTGCCCGCCCTGCATCCTGAGCGCCCGCGTGCCGCGTCCCAGACAGAGGGAGAGGGTCTTGCTCATGCCTTCAGCCCCACCTCTCAGCGGGGCTTCTGACGCTTCTTGCGGGCTGTTGGCTTGGTCAGGCCCATATCCTGCTTGACGTAGGCCACATGTCGCCATGAACAACCGAGTCTCTCGGCAATCT
>JAAYCS010000051.1 GCA_012729655.1 Desulfovibrionales bacterium | reverse complement strand
CGGCGGTGAATCCCTGGCGCAGGAAGTCCTCCCCGGTTCGAAAGCGCTGAAACTCCTCGAACAGGACGAAGACGTCCTCGTACTGGGGCAAACACCGCGGTTCGACATATTCCGGAGAGGGTTCGGGGGGCCTGGCGCAGGCGCACAAGGCCAGCAGACAGACGAGGCAAAGCACGGACTTCATGGTGATCTCGACAATGCGGTTACTCGGAAACGGCCCCCCGTATACGGCCCCGGTTCACGTCCCGCAAGTGGAATGCGGGGCCATGGTCTTGGTGAAATAGAGAATGTCCTCCCCCGGGGCGTAATACTCCCGGATCCGGGCTTCCTCCTGGAAACCGCACGCCAGGTAGAATGCGCGGGTCGGTTCGTATTGGGGGCGGGACGATGTTTCGGCTATGAGCTTGCGTCCTCCCCTGGAGCTGACCCGGGCCTCCACCTGGGCCAGAAGGGCGCGGCCCAACCCCGTCTTCCGGGCCTCCTGGCGCACGGCGATCCAGTACAGATCAAACGTGCCTGTTGTGCAGGGGACCGGTCCATAGCAGGCATACCCGAGGGTCTGTCCGCAACGGTCGTCGGCCAGGACAAAAAAATATCCGCTGGCCAGGCCCCTGGTCAGGTTTTCCCTGACCAGTTCCTCGGCCACGTCGATTTCTTCGGCAGAAAAAAAACCGCTGGACCCGACAATGCCCCGCACGGCCGCCATGTCCGCCCCGGTGACCTCATCCCGGAAACGCACTTCATCCATGACGGCCTTCCCAGGGCTGCCCCGCCTGTTCCAACGCGGCCATGGCAATCCTGTACACCACGTCCCGGTGGGTCAGTCCGGCATGCCCTGCGGCAGCAACGAACCCGGAATCCAGGGCGATGCACGGATTGGGATTGACGTCGATGACAAAGACCTGACCCGCGGACGAGACGCGGAAATCGACCCGCGCATATCCGGCCAGGCCGAAAATTTCCCAGCAGCGCAGGCCGATCCTGGCCATCTCCCCGCACATGGGCTGACCTTGATCGAGCGCAAATCTGCGCCAGGATGCGGCATAGGCGGGACTGCCCTCCTCCCATTTGGCGGCATAGTGCAGAATGGCCGGACCAGGCGTGCCCGGGTCGAAGACCATCTCGGCCAGGGGCAGGGCCTGCACCGATCCATGCGGCGCGGCCAGCAGGGCCAGATTGAATTCCCGCCCGTGCACGTACCTCTCGGCCACGCAGGCACCGCCCATGGCCGGGGCGCGCAGATCCATGGCCTGCACCAGATCCCCCGCACACCTCGCGTCGATGACCGCGTCGGCATCCAGGCCCAGGGAGGCGTCCTCGAAGCGGGATTTGACGATATACGGCCCAGGCCCGGGAAAAACGCCGCGCAGCAATGCGACCCGGTCGACCCCGGCCGGAACAGGAATGTCCGTTGCGGCCATGATCCGCCGCGCAGCGGACTTGTCCCCGGCCAGGATCATGGCGCACTCGTCCGCGCCGGTGAACGGGAGTCCGGCTTGGCGGCACAGGGCCGGGACAACCGCCCCCAGGGTCGAGGTCCCCTGGAATGATTCCAGTAGATTGAAGACGAGATGGGGCCCGAAGCGGCGCAGGGTGTCCTGGAACGCGTCCAGGTCCTGGCCCACGGGGATCTGCGCGCAGGTCCAGTCGAGCTGACCCATGCTGCGGAGCACGGCCTCGGCCTGACGCACGGTGTCCAGGATGTCCGGGGGCGCTGCGTGGCCTGTTTCCTCGTGCACCACGGCCACGCGCAGGGTCTTCATACAACGGCCTCGGACAGCAGACCCGTGGACTTGGCCCTGGCAACGGCCGAATTCATGATCTGGGCGATGAGCATGTCGTATTCCAGTCCGATCTTGTGACAGAGGATGGGCAGGTCCGAGCTTTCCGGATTCAGACCCGCCAGGGGGTTGACCTCCAGAAAACGCGCCCGGCCCTGGCCATCCAGCCGCACGTCCACCCGGCCGGCATCGAGGCAGCCCAGGGCCTGCCAGGCCTCCAGGGCCAGGTCGGCGGCCAGCAGGGCTTTTTCATCGGTCACCAGGGCGTAATGCACCCGGGCCGTCCACTGCTGCTTGTTTTCGTAGGTGTAGGCCGTCTGGTCCCCCTCGGATGTGCACAGAATCTCCATGACCCCGAGGACCCGCGCTCCGCGGCCGCTGCCGAGAATGCCCACCGTGAATTCACGGCCCGGAAGATAGGTTTCCACGAGAGCGGACTGGCTGTAGGTTTCAAGGATTTGGGCGCAGACCTCGCGCAGCTCCCTGCGGTTGCGCACCAGGGATCTGGCGCTGACCCCCCGGCTGGACCCTTCGGCCACGGGCTTGACGAACAGGGGAAAGGGCAGGTCGATCTCCTCCACCACATCCTGCCCGCTGACAATCCAGAAATCCGCAGTGGGCAGGCCGTGGGCCCGGATCACGGCATTGGTCCAGCCTTTGTGCAGGGTCAGGGCCAGAAGCTCGGGACCGGAAAAGGTGTAGGGGATGCCCCAGGCGTCCAGCAGGGCCGGAATCTGTGACTCCCGTCCCAGTCCGCGCATGCCCTCGGCGATGTTGAAGACAAGATCCCATCGCCGCCCACTGGCCAGGGCCTGCACCAGGCCGCCCACATTGCCTACCCGCTCCACCTGGTGACCCTGGGTGCGCAGGGCCTTTTCAATGGCCTCCACCGTCGCCTCGCTGTCCAGCTCGGCCACCTCTTCGGAAGAATACCCTGCGGCCAGGTACTCGTCCTTCAGGTCGTAGGTCATGCCGACGCGCATCAGGCCTCCTGCCCGAAATCGGGATAGTGGAAAATCCGGTCCTCGTAATTTCGCAGGCCCACACCCTGCTCGTCGCGGCCCAGCACATAGTCGGGCTGAAGGGGCACCTTGCCCCCGCCGCCAGGCGCGTCGATGACGTAGGTCGGGATGCAATACCCGGAGGTATGGCCGCGCAACCCCTTGATGATGCCCAATCCCGTGTCCACGGGAGTGCGAAAATGGGCAGAACCGGGAATGGGGTCGCACTGGTACAGATAATACGGCCGCACCCTGTTGCGGATCAGGCCGTGCATCAGGCGTTTCATGGTCGTCACGTCGTCATTCACACCCGCCAGAAGCACTGTCTGGCTGCCCAGGGGGATCCCGGCGTCGGCCAGACGGGCACATGCGGCCGATGTTTCCGGGGTGATTTCCTCCGGATGGGCGAAATGCAGGCTCATCAGCAGCGGGTGATACCGGCGCAACATGCGCGTCAGGGCGGGAGTGACCCGTTGCGGCAACACGGCCGGAACCTTGGTCCCGATGCGCACGATCTCCACATGCGCAATGTCCCGCAGCTGGGACAGCAGCCATTCTATCTTCATATCCGGCAGGGTCAGGGGATCTCCACCTGAAAGGAGGACGTCGCGCACCCCCCTGTGCTGGCGGATATAGTCCAGGGCCACCTGCCAGCTGCGCATGTCGGAATGGTGCCCGCTTTTGCCCACCAGACGGGAGCGGGTACAGTAACGGCAATAGGTCGAACAGAAGTCCGTGACCAGAAACAGGACCCTGTCGGGATAGCGGTGCACGATGCCCGGAACCGGGCTGTGCACGTCCTCCCCCAGGGGGTCAGGCCTTTCAAAAGGTCCGATCTCGGTTTCGCGGATGTCGGGCAGGATGCAGCGCTGCACGGCTTTGCTGCGGGAAGCCACCCACAGGTAATACGGGGTCACTGCGGCCGGAAGCCCACCGGCCGCCGCCACATAGGGTGAAAATTCCAGCCCGAGGATCCGGGCCATGGATCGTGCGGAAGTGATGCGGTTCTTGAGCTGCCAACGCCAGTTTTCCCAGTCTTTGAGGCTTGCTGCGGGAAAATGGGTGGCCAGGAAGTTCTTGAGATGGCGCCAGGACTGGAGCTCCTGGTCTTGGGGATGATCGGCTTGGGCTGATAGGGAGGGAGGTTCGGCCAGTTCCTGGCCCAGTTCAGGGGTGTCCTCGTGGACAACTGCGGTATTGCTCATGGTTTTCCTCATGGTCTGTGCAGGATTGTGGGGTGCGCTGCCGCAATGGAAGCACCAGAACCGAAGCATTACCCATGCCAAGGAGATATCCGTCTGAATTCATGAGAAAATTTTAGCAGGAGCCCTCCATCCATGCGGAACTCTTGATTCCTTTTTCACAGGCGGCACCTGCATCATGCCAGCCCTGACCAGGAAGAATGGGCCCGGCGTGAGGCCGGCAGAGATGCATCCTGACAGGAATAGTCTGTAAAACAAGTTGGTTGGATATAAAAAAGAACTTTGCTTTCCGAGCCGGGAGGATCGGAATTGCAGATTCCCTTTTTCTTTCTGTTTTCCTGTACTTGAAACAGATCGAAGCAGGATATTCTCATTCCGGTGACTGGAAAAGAATGCGCTCGTAGATGTCCCGCATGCTTTTCGAAAAGCAGACAAACACGACTGACTGCGGTCCGCCGTGCCTGGCTTGAAACGACCGCACCTCGGATACGGCTATGGCGCTGGCCTCTTCGGCAGGAAAACCGTACGCCCCGCAGCTGATGGCCGGAAAGGCAACGCTGCGAAGCCCGTGCTCCCTGGCCAGGTTCAGACAGGACCGATAGCATGCGCCCAGAAGCTCCCGCTCACCCTTTCCTCCGCCCTGCCAGACAGGCCCCACGGTATGGATAACGAATTTGGCGGGCAGGTCGTACCCCCTGGTCATGCGGGCCTGTCCTGTCGGGCACCCACCGATGGTCCGGCATTCGTCCAGCAGTCCCGGACCGGCCGCGCGGTGGATGGCTCCATCCACCCCCCCTCCGCCCAGAAGGCTGGAATTGGCGGCGTTGACAATGGCGTCCACAGTCATGGAGGTGATGTCGGTCTGGCAAACGGTGATCATACACTTCTCCTTGCATTTCATGGGACACAACCTCCTGCTCGTGCCGTTGACCCCCGCCAGCGGCACACCATGACTTTCTGTGCAGCGTTGCCCCTTCCTTTGATGAACGCCGACCACTACGCCCAAGGGATCCATTTGCGGCATCCCGGTATTGCCGCCATGCCCTGTCCCGGATGAACGGCGTGTGCGGGCGGGCCAATGGCAGAATTCAATCCCGGACCACGCCCATACCGGCTCCCCATGCCGACGACCAACTTCTCTGTCCGTTTACCGGAAATGACGTGCGAAGCGTGTTGTCTCGTGCGATCAGATCGGCATGACTAGAGCGACCCACCACAGCCCCCGGAGGAACACATGGAAAAATCAATGCAACGGTACTGGAAATCGAACCTGACGTACATGGCCATTCTGCTGGCCATCTGGGCCCTGGTCTCGTACGTCTTCGGCATTCTCCTCGTGAACGAGCTGAACGCCTTCCACCT
>JAAYCS010000050.1 GCA_012729655.1 Desulfovibrionales bacterium | reverse complement strand
ATCTTTTCCAATCCCTGTTGGCAGAAATCGCACAGTCTCGTCCTCTCAGCTGCGTTGTCGGCTTTCCCATGTCCGGAAAATCGACCTTCCTGGCCCGTCTGGCTACGCTGCTGGAAGCACATACCATCCTGCTTCCTTTCTCCGGCGCATTGAGCCTGTCCAAGCACCTGAGTGCCCACCTCTCCCCTCAAAAACAACATAAATCCAATCTTTCAAAAAGGCTGCAGGAACATAGACGCGTGGTCCTGCTTGTCGACAACGCCCATCTGCTCCAGGATTCGGATTTCGCCTTTCTGCACGGACTTTTCACTCTGGCAAAACAGCTCCACACTGTTCTGCAGATTGTCCTGATGGGGAACAGGGAGATTGTGCACAGACTGGCCCGACCTGACAACCGGACCATTCACAGCATGATCGGCACCATCTGGAATATGCCCAAACTGACCCGAGAGCAGTCCCTGTCCTATATCAACTTTCTGTTGGATTCAGCCGGCCTCGCCGCAGATCTGATACCCTATCCGGAAGTCCTGGTCGAGCAGGCTGCGGGCAGCATAGGCGTTTTGCGCCGGCTGACGGCGGCCAAGACCAAGAATGCCATGGATGAACCGGCAGAGGATGATGCGGCGGGCAACATGGTGAACCAGGAGGACCACGAACCGAGCCCTGCACCGGCAATGCCCCAGGGCGGGGAGACGCCTGCCCAGACCGTGGTCAAGACCCCACCCTCGAGGGTGGGATGGATTCTCCTGCTGACCATGGCAGGATTCATCGCCCTTTTTCTGCTCGCCTTTGCGTGGCTGCTCCCGGAAACAGGGATCAAGGACTTTCTGCTGGGAGCGGACAGCGCTCCCAGGGCCACGGTGAATGATGCGGAGCTCTCCACACCCCAGGCCATTATCCAGCCTCCGGGTTCACTGCCGAATGTCGCCAAGACCGTGTTCCGCAAGCGGACCCAGGATGGTCCATACTCGCTGCAGCTCGGTTCCTATGCCAGCATAGAGGCTCTGGTCCTGCATCTGCCCCGTTTTGCGGATCTGGGACAGCCGCTCTTCTGGACCCGGGAGGAGGGGCCTCCAGTCCAGTTCGTCCTTTTTGCGGGACGCTTCGACGAGTTCAACCAAGCCAGCCAGTTCGGCGTGCACAAAAAAATGGCCGAAGCCACAGTGGTTTTCCGGCCCTTCGTGGCCACAGCGGGGCCCCTGACCGACGCCCAGCAAATCAGAAACGCGAGTTTCCTGGTCGGGTTGCCAGGGATTCACGACGTGTTTGAACGGGAACTTGTCTCCGGCGTGGAAGTCCAGTTCGCCCTGGAGCGCACCCGCGAGGAAGCCCTGGCCCGTTGTTCCGAAGCCGAGGCCAAGGGGCTGTCCTGCGCGGTGACCCAATATGAATAGCCCTAGGTCCGCAGGTCCAGAACCCGCTGGGCCTTGCCCTCTGATTTGGGCAGGGAGTTCTGCTCCACCAGGTCGATGCGCGCAGTGATGAGGATCTCGTCGCGCAGTTTCGCACTGATCCGATTCTGCAATCCCTTGAGTTCGCGCATGTCCTCGACAAAAAATTCATCCTTGACCTCGACCTTGACCCGCATCTGGTCCAGATAGCCCTCGCGCTCCAGCACGATGAGGTAGTTCTGTCCCACTTCAGGGATGCTCATCAGCACGTTTTCGACCTGCATGGGGTAGATATTCACGCCCTTGATGATGATCATGTCGTCGGCACGTCCCAGAATCCGGTCCAGACGGCGGTGTCGGCGTCCACAAGGGCAGTCGCCCTGCACAAAGCGGGTCAGATCCTTGGTCCGATAGCGGATGAGTGGCATGCCCTCACGGCACAAGGTGGTGATGACCAGCTCCCCGACCTCTCCCTCGGGCACATGCTCCCCTGTTTCCGGATTAACGATTTCAGGGAGATACGCATCCTCCCAGATATGCATGCCGTTTTGTTCCAGACACTCGAAAGCCACGCCAGGACCGTTCATCTCCGACAGACCATAGGAATTGTAGGCCTTCAGCCCGTACACCTCCTCGATGCGACGGCGCATGGCCTCCGTGTGCGGCTCGGCCCCAATAAGGGCAACACGCAGATTGAGCTTGTCCCGTGTGTATCCCAGCTCTTCTTTCACCGTGCTCAGGTGCAGGGCATAGGACGGGATGATGTGGACGACTGAGACCTGAAAATCCTGCAGCAGCTTGAGTTGACGCTTTGAATTTCCCGCTCCGGCCGGAATGGTCAGACAGCCGAGACGCTCCGCTCCGTAATGAATGCCCAGACCACCGGTGAAAAGACCATACCCGGCTATGTTCTGAAATGTATCCTCTGGACGCACGCCAACCATATGCATGCAACGGGCCATGAGGTCTGCCCAGCAGTCCACGTCGTTCCGGGTATAGTAGATGACTGTGGCCGAACCAGTTGTCCCTGAAGAGGCATGCAGACGGATCATGTCCGTCACGGGCCGGGTCAGCATGCGCGAAGGATAGGCGCTGCGCAGATCATCCTTGGTCGTGAAGGGGAGCTTGACAACATCCGCTGCGGACTGGATGGCGCTGGGGTCCAGGCCCATCTCCGCGAAGCGATGGGAATAGAATTCTGACCTGGCCGCGCGCTCCAGCGCGCCCTTCAAACGGATTTTCTGTACGGTATCCAGTTCGCTGCGGGTGAAAAATTCTTCCTGGCAATAGCCTTTCATGACAAACTCCGCCTTGGGTTGAGGGTGAGCTCCGGCAATGCGTTAGAATGCACCGCCATTCTCCGACGGCAGCCCGACTTCCGTCAGATTGTCGAACACGGTGTACTGGCCAAAATAGGCCAGACGCATGGTCCCTATGGGGCCATTGCGCTGTTTGCCGATAATGATCTCAGCGATATTCTTGTTCGGGTTGTCCTCTGCCTTGTTGTACGCCGCGTCGCGGTAGATGAAGACGATGACGTCAGCGTCTTGCTCGATGGCACCCGACTCGCGGAGATCCGAGAGCACGGGACGCTTGTCCGAACGTTCCTCGACCTTGCGGTTGAGCTGGGACAGGGCGATGACCGGGACTTCGAGTTCCTTGGCCAGGGCCTTCAGGTTGCGCGAAATGTCCGAGATTTCCTGCTCGCGTGAATCGCTGTTCCGGCTGGAACGCATGAGCTGCAGGTAGTCTACGATGATGAGCCCCACGCCCTTGTCGGCCTTGAGCCGTCTGCATCGGGCCCTGATTTCCATGGTGCTCAGGGCCGGGGTGTCGTCAATATAGATGGGCGCTTTGGACAGATCCTCGGCGGCCTGATAGAGGCGGCTCCAATCCTCGTCGTTCAGATACCCGCTGCGCAATCGGCTCAGATCGACCCGCCCGTGGCAGCCAAGCATGCGCATCATGAGCTGGTCCATGGACATTTCCAGGGAAAAAACGGCCACAGGCACATCGCTGTGGATGGCCGCGCGCATGCCCATGTTGAGCGCCAGCGCCGTTTTGCCCATGGACGGTCTGGCGGCCAGAATGATCAGATCGGACTTCTGGAGACCGGCCGTCATGTGATCGAAATCCGTGTATCCCGTGGGCACCCCGGTGATCAATTCACCCTGCCCGGCACGCAATTCCAGCTGCTCAAAGACGCGGTTGACGAGGTCCTTGCTGCTGATGAAGGCGGGCTTGCCCTTGGACTCCACAATGGAAAAAATCTGCTGTTCAGCCTGGTCCAGCAGGACCTCTGTCTCCTCCCCGGCCTCGAAACAGTTGGTCAGGATCTCGGACGAGGTCTGGATCAGCCTGCGGCGCACAGCCTTGTCCCGCACGATGTGGGCGTGAAAGACGGCATTGGCGGCCGAGGCCACGGACTCGGCAAGGGAAGCCAGATAGACCGTACCGCCCACCTCGTCCAGTTGCCCGCGGCGTTGCAGATGCTCGGCCACGGTGACAAGATCGACGGGCTCCCGGCGGCGATAGAGCTCCTGGAAGGCCTGAAAAATGATCCGGTGAACAGGGGAATAGAAATCCTCGTCGGAAACCGTGTCCACGAGGGTATGCAGGATCTCGTTGCGCAGGAAAACCCCACCCAGCACTGCCTGTTCGGCTTCGGTGTTGTGGGGAGGGACCTTGCGCAACAAATCAGAAGAGGCCTTTTGCAAGGCCTCTTCCGGTTGAACACGAGTTCCGAGGCGCTGCCCGGGGTTACTCCGCGGCTGCTTCTTCGGTTGCATCGGCCTGGGCTACGGCTTGGGTCACCTGCTCCGCCTGGCCATGTTTGATGACGTTGACGGTCAGCTTGGCCACGACTTCGGGATGGAGTTTCACGTCCACGATGTATTCACCCAGGGATCGGATCCCGTCCGCCAGCTGGATCTTCCGGCGATCCACCTCCACGCCCTGGTCAGCCAGGATGGAGGCAATCTGGGAGGATGTGACAGAACCATAGAGCTTGTCCCCGTCGCCGACGCGGACCTCGACAATGACTTTGGCGGCTTCGATCTTGGCTGCCAATCCGGAGGCCTCAGCCCGCAAGGCATCATTCTTGGCCTGCAGTTTACGGCGTTCCTGTTCGAATACCTTCAGATTGCCGGGAGTCGCCAATGAGGCAAGGCCCTGAGGCAACAGATAATTTCTTCCATAACCAGGTTTGACCGCGACGATTTCACCGAGGCGGCCAAGATTGTCCACGTCTGCACGCAAAATGACCTTCATGACCAACTCTCCTAGATTCTAGACTTTTTGAGCACGTCCGTGCTGTGGGTGGCAGTGTAGAACATCAGCGCCATCTGACGGGCGCGCTTCACTTCACGGGTGATGGCCCGCTGGTGCTTGGCGCAAGTGCCCGTGATCCGGCTGGCGATGATCTTGCCGCGGTCGGTCACAAAATCATTCAGCACTTCAGGGTGCTTGTAATTCAATGGGATCTCGGGATTTTCACAGAAACGGCAGTATTTTCTGCGGGGAGCGAATTTTTTCTTAAAGGACATGTTAGGCCTCCTCGGTATGCTCGGCGAGTCTGACGGTGATGAATTTGAAGATCCCATCGGCTATGCGGACATTGCGCTCCAATTCCGCCACAGCCTGTCCAGGCATGCTCAATTCCATCCGAACGTACCGACCGCGGTTGAACTTGCGCACCGGGTAGGCGGTATCCTTGACGCCCCAGTCATCGATCTTCAGAACGGAACCGCCCTCTCGTTCGACAACGGCGCTCAGATTGTTGACGATATCACGGCATTCTTCCATGCCCAGCTCCGGACTCAACAGGAGCAATTCCTCGTACCTGGCGATCATGTGTGATCCTCCTTGTGGATGATAGCCCACCCGCACCATGGGGCGAGCAAGGAAATGAGGATCGTTATTCCCATCCCTCAATGCTGTCAAGGATGCCGTCCTGTGTACTTGAAGAAGGTCAGAATTGCGCTTACATCTCCGCCATGAAGTCCACTCTTCTCCTTTTTTTTGCATTTTTCTGCAGCGTGCCGGCGCTGGCCCAATCCCCCAATGTGCTGGTGCTCCACTCCTACCATCCCGGCCTGTCCTGGACCGACACCCTGAACACCGGGATCCGCGAGACCTTCGGCGCACAGCTGCCCCAAACCCTGCTCTGGGTCGAATACCTGGACACCAAACGCAATACAGACACGTCCTACCTGGCCCTGCAGGCCGCGCTTCTGAGACACAAACTGGCCGATAGCGTCTTCAAGCTGATCATCGCCACGGACAATGACGCCCTGGACTTCGTCCTCACCTACCGCGATTCCATCTTCCGCTCCGCACCTGTGGCATTTTGCGGAGTGAACGACTTCCAGCCTGAGCAGTTGCGCGGGCAGCACAACATCACTGGCCTGGCCGAAAACCCGTCCTTTCCTGATACCATGCGCACGGCACTGCTTCTCCATCCGGATACCAAGGAGTTTGTCATCATCGGTGGGGATCAGGCCATCACTGACCTGATCACGGATCGTGCGCTGCGCTCCCTGGAAAGAACATTCGCTCCCATCCGGTTCACCTTCTGGAACAACCTCTCGGCCCAGGAACTGAAGGGCCGCCTGGGAGAGCTTGGACCGGGACAGATCATTTTTGTCCACGGGGTCATGCGCAACGAGGAAGGGGTGCTGGTGGACTACAGGGAAAAGAACCTTTTTCTGTCCACCCATTCCAAAGTGCCCATCTACGGATTTTGGGACTTTGAAATGGGAACCGGCTGCGTGGGCGGCAGAATGGTCCAGGGGCAGGTGGAGGGAGAACGCGTTGCCCTTTTGGGCATACGCATCCTGGCCGGGGCCGATCCCGACACCATCCCCGTGGACCTGGCCACACCGTCGCAGTATATTTTCGACTACGAACAGCTCCAGCGTTTCCAGATCGACCCCGATGCCCTGCCTGGAGACAGCATCGTCCTCAACCAGCCCGCCCGTTTCTACCAGATCGACAAACGCTTCATCTGGGGAGCGACGGCCGCGGTGGCAGTGCTGCTCGCCGCTCTGGCCATGCTGCTCAGCTCCATCCGCCGCCGGCAAGAGGCCCAGGCCGTGCTCAATAAGAACAAGGAGCAACTGGAAGAGGCGGTGCGGGCTCGGACAGAACATCTGCGCACAGCCAACGATGCCCTGGAGCGGGAAGTGCATGAACGTATGCGGGCCGAAAACGACCTGCGCAAGGCCCGTGCCCGGCTGGAAATCGAGGTGGAGCGGAGAACCAGCGACCTCGTTTTTGAAATCGAGCAGCGTCGCCAGGCCGAGGCCCACATCCGCGACCGTGAAGCCAAAGCCAGGGCCCTGCTCAACGCGCCCAATGAAACCCTGCTGCTCATGGACCAAGCCGGAATCATCCTGGATATCAATGAGACCGGGGCCGCTCGCCTGAACCAGAGCCGCGCGTCCCTCTCCGGGGTCTGTCTGTACGACGTGATCACACCGTCCCTGGCTGAACGCTTCAGACAGGCCGTGGACAGCATCTTTGAAAGCGGAGCAGCCGAGAGCATCACCGACTACGGCGAAAACCAGGACCTGGACATACGTCTCTATCCGGTTTTCGATGACAACGGCCAGGTAACGCGGGCGGCGGTGTTCATGGCCGATGTGACCGAAGCCAAACGCATGGGCCGCCAGATCATGCTTTTGGACAAAATCAACTCCCTGGGCCGCATGGCTGCGGGTATTGCCCATGAAATCCGCAATCCCCTGACCGGCATCCACGGGTACCTGTATGCCATGGACGAAGTCTGCGCGGAATTCCCTGACCGGCACGTCGCGGAGACCTTCCGCGATATCATTGAGAAGATCCGCAAGGCAGCGGGAAAAATGGAAGCGGTCATCCGCCGGGTGCTCGATTTTTCCAAACCCGGCACCCCCCGGCTGGAACTCCTGGACCTCACCGGTCCGGTGCATGAGGCCTTGGGCCTCATGACCCCGACCCTGCGCAAGGCCGGAGTGTCAGTGGAAACGGATCTCGCTCCAGTCCAGCCCGTGCTGGGGGATCGCATGCAGCTCGAACAGGCGGTCATCAACATCATGGACAATGCGACCAGAGCTGTCCGCGACCAGGCCGGCAAGCACATCCGGATCAGCCTGTCCCAGTCCGAAGGGCTGGTCCGCCTAACCTTCGCCGATTCCGGTCCCGGCGTGGCGGAAAGGGATCGGGAGCGGATCTTCGACCCCTTCTTCACCACAGCCTCCGACGGCACGGGCATCGGCCTTTCCATTGTCCAGCGCATCGTGGCCGACCATCATGGCTCCATCCGGGTGGTCGAAAGCAGCCTGGGCGGTGCCGAGTTCCGTCTGGAGTTTCCGGTTCATACGGGGGTACACGCATGAACTACTCCCTTCTCATCATCGATGACGAGGAATCCATCCGGGACAGCCTGCAGATGGCCCTGACCCGCCAATACACGGTTTCTGTGCGGGCCAGTGGGAAGGAAGCCCTGGCAGACCTGGAGGCGTTGAATCCGGATCTGGTCCTGCTCGACATCGGGCTGCCCGACATGAGCGGACTCGACGTCCTGGAAGGAATCCGGGCCCAGAACGCCCACGCCGCCATCATCATGATCACGGCCTTCGAGGACCTGGACACGGTCATTACGGCCATGAAGCGCGGGGCATTCGACTATCTGGTCAAGCCGCTGCGCATGGACACCCTCAAGCTCTGTCTGGAGCGGGCCAAGAGTTCCATCCGCCTCGGCAAGGAGGTTCGGGATCTCCAGGACAAGGCCCTGCGGGAACAGATTCCCTTTTTCGTTGCCCAGAGCGAGGCCCTGACCGACGTGGTGCACATGGTCGGCAAGATCGCCATCAGCCCGGATACACCGGTCCTCATCGAGGGCGACACAGGAACCGGCAAGGAGCTCATCGCCAGTGCCATCCACCACCGCAGCCCCAATTTTCGTGGACCTCTCATCACCATCAATTGTGCGGCCATGCCCACGAATCTGATCGAAAGCGAGCTGTTCGGGTATGCCCCAGGTGCCTTCAGCGGGGCCGGGCGAAAAGGCAAACTCGGACTGGTCGAGGAGGCGGCCGGCGGAACCCTGTTTCTGGATGAGATCGGCGAGCTGCCGCAGAGCGCCCAGGCCAAGCTGCTGCGCTTTCTGCAGCAGGGAGAGTTCTACGCCCTGGGCTCCACGGTCAAGCGCACCGTACGGACCAGGATCCTGACCGCCACCAACCGCAACCTGGAGGACATGGTCAATGACGGCAGCTTCCGGCAGGACCTTTTCTACCGCCTGGCCGTGGTCCGCATCCGCGTCCCATCCCTGACCAGCCGCAAGGAGGACATTCTGCCCTTGGCCAGACTCTTTCTGTACCAGTACTCTGAAAAATTCGACAAGAAGATCAAGGGGATCACCCCGAGGGCCGCAGCTGCTCTCCTGGGCCATCCCTGGAAAGGCAATGTGCGCGAACTGCGCAACATCATAGAACGGGCCGTGCTGATGGCCTGCGGCCTGGAATTGGACACGCCGGACCTGGGACTTGAGCCTCAGTGCGAGTCCGACACGATTCCCCAGGCCCCGGCAAGACTGACGCCAGTCGGCGTGGATCTTCCCGCCGTCCTGCACGACCTGGAGCGGACCTATTACGAGCAGGCCCTGGCCTTGGCTGAAGGCAATGAATCCCAGGCTGCCCGGCTCCTCAACGTGTCCAGAGACACGTTCCGATACCGTCGGGGGAAGCTGGGTTGCTGATCCATCTCGCCTGCCTGCATCTTCCTCTGGTCTGGCCAGCCAGTCCTCGGGATGACACTGCGGGGATGCAGCCCGGGCATCCCAAGACCGACTGCCCACATTGCCAGAGACCCCCCGCATTCCGTAAGCCCCAAAAAAAGGAGGGCGCATGACCATACGCGACCTGCAGGACAACATCGACGCCTGGGTGCACACCTTCGGAGTCCGTTATTTTTCCGAACTGACCAACCTGGGTGTGCTCATGGAAGAAGTGGGCGAAGTGGCCCGGATCATGACCCGCCGCTACGGAGACCAGAGCTTCAAGGAATCGGACGCAAAGGATCTGGCCGACGAATTGGCGGATGTCCTCTTTGTGCTGACCTGCATCGCCAATCAGACCGGGGTCGACTTGACCGAGGCCGTGACCCGCAACCTGGATAAAAAGACCCGGCGGGACCGGGATCGGCATATCAACAACCCCAAGCTGCGCACCCCGTGAGCATGCAGGCAGGCAGTCCCTGCTGCAGTCCATGGCACCGGCGCCTTTCTTCCCTCCGCAACCCCGGGAGCCCGCAGGCTGAAACATGACCCTCTTTGCTTCCCCCCCTCTGCCCCAACCGCATTTTCTGCCCATGACCAGATCCGAGATGGACCGCTTGGGTTGGGACGTCCTGGATGTGCTCCTGGTCAGCGGCGACGCCTATGTGGATCATCCGTCCTTCGGCACGGCCTTGCTGGGCCGGACGCTTTTGGCCCATGGATTCCGCACCGGCATCGTCACCCAGCCCCGATGGACACAGCCAGACGATCTGCTGGTCATGGGTCGCCCCAGGCTCTTCGCCGGGGTCTCGGCCGGGGCTATCGACTCCATGCTGGCCCACTACACAGCCTTCCGCAAAAAACGCTCCGAGGACGCCTACACCCCCGGGGGCAGGGCTGGGGCCAGGCCCAACCGCGCCTGCATCGTCTACACCAATTTGCTGCGCCAGGCCTTTCCCGGCCTGACCGTTGTGCTGGGAGGCATCGAGGCCTCCCTGCGGCGCATCACACACTACGATTTCTGGACCGACGCCCTGCGCAAGCCCATTCTCCTGGACGCCAAGGCAGACATTGTTGTCTACGGCATGGGCGAACGGCCCATTGTCGAAATAGCCCAGCGACTGCATGCAGGGCAGGGCCTGCAGGGCATTCACGGCACCGTGTCCGCGGGGGAGGATTTCGAGGCCGGGCTGGTCCTGCCCAGCCACGAGGACATGCTCGCCGATCCACGCGCATTGATGCGTGCCACCCTCATGCTCGAAACGCAGGTGCACGGGGGCGTCATGTGGGCCAGGGAGAAGGTCGGAGCGCGAACCATTGCCGTGGCTCCCCCGGCCAAACCCCTTTCGACCGCTGAAATGGACACCCTGTATGCCCTGCCCTTCTCCCGCAGGGCCCACCCGCACTACGGCCAACCCATCCCGGCCGTGGAGATGATCCGCGACTCCATCACCAGCCACCGGGGGTGTGGCGGTGGATGCTCCTTCTGCACCCTGGCCTTGCACCAGGGCCGGCGAATCGCCTCCCGCAGCCTGGGTTCCATCCTGGACGAGGTCCGGCGCATGACCGCCATGCCGGAATTCAAGGGCAACATTTCCGACGTGGGCGGCCCCAGCGCGAACATGTGGGGCGCGGTATGCGCCAAGGCCGAGCGTCCCTGCGCCCGCGCAAGCTGTATGACGCCCAGGATATGCCCCCATTTCCGGATGGACCAGCAGGCCCACCTGGACCTGTTGCGGACCGTGCGGCGCGTCCCGGGCGTCCGCAACGTGCGCGTGGCCAGCGGAGTGCGCTTCGATCTTGCCCTGCAGGATCTGAAGGCCCTGAGCGGATATTTGCGGGAGTTTGTCGGCGGACAACTCAAAATTGCCCCTGAGCATGTCTGTGACCATGTCCTGCGACTCATGCGCAAGCCTGGGATCCGGGTTTTCGAGGAATTTCTGACCCTGTTCGCCAGGGAGTCCCATCGCGCCGGCAAGGAGCAGTACGTTGTGCCGTACCTCATGAGCGCATTTCCAGGCACCACGGACGAAGACATGCGCGCTCTGGCCCGCTGGCTGGCCCAGCGGGGCTGGCAGCCACGGCAGGTGCAGTGCTTCATCCCCATCCCCGGGGCAGTGGCCACAGCCATGTACCATGCCGGCATCACGCCCGACGGAAAGCCGATCTTCGTGGCCCGCAGCGACGAGGAGCGGCTCCGCCAACACAGAATTCTGCTCCCGGATGAAACCCGCGGCCAAGGCCGGCGCCCCTCTGCCAGCAGGCCCACCCCGGGGGGCCGCCGCAGCCAGACCTCGGCTGGTCCTGGCCGCGACGGAATACCTCGGGCCAGAAACCGAAATTTTCGGAATGAAACGTGACCGGCGAAATCCCGCACACGGCAATTGTCATTTCCAGGATTACACTGTAAATTCAACAAGAAAAAATATCATCGTGGGCGGTCGAGGGCATGCGGGGCGACCCGCGCCTGCATGTTCGAAACCGGGCGTGGCGGACAAAATTTTTTGAAGAACATGCTGAGAATAACTTTCCAAAGTCGTTGAATTTTATTATCAGTGCTTCAAATTTCATATTTTTTACCCGCTGGCCGGGGCAGGCGCGGTTCAGACGAACAGGGTTTGAGCGCCTCTGGGGTCGAAGGGAAGATGACATGCGAATCGTCATCAGGAGCAAACAATGAACAAAAGCGAACTTATTCAGGCCGTTTCGGAAAATCTCAAGATTTCCAGTGAGGAAGCGGCCACCATCGTCGACAGCTTCTTCGACTCCATGCGCGACGCCCTGTTGCGTGGCGACCGGATCGAGATCCGCGGCTTTGGCAGTTTCAAGATCAAACAGTACGATGGCTATATCGGACGCAATCCCAAAACCGGAGAGTCCGTGCAGGTCAAGCCGAAAAAAATGCCCTTCTTTAAGGCCGGCAAAGGTCTGCTGGATTATCTCAACGCCTAAAAACGTTGACAGGGCGCCCAATCGGCGCGAAGGGTCCTGGCTCATTCCGCTCGACGTGGAGAGTCGGTTCATTGTGGGCTGTCCGCACGCCGTATGATGGAGCCTCGACATTGCACTCTGTTCTTCAACGTGTCGCCGCCATTCACGATCTTTCTGGGTTCGGGGGAGGATCCCTCTCCGCTGTCATTCCCATTCTCTCTGCCCTGGGCATGCAGGTCTGCGCATTGCCCACCGCCATCCTGTCCACCCACACAGGCGGTTTCACGGATTTTCATTTTCGGGATCTGACCGAAGACATGCGCTGCATCATCGCGCACTGGAAGCGCCTGCCCCTCAGCTTTGCCGGGATCTATTCCGGATTCCTGGGCTCCGTGGAGCAGATCGGGATTGTGCACGGGTTCATCCAGACCTTCCGCGACGCGTCGAACCTTGTCGTTGTGGACCCGGTCCTGGGCGACGACAGCCAGCTTTACGACACCATGGACGCATCCATGGTCACGGGCATGCGTGACCTCGTTTCCGTGGCCGACGTCATCACGCCCAACATCACCGAAGCCGGTCTACTCCTGGGCCAACCCCTGCACTTCGAGAACCTGGTCCAGGATGAAATCAAATACTGGGCCCGCGCCCTTTCTGACATGGGGCCGCGTTGCGTCATCCTCACCAGCGTGCCCGAAGAACGTCAGCGCAGCACGTCGGTCATTGCCTATGAACGGGACGCCAACCGCTTCTGGAAAGTCGGTTGCCCATATATTCCTGCACGTTATCCCGGAACTGGAGATATCTTCGCCAGCGTGATAACTGGGTCGCTCCTCCAGGGGGACTCCCTCCCCCTCTCCCTGGATCGGGCCGTGCAGTTCGTTTCCATGGCCATCCGGGCCACATTCGGCCACAATTTTCCCGAGCGCGAGGGGGTCTTT
>JAAYCS010000049.1 GCA_012729655.1 Desulfovibrionales bacterium | reverse complement strand
TGGCCGCGCCAGTGGTTGTGGGCAGGATGTTCATGGCCCCGGCCCGGGCCCGGCGGATGTCCTTGTGGGTACCGTCGAGCATGCGCTGACTCATGGTATAGGAATGGATGGTGGTCATCAGCCCGTGGCGGATGCCGAAACTGTCGTTGAGGACCTTGGCCGCGGGGGCCAGACAATTGGTCGTGCAGGAGGCGTTGGAGATGATGTTGTGCCTGGCCGGATCGTACTGGCCGTCGTTGACGCCCATGACCACGGTCAGGTCTGATTTCTTGCCAGGAGCGGAAATGAGGACCTTCTTGGTTCCGGCGGCCAGATGCTTCTCGCAGCTCTCGCGATCCGTGAACTTGCCCGTGTTTTCGATCAGGATGTCAATCCCCTTCCAGTCCCAGGCTTCCGGGGCGTTGCGGGTGACCTTCACCTGCCGACCGTTGAGGAGAAATCCGTCATCGTTGGCCGTGACCTCTCCGGCAAAGGTGCCATGCACGGAGTCGTACTTGAGCAGGTGGGCGAGCTGCATGTTGTCGCCGCGCGCATTCACGCTGACAAGTTCGATGTCCTTGTCGTTGGCCACGATCCTGGCCAGATAACGTCCGATGCGTCCAAAACCGTTCAGTGCGATTTTTACTGCCATTTCAATACCCTCATTTAAATTTTATTGGATGAGCCGAGAACATTGCGGATCTTGTGGGCCACCATGTCCCGCACCGCGGTCCTGGCCACCTGCAGGTACTGGCGCGGGTCGAAGTGGGACGGATTTTCCGCCAGGTACTTGCGGATAGTGGCGGTCATGGCCAGACGGATGTCCGTGTCGATGTTGATCTTGCACACGGCCGAGGCGGCTGCCTTGCGCAGGAGTTCCTCCGGCACGCCCTTGGCCCCGCCGATCTGGGCCCCGTACTGGTTGGCCATGGCCACGAACTCCTGCGGCACGGAAGAGGCCCCGTGCAGAACAATGGGATAGCCCGGAAGCAGCTTGGCGATCTTTTCCAGGCGGTCGAAGTCGAGCTTGGCCTCGCCGGCGAATTTGTACGCGCCGTGGCTGGTGCCGATGGCGATGGCCAGGGAGTCACACCCGGAGCGGCCCACGAATTCCGCAGCCTGATCGGGGTCGGTGTACACGCTGTGCTCGGAGCTGACATCGTCTTCCACCCCGGCCAGTTTGCCCAGCTCGGCCTCGACCCACACCCCCCGGTCATGGGCATAGGCCACGACCTGCTTGGTCAGGGCGATGTTCTCCTCGAAGCTCAGATGCGAGCCATCGATCATGACCGAGGAGAATCCCCCGTCGATGACGTCCTTGCAGATTTCGAAATTCTGGCCATGATCCAGATGCAGACAGACCGGCAGATCGTTCTCGGCCAGAGCTGCCTCCATGAGTTTGATGATGTAGCCCTGGCCGGCATAGCGCCGGGCCCCAGCGGACACCTGCAGAATGAGCGGCGATTTTTCGGCGTTGCCCGCCTCCATGATGCCCTGAATAATCTCCATGTTGTTCACGTTGAAGCCGCCGACGGCAAAACCTTCGGCGTAGGCCCTGGCAAACATTTCTTTAGGGGTGGTCAGCGGCATGGTCGTCTCCTTCAAAATTTCAGATCATTGGTTTCCAGATGCCCGCGCAAGGTTTCGAGATACGCGGCATGGGTCAGATCAAAGGTCAGGGGGGTCACGGTGATATAGCCGTCGCTCAAACACCCCCGGTCCGTGTCGGGGGCCACGTTCTCTTCCGGAATGACCCCGCACAGCCAGAAATACGGATTCCCACGCGGGTCCTTGCGCTCGTCGTACCAGTCCCTGTAAGTGGAACCGGTCTGCCGGCAGACCTTGAGGCCCTTGGCCTGGTCCAGCCTCCCGGCCGGGAAGTTGAGGTTCAGCACGCAGTGGCGGGGAAAAGCCCCCCAGAATTCCTCATTCAGCAGACGTGTGGCATACTCTGCCTGAGCCGAAAGCTCCTCGGGATGAAAATCGTCCACGGACACCGCCATGGCCGGAATCCCCGCCAGGGCCCCCTCGGTAGCCGCGGACACGGTGCCCGAGTAGAGCACGTCCACGCCCACGTTGGCCCCGGCGTTGATGCCGGACACGATGACATCGGGCCGCCGGGGCAGAAGGTGGCTCAGGGCCAGCTTCACGCAATCCGCCGGGGTGCCGGAGATCCCCAATCCCGAAAAACCTTTCTCCTCCACCTCTTTGACCCGCAAAGGGGAGAACAGGGTCACTGAATGCCCGACCGCGCTCTGTTCGGTCATGGGTGCGGCCACGTGCACGCGATGTCCGGCATGGGTCAGGGCCCCGTAGAGCGCCCTGAGCCCTACTGCTCGGATTCCATCGTCGTTGGTGAGGAGTATGTCCATTTCTCGGGAGCGTCCGGATAGAGTTTCTTGGCTTGGTTGTAACCCAAGGTCAGGGCCTTGATGTTGACGTCCAGAATCTTGGCCGGAAGCACCCCGGCCAGGGCCTTTTTCACATTGGTAAAATTCATGAACGGCAGAAAATGGCTCATGGCCCCCAGACAAACGATGTTGGTGGCCTGCGCCACGCCGATCTTTTCTCGGGCCATGGTCGTGAACGGCAGTCCCCAGAAGATATTGGACGGGGCCTGGGTGACCAGGGTGGTGTCCACCAAAAGAAAGCCGTTGGGCTTCAGGTTGCGGAAATACAGGTTGCATGCCTCCTGGCTGAGGGCCACCAACATGTCGAGCTGGACGGGTTTAGGATAGCTGATCCTCCGCGAACTGACAACAAGATCGGCCCGGCTGGCCCCGCCCCTGGCCTCCGGCCCGTAGCTCTGGGTCTGGGTGACGTGGAAACCGTGGTCCAGGGCCAGGACCTGCCCCATGATCTTGCCCAGGGTCAGGATACCCTGGCCCCCCGTGCCGGAAAGCCGGATTTCGAATCGGTTCAGTTCGTGCTGCTTTGGCATGTCCCCTGCTCCTGAAGTTTGTTGCGCAGCTGCGCGTACCGCACCTCGAGCCCGATACGGCCCTCGTCCCGGAATACGCCGATGGGGGTCAGTCCGCTGCGGTCGACATCGGCCATCTTCTGGTAGTTTTCCAGCTTGACCGTGTTCTTCTTGTACCACTGGTACATGTCAACCACCGTCTTGAAGTTGTTCTTGCGGCCATACTGGGTGTGACAAGGGGTCAGAATCTCCACCAGGTTGAAACCCGGCTTTTCCAGGGCCGCGGAAATCAACCCATCGAGCATGGTCGCGTGCAGGACCGTGCCCCTGGCCACGTAGCTGGCCCCGCTGGCCACGGCCATGTCCACGATGTCAAAGGCGCGCTCCAGCTGCCCGAAAGGCGATGTGGCCGAAACAGTCCCCTCGGGGCTGGTGGGGGAATACTGTCCGCCGGTCATGCCGTAGATGTTGTTGTTCAGGACCAGAACCGTCAGTCCGATGTTCCGCCGGGCCGCGTGGATGAGATGGTTCCCGCCGATGGACATGGCGTCCCCGTCGCCCATGACCACGATGACCTTGAGGGCCGGGTTGGCCATCTTGATGCCTGTGGCGAAGGTCAGGGCCCGGCCGTGCGTGGTGTGCACCGTGTTGAAATCCACATAGACGGCCATGCGGCCGGAACAGCCGATGCCGGCCACGAGGACGATGTCATCCTTGGCGTAGCCCAGTCCGTGCACGCTGCGGATAAGGGAGCCCAGCACGATGCCGTGCCCGCATCCTGCGCAGTAGACATGGGGGAACTTCTTGTTGTGCCTAAGATAGTCGTGAATGAGTTGTGTCACCTGTGCCATGGTCACGCCTGCATGATGTTTTTGAAGATTTCCGAGGGGGTGATGATCTGGCCGTCCACGCGGTTGTTGGTCACCACATGGGCCAAGCCGTTGTTGACCCGCTTCACCTCGCGCGACATCTGCCCCATGTTCATCTCCGGCACAACCAGGGCCCTGCACTGGCGGGCCAAGGCCTGCACCACGGTCTTGGGAAAGGGGAAAAGGGTTTTGAGCTTGAGCAGCCCGGCCTTCACCCCTCGCTCACGAGCCATGTGCACGGCCAGCTCTGCCGACCTCGCCACGCAGCCGTAGGCGATGACCACCACCTCTGCATCCTCGCACTGCAATTCCTCCACCAGCTGGATGTCGTAGAAAAACTGGTCGATCTTGCGGAATTGCCGGTGGATGAGGGACTTGACCTCGTCCGGCCTGGAGGTCGGGAATCCGTTCTGGTCGTGGGTCAGGCCGGTGACGTGAAAACGGTATCCCGAACCCAGGGGCGGCAGGGGGGGAACCCCGCGCATGGTTTCCTCATAGGAGACATACCATTCCGGCGGCATGGCCGGAGTGACCCGGGACAGGATTTCCAGGTCCTGGGGATCGGGAACGACGATCTTCTCCCGCGTGTGGGCCGTGATTTCGTCCAGGAGCAGGATGACGGGAGTGCGGTATTTCTCGGCGAAATTGAAGGCGACAACGGTCATTTCCAGACATTCCTGCACGTCGCTGGCCGAAAGGACGATGATGGGATGATCCCCGTGGCAGCCCCAACGGGCCTGCTGCATGTCACCCTGGGCCGGGCTGGTCGGCAGGCCTGTGCTTGGCCCACCGCGCATGACATTGACCAGCACCAGAGGCACCTCGGTCATGCAGGCATACCCGAGATTTTCCTGCATGAGCGAAAAGCCTGGGCCCGAGGTGGCAGTCATGGCCTTGCGACCGGCCAGGGACGCTCCGATGATGGCCCCCATGCTGGCGATTTCGTCTTCCATCTGGATGAAGACCCCATCCTGGACCATGGGCAGCCGGGCGGACATGACTTCAGCAATTTCCGTGGACGGGGTGATGGGATATCCCGCGTAGAAGGAACAGCCCGCCAGGAGGGCTCCTTCCACCACAGCCTCGTTGCCAAGGGCGAAAATTTCCTTCTTTTTACGCTTTTTTATGACCATGGTCCTCTTCCCGGTTAGGTGTTCCTACATGTTCCTCCGGACCCGGATCACTGCTGCACGGGGATTCAGGGACTTCGGCGCGTGGATCGAACAGGCCGTCCGTCTTTCTCCGGCTCGTCTCCCTGGGGGTCACGGACACGGCAAAGTCCGGGCAGTGCAGTTCGCAAAAGCCGCAGTTCACGCATTCGGACTCGCGGACCACGTGGGATTTGCCGTCCGACCGCATCGCGAATACCCCTGCAGGGCAGAACGCGGCACAAATCCCGCAGCCCTTGCACCAGTCCTGATAAATCGTCACCTTTGCTTGACCTTTTTTCTTGGACATAACCGCTCGGCATTTCGACTTGATGATTGGGATTGAAAGGATTTACGGGAACACGCCACGAGTCCGTGTGCGGCAGGCAAGCCAGACCGCCCCCTTGCCAAAGTCAAAAACTTGTCTGTAGACGGATTGGGAAAGGCGTGCCAAAATTTTTCAAAAAACCTGTACAACTCCCCAATTATTTTGAAAAATATTGAATTCGCCCAGGTTTGCGCCATTACCTCATGCATGCAGGAATAGCAACTCGATGAGAAACAAAAAAAACTATGTCCGGGACTTCGCCGAAGGCCAAAGCATTTCGGACGTCTTCGCCCTGTCCCAGACCCAGCGCAAGGAGGCCAAAAACGGCCCCTACTGGCAGTTGTCCCTCACGGATCGCACGGGCAGCATCGAAGCCCGCATCTGGTTCCCCCAAAGCCAGCAGTTCGACAACCTCAAGCCCGAACAGTTCGTGGCCGTGAGCGGCCAGGTCTCCTCCTTCAAGGATCAGCTGCAGATGAACATCACCGACATGCAGGTGATCGACCCAGTGGAAGCCGGTCTGAACATGGCCGACTTCCTTCCTTCATCGACCATTCCTCCGCAGGAATTGCTGCACGAGGTTGAGGCGTTTCTTGCGGCTGAGCTGACCTTCAGACCCTGGGCGGCACTGTGCAAGAATGTGCTCGGGGACAAGCGCATCCGCGATGCGCTCTTGAGCGCGCCGGGAGCCAAGGCCATCCACCACGCCTATGCCGGAGGCCTCCTGGAGCACACCCTGGGCATCATGCGCATATGCAAAGCCCTGGCGGAACTCTACCCCGGCGTGGACAAGGAGATCCTGCTCGTGGCCGCCCTCCTGCACGACCTGGGCAAGGCCTTCGAGCTGTCCCACGGCATGAGCCGCGAGTATACGGACGAGGGCCGCCTCATCGGACATATCCTCATGGGCCTGGAAGAAGTGGAGCCGTTCCTGCGCAAAGCCAAGGACCTGCCCAAAGAGCTGGTCATGCATCTCAAGCACCTGATCATCTCCCATCACGGCGAGCTGGAATTCGGCTCACCCCGGCGACCCAAGACCGTGGAGGCCTTTATCCTGCACTACGCCGACAACCTGGATGCCAAGATCAACACCATCCGCGCGGCCTTGGCCGCCCCGGAGGGCGAGGAGGACCTGGAAACGGGTCGGTGGAGTGAATACCAGCGCAGCCTGTCCCGCTACGTATTCCAGCCCATGCGCACCCCCGCGGACAGCTTCGACGGACCGAGCATCAGAACACCCCGAAAAAACACACCCAAGGCCGGGGCCTCGCCCCTGTTGAAGGCCATGGGTATCAACCAACCGTCCAGGAACTCCTGAGGAGCACGCATGTTCATCACCTTCGAAGGAATCGAGGGGTGCGGCAAGTCCACCCAGTGCGCCAAGCTCATGGAACACTTCATCCGCCAGGGCCATGACGTCCTGCACACCCGGGAGCCCGGCGGCAGTAAACTGGGCAGGGAGCTGCGACGCATTCTGCTGCATCCCGAAAACAGCGACCTCGCCCCTGCCAGCGAACTCTTCCTGTACCTGGCTGACCGGGCCCAGCACGTGGCCTCCATCATCCGCCCGGCCATGGAGGACGGCAGAACCGTGATCTGCGACCGCTTCGCCGACTCCACCGTTGTCTACCAGGGATATGGCCGGGGACTGGACCCCAAGCTGCTCCATCAGCTCAACGACGTGGCGGTGCAAGGCCTGTGGCCGGACCTGACCATCCTCCTGGACCTGTCTCCGGAAATCGGTTTGCGCCGCGCACTGACCCGCAACCTGAAGGAAAACAAGGCCAATACCGAAGGCCGTTTCGAGGCCGAAAGCCTGGAGTTCCACGGCCGTATCCGGGAAGGGTATCTGACCTGGGCCGCCCTGAACCGGAGCCGCTTTCTGGTGGTGGATGCCGCACAGGGGCCGGATCAGGTCTTTGCCTCCATTCTGCGCGGTTTTGAGGAGAAAGGGATTGAATAAACGCCCTGCCACAGGTCTGGTGCTGACCCTCAACGGCGCGAAACACCTGGACCAGTGCCTGCGATCCCTGGACTTCTGCTCGGAACTCCTGGTCGTGGATTCCGGCAGCACCGACGCCACAACCGATATCGCCCGCGCCCGGGGGGCCCGCGTACTGGTCAATCCCTGGCCCGGACCCAAGGCCCAGTTCGAATTCGCCTTCAAGCACATCTCCACGACCTGGGTCGTGTCCCTGGACCAGGATGAAATCCTTTCCGACGAACTGCGCGCCAGCGTCATGTCCTCTCTGGACGACCCTGGCCCGTATTCCGCCTTCCTCTGCCCCAGAGCGTCGTTTTATTTCGACAGATTCCTGCGCCACAGTGGGTGGTATCCGGATCTGCTGCCCAGGGTTTTCAAACTGGCGGATACCGGCGTGCATGTCTCCGGGCCGCACTACGGGTTCGAGACAAAGGGCAAAACACGTCGCCTGTCCGGGGATATCATCCATTACCCCTACGAAAACCTGCGGCAGCATGTGGACAAGATCAACTACTACACCCAGATCGCCGCGGAGGAGATGCATGCCGCGGGCAAGCACGCCGGCGTGGCCAAGGCCTTGGGCCATGGTCTGGCCAGATTCCTGAAGATCTATGTGCTGCGCAGGGGGTTTCTGGACGGCAAGGCCGGACTGGTGCTGGCGGTCAACTCATTCTTCTACGCCTTCCACAAGTACATCCGCCTCGTAGAGCTGACCCGGAAAAAATAACTCTCCCGCAGGCCCTGCCCACCTAGAGCCTCTTGACCACGTTCTGCACCGGCTTCTTGTTGGGCCCCTGGGTCGGCCGGGCAGGATGGCCGACCGGAATGACGGCCATGAACTCACCCTGTGGTTCCTGCAGGAAGTCCAGGATCTGCTCCTTGATGAGATAGAGGATGCCGAGCCAGACCGCGCCCAGGCCCAGGGACGTGGCGGCCAGGAGCAGGTTCTCGACGGCTGCGGCCGAGCTCTGGATCTCCATGGTGCGGAAGAAATCGAAAGCCTGATCCTTGTCGACCTGGAAGAGTTCCGTGCCATGGCTGATGAGATCCCCGGTATTGACCACGGCAATGGTCACTGGGGCGGAAGCGATGCTGCGGCCGGCCATGCGCAGGAGAGTCGAGGCCGGCTTCTGGAACTGCTTGGACGCACCGGAAACCAATTCGGCCAGATCGCCCCTGACGTCACCTTCCAGGATGACAAACTTCCAGGACTGACGATTGTGGGCCGACGGGGCCTGGTTGGCTGCGTCGAGCAAGGTCATGACCATCTCCTCGGACAGCCCCTCTGGTGCGAACTGGCGGATGCTGTGCCGGGCGTGGATGGTGGTCAGGGTTTCGTTACTGAGGAGATTCATGGGTGTTTCGTCCTTGGTTGCGGGTCCTTGGCGCGGATTGACTTTGGCATGACCCAGGCGCACAAGCGATGGCCGGGCGCATTGCCCGCTGTGCTGACCACTAGCCCGAACATGGCACGCAAGACAACCACACCCAAGGCCGGCCGCCGAAGACATTTCATGAGCCGCACGCAGAACACCGCCAGGGTCTCTCCGCGGCGCCACATTCTTCGCATCCTGAGTGGATGCCTGCTGGCTGTGGTGTTGCAGATTCTGGTTCTGCGCTGGCTGCCCCCGCCAAGCACCATGTTCATGCTTCTTCGCCATGTGGAACGGCTCACTGAAACCAAGCCAAGTCCGCCAATCCGCTACGACTGGGTTCCCATGCGCTCCATCCCCGGGCACATGGCCCTGGCCGCCGTGGCGGCCGAGGACCAGAGCTTCCCACGCCATTTCGGGTTCGACCTGGACGCCATCGCCCGCGCGGTGGAGCACAACGAAAAAAGAGGGCGGATCAGGGGAGCGAGCACCATCTCCCAGCAAACAGCCAAAAACCTTTTTCTCTGGCCCGGACGCAGCTGGGTTCGCAAAGGGCTGGAGGCGGGCCTGACCGTCCTCCTCGAACTGCTCTGGCCCAAAGAGCGGATCCTGGAGGTCTATCTGAACATCGCGGAATTCGGAGACGGCACCTATGGCGTGGGGGCTGCGGCAGGACGGTTCTTTGGAAAAACACCGGACAGGCTGAGCCGCCACGAGGCGGCCATCCTGGTCTCCGTACTGCCCAATCCCCGACGACTTTCGGCCCAGAGACCGTCCCCCTACGTCATGCAGAGGGCCAACTGGGTCCTGAGCCAGATGCGACAGCTCGGACCCGATTATCTGAACCGGCGCTAGGGACGCGGCCAACCCGGCCCAAAGCGCCATCACCACGCCACGCGCGTCGGAATGAACGATATGAGTCCAGGAATCCTGATGGCCATCGGCGCCTACGTCAGCTGGGGGCTGCTGCCCGTCTACTGGAAGCTGCTGAGCCATGTGCCGGCCAGCCAGCTTCTGTGCCACCGCATTGTATGGTCCTTTGTCAGCCTGGCCCTGTTCCTGGGGCTGACCCGGAAGCTGGGCAGCATGCGGCGCAGCCTGACCCCGGCGGTCTGGAACAGCTCCTTCCTGGCCAGTGCGCTCATGGGCGTGAACTGGTTCATCTACGTCTGGAGCGTCAATTCCGGCTTCATCATCGAGGCAAGCCTGGGCTATTTCATGACCCCGCTGTTTTCGGTCCTGCTCGGGGTCTTCATCCTGCGTGAGCGGCTGCGCACCCTGCAGTGGATCCCCCTGGGGCTGGCCGCTGCCGGGGTCGCCTACCTGACCATCGAGTACGGGCGGCCGCCCTGGATTGCCCTGGCCCTGTCCTCGACCTTCAGCCTTTACGGCCTGGTCAAAAAAAAGGCCCCCCTGGGCGCGTTCGAGGGTCTGACCCTGGAGACCGCCCTCCTGCTTCTGCCCGCCTTGGGCTGGCTGGTCTGGAGCGAGACGGGTGGCCACGGAGTGTTCCTGCACGCCGGAACACTCTCGGATGCCCTGCTGCTCTGCTCTGGTGTGGTCACCACGGCGCCTCTGGTCATGTTCGCGGCCGCCGCCCACCGCATCCCGCTGTCCATGATCGGCTTCCTGCAATACATCGCGCCGAGTATCCAGTTCCTGCTCGGGGTCTTGGTTTACGGTGAACCCTTCGCCGGCCCACAGATCACGGGCTTCGGTCTGGTCTGGGCCGCCGTTCTCGCGTTCTGCTACGAGCGCTGGCGCTTCGGCCGCCTGCTACGCAACCCAACGTGACGAGGATGCAAAAAAAGCCGGACCGGCCGGCGTTTCTTGTACTTGACGATGGGTTCAGGTCAGGATGTGCCGCACGGCTGCGATGACGTCGCCCACATCCTCGTCCGTGAGCTTGGCCGAAATGGGCAGGCTTACGGTCTGCCGGCCGATGTCACGCGCGTTGGGCCACTCGTCCGGCGTCCAGCCGAAGCGCTCCTGGTAGTGCGGATGCTCGGGAAGGGAGAGATAGTGCACGCCGACCCCGATCTTGTGCCCGGTCATGGCCGTCAGGAAGGCGTCGCGGGTGATGCCGGCCCGCTTCCCGTCCACGAACACGGAAAAAAGGTGGTAGGCGTGGCGGGTGTCCGCTTCCACAGGCGCTGGCAGGGTCAGGGGCAGGTCGGCCAGTTCGGTCATGTAGCGCGCCCAGATCTCCTGCCGCCGGAGCCAGTAACGCTCGACTTTTTCGAGTTGACGCAGGCCCAGAGAGGCCTGCAGATCCATCATGTTGTATTTGAAGCCGGCTTCGGTCACTAGGTAGTGCTTGTAGCCCTCGTCGCCGAATCGTTTCCAGGCATCACTGGACATGCCATGCAGAGCCAGCACCTTGAGCCGGGCCGCGTGCTCCGGTTTGCGGGCCAGGATGAGGCCGCCCTCGCCAGTGATGATGTTTTTGGTCACATAGAAACTGAAGCAGCCGAAGTCTCCGAAGCAGCCGGCCTTGCGGCCGTGGTACTCGGTCTCGATGGCGTGGGCGCAGTCCTCGACAACAGTCAAACCGTGCGCGTCCGCCAGGGCGCAGAGCGGGTCCATATCGCAGGCCCGGCCCGCGAAGTGCACCGGCAGGATGGCCTTGGTGCGCCGAGTGATCCTGGCCTTCACGCACTCGGGGTCGATGTTCATGCTGCGCGGGTCGACATCGGCCAGGACCGGGGTGGCGCCGGCGTGGATGATGGCGTTGACCGAGGCGCAGAAGGTCAGGGGGGTGGTGATGACCTCGTCGCCGGGGCCGATCCCGGCGGCCAGAATGCTCAGGTGCAGGGCCGCTGTGCAGGAATTGACGGCCACGGCATGGCTTGCCCCTTTGTAGGCGGCGAAGCGCCGCTCGAACTCGGCCACCCGTGGGCCGGTGCCTATCCAGCCGCTGCGCAGGCAGGAGACAACTTCCTCAATTTCGTCCTCGTCGATCCGGGGCGAACCGAAGACCAGAAAATGTTCGCGCATGTTTTCCTCGCGATATTCCCCATCCGAGCGTGGACGGCGGATCGATTAATCTTTATAGCTTGCCGAATTTCACAGACTGATAAGGGCTATCCCAACACCCAGGGCATAGCAAGGAGGATTGATGCCTGAAAAAAACATCACACTGTACGCCTTGAGCACCTGCATCCACTGCAAGAAGACCAAGGAATATCTGGACGACTGCGGAGCCAAGTACGACTGCATCTTTGTTGACAAGCTCGAAGGTGAGGAACGCAGGCAGATCATCGAGGCCATCAAGAAGGTCAACCCCAAGCTTTCCTTCCCGACCCTGTTGGTGGACGAGGAAGCCATTGTCGGCTTCAAGCAGGACCAGATCAAGGAAGCTCTGGAGAGAAGATGATGACCCCCCAGGAATTCTACGAAAAACTGCGCCCTTTGCAGGAATCCAAAGGATTTTTCTTCAACAAGGACAAGGAGTTCGTACTGGACCTCCTGGAAAGCCTGCTGGTCAACCGCGACCGCTACGGGTACATGGCCTGCCCATGCCGCCTGGCATCGGGCA
Source organism: Desulfovibrionales bacterium (assembly GCA_012729655.1). GTDB lineage: Bacteria > Desulfobacterota > Desulfovibrionia > Desulfovibrionales > Desulfomicrobiaceae > Desulfomicrobium. The sequence goes on along the minus strand of JAAYCS010000049.1, from coordinate 4,116 downwards.
ACCGTGATCTGGACAAGGACATCTTCTGTCCCTGCGTATACCGTGAGCCGGACGTGGCCGAATTCGGCGCCTGCTACTGCGGCCTCTACGTGTCCCAGGAATGGAACGACGGGAAGGTCCCTCACGAGACGGTGCCCGAACGGCGCGACCCGGAAAAACTCCTGGCCGGCCTCCTCTTCGAGGAATGATTGACACGGGCCCGGCGCAACGGATAGGGCGCGGGCCGCGGAGAACGCATGCGAGTACAGGTCGAAAAAGCCCTCGACACCGTGCGGCCCATCCTCCAGGCCGACGGAGGCTACGTGGAACTGGTCGACATCCTGCCCAGCGGCATCGTGCAAGTCCGCCTGACCGGGGCCTGCAAGGGCTGCCCCATGTCCCAGATGACGCTCCGAAACAGCATTGAGCGCGCTGTGAAAAAGATGGTCCCCGGTATCAAGGCCGTCGAGGCCGTGTAGGTCCGCGCTCCCGCTCCGCGGGAAGGCGTCCCGAACCACAACATCTTTCCCGCGTGACCTCCACCGGCAGGTCGCGTGGCACAACCGGCCGCGCGCCGGATTCTTGGAAGAGCAACATGACCCAAATCGTGACCCGTTTCCCCCCCAGCCCCACCGGGTATCTGCATATCGGAGGCGCCCGCACCGCGCTCTTCAATTATCTCTACGCCCGCCAGAACGACGGCAAATTCATCCTGCGCATCGAGGACACGGATCAGGCCCGCTCGACCCAGGAAATGACAGACGCCATCATCGACGCCATGCACTGGCTGGGCCTTGATTTCGACGAAGGCCCGTATTTCCAGAGCCAGCGCGGAGATCTCTATAACCGTTACGTGGACAAGCTCCTGGAGACAGGCGCGGCCTACTACTGCTCCTGCACGCCCGAGGAAGTGGACGAGATGCGCGAGACGGCCCGCGCCGCCGGCCTCAAGCCCAAATACAACGGGAAATGCCGCGAGCAGGATCTCGGGCCCGGCCCGGGCCGTGTGGTCCGCTTCAAGACCCCGCTGACGGGCAAAGTGGTTTTTGACGACATCATCAAGGGCCCCATCGCCTGGGACGTGCAGGAAATGGACGACTTCGTCATCCGCCGCGCCGACGGCTCGGCCATCTACCAGATGGCCGTGGTCGTGGACGACGCCGAGATGGGCGTGACCCATGTCATCCGGGGCGACGACCATCAGAACAACACGCCCAAGCAGATCCTCCTGTACGAGGCCATGGGCTTCCCCCTGCCCAAATTCGGCCACGTGCCCATGATTCTGGGACCTGACAAGAAAAAGATGAGCAAGCGCCATGGCGCGACCTCGGTCATGACGTACAGGGAGCTCGGCTACCTGCCGGAGGCCATGCTCAGCTATCTGGTCCGCCTGGGCTGGTCCCACGGCGACGATGAACTCTTCACCATGGCCGAACTGCTGCAGAAATTCTCCCTCGAAGGCCTTGGCAAATCGGCCTCGGTCTTCGACATGGACAAGCTGAACTGGACCAACAGCCATTTCATCAAGACCGGGGAGGTGGCGCGGCTGGCCCGCCTGCTTGGGGACCTGCTTCAGGAAACTTCCGGCATTGCGCCGGAACAACCCTATCTGGAGGCCATCGTACCCCTGTATCAGACACGGGCCAAAACCTTGAAGGAAATGGCCGAACAGGCGGCCTTTTTCTTCCACACGGCCGACACCCTGCCCTACGACGGGGCGGCCGTGGCCAAACTCCTGACGCCGGAGATCCGCGGACACCTGGCCGTCATGGCCTCCCGCATGGAAGCCCTGACCGCTTTCGACCACAAGTCCCTGGAGGACATGGCCGCGGCCTATCTGGAGGAAACGGGACTCAAGTTCAAGGCCTTAGCCCAGCCCATCCGCGTGGCCATCACCGGCTCGACCACCAGCCCAGGCCTTTTCGAAACCATGGAAGTCCTGGGACGAGAGCGCACCCTGGCCCGCTTTCAAAAGGCCCTGACTCTGTAATTGCGGCCCGGGAAACCGGGCCTTTGCATTCTCTTTAGGGCGTGTCCACACCGTCCATCCTGTCCACAAGGTCCATCCCATGTACAACTACCAGCAGAACCACCTCTTCACGGCCCAGGTGGCCGACGGCATTGAGGATCTGGCCCGGGACGAACTGGCCCAATTGGGAGCCACGGACTGCGCCCCTGGTTTCCGCTTCGTGCACTTCAAGGCGGACCACCGCGCACTCTACCGCATCGTCTACCGTTCGCGGCTGTCCACGCGGATCCTGGCCCCCCTGGCCCGCTTCGCCTGCCCTGACGAGCAGGCCATCTACACTGCTGCCCGGGACCTGCGCTGGTCGGATTTCCTGAACCCCGACCAGACCCTTGCTGTCTTTGCCAACGTGTCCAAAAGCCGCATCACCCATTCCCAGTATGCGGGCCTCAAGCTCAAGGACGCCGTAGTCGACTGGTTCCGCGACCGCACCGGCCGCCGGCCTAGCGTGGACCCTCGCGAGCCGGACCTCTGGCTGCACCTGCACGTCCACGAGAATATGGCCACCATCAGCCTCGACGTCTCCGGCGGCTCCCTGCACCGCCGCGGCTACCGCGTGCAGAGTGTGGAAGCGCCCATGAACGAAGCCGTGGCCGCGGCCGTCATCCGCATGAGCGGCTGGGACGGCGGCTCACCCCTGATCGACCCCATGTGCGGGTCCGGCACAATCCTCTGCGAAGCGCTCATGCACGCCGCGAACCTGCCGGCAGGCCTCTTGCGCACCGCCTTCGGCTTCATGCGGATGCCCGATTTCCAGCCCGCGCTGTGGGACCTGGAGCGCGACGCCGCGGCCAGGGGCGACCTCGTGGACGGATTCGCTGCAGACCTGCGCGGGAGCGACATTGACCCGGCGGCTGTGGAGGCCACGCGGGCCAACCTCTCCCGCCTTCCTGGAGGTGACGAGGTTGTGGTCGGACGCAAGGACTTCTTCACCCGCCAGGACCTAGCCGGGACAACCATCGTCTGCAATCCGCCCTACGGCCTCCGCCTCGGGAGAAGCGAGGACATGGCCGGCTGGTTCAAGCGCTTTGGCGACCACCTCAAGCGACACTGCCCAGGGTCCATTGCCTACGTCTATTTCGGAGACCGGACCTGGCTGAAAAGCATAGGCCTCAAGCCCGACTGGAAAAAACCTCTCAAGAACAGCGGCCTGGACGGACGACTGGCCAGATTCAGCCTGTACTGAGGCCTCTGGCAATCAGGAAGAGCTTTTTCCGATCCCCCTGTTGACAGAGCACGGGCATTGATTCACTTTGAATCCGACTTTCCCACTGGGTTGCCGATGCCCGTCTGACGGGCAGCAGTTCCAAAGAACAGCCGGCATCACCTTCCATTCATCACCACAGGAGGCTTGTATGATCTTTGTTCTCCCGGATCTTCCCTATGCCAAGGACAGCTTGAGCCCGTGCATCAGCGCCAAAACCTTCGACTTTCATCATGGAAAGCACCATCAGCTGTACATCGACAACACCAACAAGCTCATCGCTGGCACAGATCTCGACGGCAAGACCTTGCGGGAAATCATCCTGGCCACGGCTGGCGATCCGAGCCGGATCGGCGTCTTCAACAACGCGGCCCAGAGCTGGAACCATTCCTTTTACTGGCAGTGCATGAAGCCAGGCGGAGGAGGGGCACCCACCGGCCCTATCGCCGAAGGCATCGCACAGACCTTCGGCGGCTACGATAATTTTGCCAAGGCGTTCAAGGAGGCCGGTATGACCCAGTTTGGCAGCGGCTGGGCCTGGCTGGTGGAAAAAGGGGGCAAGCTCGAAATCATGAAAACGCCTAACGCGGATACGCCCATGGCCCACGGGGCCAAGGCCCTGCTCACGGCCGACGTATGGGAACACGCCTATTATCTGGACTATCAGAACCGGAGGGCGGACTACCTGCAAGACTTCCTGGACAAGCTCGTCAACTGGGATTTCGTCAACCAGCAACTGAAAAAATAGACAGGATGCAACAAAAAAGGCGACCAAGTCGCCTCAGACTGCTGACAAAGTCACCTCAAAACCCTCGTCAAATGACGGGGGTTTTGTTATGAAAGCTTACATGTTACGCAGCACAGGACCCAAACAACTGAAGTACGAATTCGTCTGCATCGAGCGCTT
>JAAYCS010000048.1 GCA_012729655.1 Desulfovibrionales bacterium | reverse complement strand
CCATCTTGGTGTACTTGATGAAGACTGTCAGCGCGGCCATGAACAGGGCGCTGGTGGCGACGATGACAAAATCAGAGGACCCGAAAACATGGGCCACGGGCTCCAAAAAGGCGAAATCGGGTATGAGGCGGGGAAAAGGCATAAAGTCGGAGGTCTGGGCCAGGATGATGTAGTTCTGGAGGAACAGGGACATTCCGATGGCCGAAATGAGGGGGGAAAGACGCCCGGCCCCGCGCAGGGGTTTGTAGGCGATCTTTTCCATGGTGTAGCCATATCCGGCGCAATAGATGATGGCCACCACCGCCGCGAGGACCAGGATGGCCGGGGCGGGAAACCCCATGATCCCCAGCACACCAGCCACGATGAGGCCCACGAATGCGCCGAGCATGTAGACCTCACCATGGGCGAAGTTGATCAACTCTATGATCCCGTAGACCATGGTGTACCCGATGGCGATGAGGGCATAGATGCTCCCGCGGGTCAGACCGCCCAGAAAAAGCTCGGAAAAATACTGCCAATCCATATTGTGTTGTCCATTGCGGCCGGCTGTCGGTTCCACCAGTCCGTTGAAATAACCGGGGGACAGGCCCAGCCCGTCCCCCGGTTGATACGCATCACATGTCGGCGCCTTCCTACTTCAATTCCATGTATTTGCCACCCTTGACCTGGTACATGGAAAAGCCCACGCCTTCGGCATCGCCGCGGGAGTCAAACTTGATCGTACCCACGGTGGTGTCCACTTTTTCGGAGCGCAGGGCGGCCATGATCTTGACCGAGTCTGTGGAGTCGGCCTTGTCGATGGCGTTGACCAGGGCCAGCATGGCCGCATAGGCGGCGTCGAAGAACGCGCCCGGCTCGGCGCCGAACTCGGCCACGTGGGCGGCGCGGGCCTTCTTGTTCAGCTCCAGACCGCTGACATCCTGGGGACCGGAAGCGTAGACGCCCTCGGCGTCGGCGCCGGCGACCTTGATGAAGGTGTCGTCCTTGACGCCGTCATCGGAGATGAACTTCACGTCCACCCTCTTCTTCTTCAGCTGGGCCACAATCTTGGAAGCCTCGGGGTGATAGCCCCCGAACATGACCGTGTCGGCCCCTGACTGCCGGATCTTCTGCACCACGGCGGAGTAGTCCACCGCACCGGGAGTCACGCCTTCAAAAAGGGCCACTTCGGCTTTGCCGCCTTCCTTGATGAACTTCTGTGCGAATTCCGCGTACCCTTTGCCATAGTCGCCCTTGTCGTGCAGCACGGCGATCTTCTTGGCTCCGAGCTTGGCGATGGCGAACTCCACACCCAGCTTGGCCTGTGCATCGTCCGCAGCGATGGTACGGAAGAACGTCGGGTACTGGCCGCTCTGGGTCAATTCCGGATTCGTGGCCGAAGGCGACATGGTCACGATCTTGGCCTCAGTGTAAATGGGCAGGGCTGCCTTGGTCGCCCCGGAACAGATGTGGCCGAGCACGACAACAGCCCCGTCGGAAACCAGCTTGGTGGCGGCATTGGTGGCCTTCTCGGGCTTGCATTCCTCGTCCTGGATCAGGAGCTCGACCTGCTTGCCATCGATGCCGCCCTTGGCGTTGACGTCCTTGGCCACCAGCTTGGCCGCGTTGACCGTGGGCAGGCCGTAGGAAGCCAGGTCACCGGTATGGGCGCCAGCCACGCCGATCTTGATCGAATCGGCGCCAAACGCAGCGCTGGAAAACAAACTCAGACACGCTGCAACCACAAGACCAGAAAAACGGTTCATCAGTTCCTCCACAATATTCACGTTAGGGGGGGGTGTCGACCAGCGGCTCCCGGAACCAGCCAGAGCGCTTGCGGAAACGAATCGAGGTCCATACCATTTGCACCTTTGCGGTGTCAAACAGGTACGGCATGCTATTTGCCAGCCAACTCCCGCCGCGTGCTTTCCATAAGCTCCGGATCGTTGGGACTGGCGTCCAGTACGGCCTGGAAATGAGCCGCAGCCTTGTCAGGGTCAGACAGGTAGTATTTGTAGATGATGCCCAGATTGAAATGGGCATGGTGGTTCCCGGATTCGATGCCCAGCATTTTCTCGAACAGCTCGGCAGCCTCGGCATAGCGCTCCAGTTCGAAGAGGCAGAAGCCCTTCTGGTTCAGGGCCATGACATCATTGCCGGCCCTGGTCAGGATCATGTCCCAAAACGACATGGCCTTGTCCCAGGCCCGCATCTCCATGAAGGACATGCCCAGGGAGCGCATGGCCTCCATGTCCTCGGGATTCTCCTGCAGCTTCTTCATCAGGCCGGAAATCCCGGCCATGTCGCCCATGCCCTGCATCCCGCCGCTTGCGGGCATCTGCTGGCGCTCCTCATGCTGCACGATGGACGGATTTTCCACCCTGTAGACCACGCCGGCAAAGACCAGGGCCGCAAGGCAGGCAAATACGAAAACAACGACCCGTTGCCGATGGGCCTGCGGGAAAGCGCTACTTGTCTCCATCGAGAATCTCCAGCTGCCGCACGCGGCGCTCAAGGGCGCTGTGCTGCCGGGCCAGGAAGAGGACGTAGCCGCCCACGCCCAGCCAAATACACACATTGGCGATCAACAGATAATTCATGCCTCACCTCTCATTGCAAGGTCTTCTCCTGCATCCGGACCAGGGCTGCCTCGACCCGATGCCGCAGGGTCATCCCGTGGTAGCGGGTCAGGACCAGGGCCGTGCAGAGCACACCCCAGGCCAGAACATTGATCCAAACAGTCGTCCACATTTCCGGCTCGAGGCCTCCGCTTTTGGACGCAAAAACAGACGGGTGGATGGAGCGCCACAGCCGGGCGGAAACAAACACCAGGGGCACGTCCAGAAAAGCGACGATGCCCAGGACGGCCCGCACTCGCGCAGCCTTGGCCCCGCCGACGTCTGCGGCCCGCAGCACGAGGTAGCCCGCGTATACGAACCACATGACCAGGGTCGTGGACAATCGCGGGTCCCAGGTCCACCATGTATTCCACGCCGCCCGCCCCCAGACGGACCCGCTCACCAGGGCCAGACCGCTCAGGAGCACCCCCGCTTCGGCCAGGGCCGCGGCCCAGACATCCCAGTCTTCCCGCTTGGTCACAAGAACAAGGATGCTGGACACAAAAACCCCGAAAAATGCGGCAAAGGCCCACCACGCCAAAGGGAGGTGAAAATAAAAAATCTTCTGCACCAGGCCCATGGTCGCTTCTTCCGGGGCATAGATCCAAATGAAGTACTGCCCCACGGTCATCAGGGCCATGGCGGCTGGCGCCAGGAGCATGAGCCATCTTGAGTGCATTCGTTCCATCCAACCGTCCCTCATTCGCCGCGGAAAACATGGGGAAAGAGAAAAAGCGCCGCTCCGGCAAAAACGGCGTCAAAGGCCAAGACCAGCCCGAACCAGTCGCCCAGCCCAGCCAGGTCCTCGCCCTGCATGAGCCCGACTCCAATGCGGATTCCGCCCAGCAGAAGAGGAATCTGCAGCGGAAAAACGATGATGGTCAGCAGCGCGTCCTTGGCGCCCTGGCCGTGCCCCATGGCCCCGACCAGCCCGCCCAGGATGCACAGCCCCAGATCCACGCTCACGACCATGACCAGCATGGAGCCCAGACTCCCTCCGGGGTCCAGACCCAGAAAGACCAGGGCGGCGGGAAAGAAGAAAACTTGGCAGAGGGCCAGCAGCACGAACCCGGCCATGGTCTTGCCCAGCCACAGTCCCTGGATTGGCAGGGGGGAGAGGAGCAAGGCGGTGGCCGTATCGTTCTCCTCCTCGAAGCGAAAGAGGAGCGAAAAAATGAGGACCACGCCAAAGGCGCTGCACAGCCAAAAAATGGCCACACCCTGCTGGGGCGTGAAACGCTCGCCTGGCTGGGCCGAAAGAGAGAACATGAACACCAGCAGAAGGCCGAGCAGAATGGCCTGGACCGGACCCTGCCCATGGGCGAAGGCCAGGCGCAAATCCTTGTGGGCCACGGCCATTGCATGACCAATCATGACCCCTCCACATCCAGACCAGAGGCCGGGCCAAAATAGGTCATGGCCCGCCCGCCAAGGCGCAGCAGGGTGTCAGCCCTGGGCAGATCACGCTCCAGGTCGTGGGAGATCCACACAATTCCGGCCCCGCGGATCCGGGCTTTCTCCAGTTCACCGTGCAGCAGGGTAAGGGAGGCTTTGTCCAGGCCAGTGGCCGGTTCATCCAGGAACAGGAGAAGGGGATCTACCAGAAGTGCCCGGGCCAGGGAAAGGCGCTGGGCCATGCCCCGGGAAAAGGTCCCGGCCGCTTCCAGGGCAAAGGCTTTCAGGCCAACCCTGTCCAGAAGGGCCATGATCCCGGCCTGGTCCAACCGTCGGCCGTAGAGCGCGTCCCAGAATTCCAGATTCGCCAAGGCCGAAAGGGATGGATAGATGAAGGTCTGATGGCCCATGAAGGCCATGGCCCGATCTGGGACCGTCCGTTCGACCCGTCCGGCCTGGGGCGTGAGAAGTCCGGCCATGATCTTCAGGAGAGTGGACTTGCCCGCCCCGTTAGGCCCGGCCACAAGCATAATGCTGCCTGGTTCAAGGGCGCAGGTCACACCCTTGAAGATCAGACGCGAGCCGAAAAAATGGCTGACCGCGTCCAGTCGAAGCAGGGGTCTGGCACCCATCATCGAGGCTCGATCTTTCTCCAGCACAAGAAGGCGATGAGGCAGGACAGCGTCCCGCCGATCCAGATCCAGTTCACCAGCGGGTTGATGCTGACCTTCAGGCTGACCGCCCCTGTCTCGTTGAAGCCAAGCAGGGTGGCGTAGACCTCCTCGCCCAGGGACGGGATGACCGAAACCTCGGCAAAAGACGATTGCTCGAAGTTGCGGTACAGCCGCTTCTGGGGAGTGAGCTGCCCGACGTCGCGGCCATCCCTGGTCACGGTCAGCAGCGCTTCGTGCATGTCCATGGCCGGATTGTCGTGATCATGCCGCAGGTCCTGGAAGGTCACCACATACCCGCCGACGTTCATGGACTGCCCTTTGGTCAGCAAGGCCTCTCCCTCCACCTTGTACGGTCCGGAAAAGGCCACACCCACGACCATCAAGGCCACGCCCAAGTGCACTCCGTACGCCCCCCATGCCGGCCGGAAAGAACGCAACCCCTTGGTCCGGATGAAGGTTGCAACTACGGAAACCACGATCATAAGTCCCGATGCGGTGGCCAGGAGCGCCAGTGGCTGGGTATAGCCCAGTGAATAGACCGCCGCTGCGGATACGATGCCTGTGGCCAGGACAATGCCGAGCCCGAGCTTGTCGTTGATGCCGCTTTTCTGGCCGAACCACGGACAAAGGCCCATGATCAGGGCCAGAAAGGCGAAAAGGGGCAGGCAGACCCGGTTGTAAAAGCCGGCGTCCAGTCCCACCGGGTTGGCGCTCCACAGGCTGCTCAGCACAGGCCAGATCACGCCGAGCAAAACGATGCCGCCCAGGCAGAGAAGAAGCCAGGAAGCCAGGAAAAGCATGCCTGGCCTGCTGATGAACTCATCCAGATGGGAGGCGTCATCCTTGCGGGGCACCAGACAGACATAGAGGGTCAGCACAAACCCTGCGACCATGAAGACCAGCAGGGGCACGCCCATGCGGCTCCCCCCGAAGGCATGGAGGGAGTCAATGAGCCCGCTGCGGACCACGAAGGTCGCGAAGAAGCAGAGCCACAGGGTCAGACAGGCCATGAATACGTTGGTCCGCAGCAGGGTCTTGCGCGTCCGACCGACAATGGAGGTATGCACGAAGGCGGTCCCTGCCAGCCAGGGGATGAGGGACGCGTTCTCCACCGGATCCCATGCCCAGTATCCGCCCCAGCCCAGTTCCATGTAGGACCACCAGGCCCCGAGAATGATGCCTGCCGTGAGAAAAATCCAGGCCACAATGTTCCAGTTCCTGCATAAATCCAACCACTCCCTGCCATTGCCCGACAGCCGGGAGGCCAGGGCCAGGCAGCAGGGGATTGTGTACCCGGCGTAACCCAGGAAAAGCAGCGGAGGATGGAAGATCATGCCTGGATTCTGGAGCAGGGGGTTGAGACCCCGTCCTTCGTCGGGCACAGGGTCAAGCTTCAGGAATGGGTTGCTTGGTCCTGTCAGGGCGTAAAGGAAAAAGATCTCGACCAGAAAAAGAAAAAGCCAGAAAAAGACCTTGGTCCGGCCGTCCATTCTGGAATAACCCGGGGTGAAGATCATGACCCAACCCATGGCGGCCACGCAGAGGTACCAGAACAGGAAGGACCCGTTCTGGCCGGCCCAGAAGGCCGTCACGGCGTAGAAGAGGGGCAGGAACGTGTCGGTGTAGTCCCGGACATAGGCATAGGAAAAATCCCTGACCGCCAGGGCCTGGACGAGCACAACGGATACGACAACCACCACAACGGTCAAGGCCAGCTGGCCTTTTTCCAAAAGGGGCACGGTGCCGAAATCATCCTTCAGGGCCTTTATGCCGGCCAGGGCGGCGAGGCCCACCGCTGTCAGCATGCTGAGCAGCAAAGCGGTGAAACAGATGGCATGCATGGAACGATACGTCCTTGTGAGGATGCTGGTTGGATGGTGGAAAAGCCCGGCTAGCCATTGAACCCTGGAGGACGCATCTGGCCCTTTTCGTTCTTTTCGTATTTGGACGGACATTTGGTCAGCAACGTGGAGGCCTCGAATTCCCGGGTCTGGGGATTGAACGTCCCCTCCACGATGACCTCCACGCCGGCCTTGAACGTGTCAGGGACAGCGCCGCGGTAGTGCACCCGGATTGTCTTGGCGGGATCGTCCTTGTCCTGAGCCGTGAAGGAGACACCCAAGGATGCAGGATCCGGAACGATATTCTCCCCGGCCACGGAACCAAAAAGACGGGCCTGGGCAAGCTTTTCCGCCGGCATGGCCAGCGCTTCAGAAACATTCAAGAAATACACGGAATTCTGGGAAAGGCCACTGAAGAGAAGGTAGCCCACCCCGGCTCCGACCAAAAGGACCGCAGCCAAATAAACCCACTTCTGATTCTTTGCGTTTGTCATGCACTCTCCGTTTTCTGCGTGGCGTATGTTAGCACGGACCGCCACCCCCTGTCACCCCGAGACGTGCGCCCGCTCGCGCATATCCACAACCTGAACTGTTTCGTCAACAATTTCGTCAGGCAAATTTTGCATAATCCCTCCCGCATCCCTGCACCGCCCACTCCCGCCTTGACCTGGGCCGCCTATCCGATCAAAAAAGCACTTTCCCCTCCTGCTGGGAACACGGACATGAAGGACATCGACACCATCCTGCTGGACCGAGACGGGACCCTCATCGAGGAACGGCACTATCTTCGCGACCCGGACCAGGTCTGCCTCGCGACCCGCATCGCGGCCCCCTGGCGCCGCCTTGCACACCTCGGCTGCCGCTTTTTCCTGGTCAGCAACCAGAGCGGGATTGGCCGAGGCCTCCTCACCCTGGAGGAGTATCGCAGCGTCCACGCCCGCCTGCAGGAATTGCTTCAGGCGGAGGGCCTGTCCCTGCAGGACAGTGTTTTTTGCCCCCACGGACCTGAGGCGGACTGCGACTGCCGCAAGCCCCGCCCGGGCCTGTGGCGCAGGCTGGTCCAGGCACACAACCTGCGCGGGGAAAGCACCGTCATGGTCGGGGACAAGGTCGCCGACATCCGCTTCGGACATGCCATCGGCTGCGCCGAAACGGTCCTGGTCATGACAGGGTATGGGCCAAAGGAGGCGCTGGCCTTGGGCCTGCCTCCCCTGGACGGGGAGGTCCAGCGCTGTCCCGCCCGCCCAGGCTGGCCGGCCTGGCAGGCCAGTGACCTGGCCGCCTATCTGACCCTTCTTGTGCAACGAAAGGAACATGTGCATGCACATCGGATTTGACGCCAAGCGCTTCTTCCACAACCCCACGGGCCTTGGCAACTACGCACGCAGCACCGTCCTCGGGCTGGCCCTCCATTATCCGCAGCACCGTTACATCCTCTACAACGCGCGTGGGAGCGAAGGATCCTGCACAATTTCCGCCAAGGCAGACCTCGTTGTGCATGAAGCATGCCCTCTGGGACGCGTCGTGCCAGCCCTGTGGAGGACCTTCGGTATTCCCCGGGCCGCAGAGGCGGACAGCCTCGACATATTCCATGGTCTGTCCCACGAACTGCCCCTGACCCGTTTTGCCCGACGCACCAGGACCGTGGTCAGCATGCACGACCTGCTCTTCCTGACGCACCCGCATCTCTATCCCTGGCTGGACCGCCACATCTATGCCCTCAAATACAAAGTCAGCTGCCAAAGGGCCGATCTCGTCGTGGCCATCAGCCAGAAAACCGCCGAGGATGTGCACAACCTTTTCGGCATCCCCTGGGAGCGCATCCGGGTGGCATACCAGAGTTGCGCGGAGATCTTCTCGCGACCCATTGACAGGGCCGAGTTGGATCGTGTGCGCCGGACCCATGCATTGCCAGGGGACTATGTCCTGTTCGTCGGCTCCCTCGTTGCCCGCAAGGGTGTCCAGACCCTGGTCGCCGCCCTGGCTGAGATCCCGGCCTCCAGCCGTCCAGGGCTTGTCATCGTCGGCACGGGGCCTCTGGAAGAATCCCTGCGGGCGCAGGTCAGAGCTCTTGGCCTTGAAGCCTGGACTCGCTTTGCGGGACGCGTTCAGGACGAGGCCCTCGCCGCCTTGTACCGGATGGCCACGGTCTTTGTGTATCCGTCCGTGGGCGAAGGGTTCGGCATCCCCATCCTGGAAGCCCTGCACAGCCGGGTCCCGGTCATCACCTCCACCGGATCATGCTTCACCGAACCAGGAGGCGACGCTGCCCTGTACACCACTCCAGGCGATGTGACCGAGCTGGCCAAGACCATCGATCGGGTCATGGGCGACCAATCCCTGCGCCAGTCAATGATCGCCCGCGGACTGGCCCAGGCGGAAAAATTTCAGCCATCCCGCACTTCGGCCCGACTCATGGACGTCTATGCCGAGCTGGGCCCTTCAAGATAAGGAGCATTCGTGCCCGCAACCCTCGCCAACCAGGAATGTCTGACCATTCGCCTGAGCGCCCTGGGAGACGCCATCCTGACCACCGGTGTGCTCCGCCACTGGCAGGATCATTTCGGTCTGAGTTTCCATATCCTGACCAGACCGGCCTTGGCCCCGGTCTTCGACAACCACCCGGCGGTCCGCAGCGTCATCACCGTCGAGGAAAAAGACCTTCGCGGGCTGGCCTGGATCCGGCTCTGCAGGTCTCTGGCCACGGCATACGGACGCATGCCGTTCATCGACCTGCACGGCACCCTGCGCACGAGAGCCCTGCGCCTGCTCTGGCCCGGCCCAACCCGCGCCTACCCCAAATTCTCCTTCAGCAGACGACTTTTCCTGGCCACGCACCATCCTTTTTTTTCCAGGCGCCTGAACCGCTACAATGTGCCACAGCGCTACAGCCTGGCCCTGCAGAACGACGCTCCGGAAAAGAGCGCCTTGCGACCTCAGATTGTCCTGCGCGAGAACGAAATCATCCAGGCCCGTTTGCGGCTGAACGCCCTTGGTCTGCAAGACCCCATCGCCATTCACCCCTACGCCACCCATCCGGCCAAGACCCCTCGCCCACAGGTCTGGACGAACATGATCCGGACCCTGGCGGACATGGGGCATGAAATCATCGTTCTGGGTCGCAACCCAATCCCCCTTCTCCCTGATTGGCCCCTGGATCTGACCAACTCCACGGACCTGCGGACCACATCGGCCCTGCTGTCCCTCTGTCGCGGTCTGATCACCGGGGATTCGGGCCCCATGCACCTGGCCGCGGCCGTGGGCACCCCTGTCGTGGCCCTGTTCGGTCCGACCACCCAGGAATGGGGTTTTTTTCCCACCGGGCCGGCGGACATCGTGTACCAAAGCCCCTGCCCCAAGGCTCCATGTTCCCTGCACGGCCAGAATGTCTGCCCCCTCGACAACGCATGCATGGCTGAAATATCCCCTGCCAAATTGATCGACTTGGTCAGTGCCCTTCCGGAATCGTCCAGAACGACTTCTTTTTCTTGACCTTTGTGCTTTGCTCAATTAGTAATGGTTATCAAATTTTGACGAGGACACGATCATGAAAGAATTTTTGGGCAAAGACATGCGCCTCACCAACCAGCGCAGAATCATCCTGGAGGAACTCCAGTCCGTCAGCACCCATCCGACTGCCGACGAAGTCTACGGCTTGGTCCGGCAGAAAATGCCGCGCATCAGCCTGGGCACTGTGTATCGCAATCTCGAGGTTCTGAGTTCCCTGGGGCTGGTCCGCAAACTGGAGAACGCGGCCGGGCAGAAGCGGTTTGACGGGGACACCTCACCCCACCATCACATCCGGTGCGAAGTCTGCGGCAAGGTCGGAGACATTTACGACGCGCCGGATATTTCCGGCATCGAGAAGGGACTGCACTCCGATTTCCAGGTCACGGGTTTTATCCTGGAATTTTCGGGCATCTGTCCCCACTGCCAGGCCCGCCAGCAACCTGAACAGTAAGCCCATCGCACGGGAATGCGCCTGCGGCCAGTCGAATAATGACTGGAACAGCGCGCCGTTCCCTGTTATCTGTCGACTGGAAATTCATCAGCAAAACGTTCAAGGAGTGAACAATGGCTCAACGGCTTGAAGTGTACAAATGCGCCCTTTGCGGCAATATCGTCGAAGTTCTCCACGGTGGAGGTGGCACCCTGGTTTGTTGCGGGGAAGACATGCAGCTCCAGGCCGAGGGAACCGTGGACGCAGCCAGGGAAAAACATGTCCCGGTCATCCATAAGACGGCGACAGGCTACAAGGTAGTGGTCGGCGATGTGCCCCATCCCATGCTGGATGCCCACTATATCGAATGGATCGAACTCGTCGCCGACGGCAAGGTCTATCGGCAGTACCTGAACCCCGGCCAGGCACCGGAAGCGGAATTTTGCATCCAGGCCGAGAAGGTCACTGCCAGGGAATATTGCAATCTGCACGGACAATGGAAAAACCAAAACTGAGGAGACTCACGCCATGGACAAATATGTATGCACTCTCTGCGGCTATGTGTACGATCCGGCGGTAGGCGATCCGGATGGCGGGATCGCACCTGGAACGAAATTCGAGGACATCCCCGACGATTGGTCCTGCCCGGTCTGCGGGGCTGGCAAGGCCGATTTCGCCAAGGAGAACTGATCTTCCCTGTCCAGCCGGGATGAACGGCTGGAAGAGATTGAACGCAACATCCCCCTCCACCCCGGAGGGGGCATCACATTGAAGGACCACGCACCATGCCTGTCACCGAAATCAAGAAAGACATCTACTGGGTCGGAATTGTGGACTGGAACATCCACGACTTCCACGGATATTCCAAGTCCCCCCAAGGCACGACCTACAACGCCTATCTCGTCATTGACGACAAGATCACCCTGTTCGACTCGGTACCGGCCAAATTCCAGATGGACCTCTACCACCAGGTCAGGTCCATCATCCCGCTGGAAAAGATCGACTACATTGTCTGCAACCACATCGAACCGGACCATGCCGGGGCCATGCCGTTTCTGATGGAAAAGATCCGCCCGGAGAAGGTCTTCTGCTCCAAGATGGGGCACCGCATGCTCCTGGACCATTTCCACCAGCCCGACTGGCCGTATCACCCGGTCCAGACGGGGGACTCCATAAGCCTGGGCAAGCGCACGGTGCAGTTTCTGGAAACGCGGATGCTGCACTGGCCGGACTCCATGTTCTCGTACATCCCCGAGGACAGGCTTCTCATCTCCAACGATGCCTTTGGCCAGAACATCGCCTCCAGCGAGCGCTTTGACGACGAGATCGATCTGGCCATGCTCATGGCCGCCAGCTCCCACTACTACCACAACATCGTGCTGCCCTATTCCCAGCGGGTCACTGCTGTCCTCGACGAGGTCGAGAAGCTCGGCCTTCAGATCGACATGATCGCCCCGGATCACGGCATCATCTGGCGCTCCAACGTGCCGCTCATCCTGCAGGCCTATCGTGACTATGCCACACAGAAACCCAATGCCAAGGCGGTTATCGTCTACGACACCATGTGGCACTCCACGGAAAAGATGGCCAAGGCCATTGCCGAGGGTCTCATGGAGGAAGGGGTCGCCGTGAAGATCATGCACCTCAAGCAGTACCACCACAGCGACGTCATGGGCGAACTGGCCGATGCCACGGGCATCATCTGCGGCTCGCCGACCCACAATAACGGCATCCTGCCCCTGGTGGCCGATTTCCTGACCTACATGAAAGGGTTGCGGCCAGTGGGACGAGTCGGTGCGGCCTTCGCCTCCTTTGGCTGGAGCGGAGAATCGCTCAACATCCTGAACGACTGGCTCAAGTCGGCCAAAATCGAGGTTATCGAGCCGGGAGTAAAGTCCAAGAACGTGCCAGACCACGCCAAGTTGGCAGAATGCAAGGACCTTGGCCGTCAGGTGGCTATGGCCATCAAGGCCAAAGTGGCTGCCGACGCCTGAGATTGCACATGAAGGGCGGCAGGGAACTCAAGCGGCGCATCCTCTCCATCCTGGCTGACGAGGGATGGGAAGAGGAACTGCCCCGGCTGGCCGGCCTTGGCCAGCAGGCCGTGGCCCCGCTCTTTTCCGCCCTGTGCAATGCATCATCCCTGGTGCGCTGGCATGCGGTCACCGCCTTTGGCGTCGTGGTCAGCGCCATGGCCGCCACGACACCGGAAAAAGCGCGTATCGTCATGCGCCGTTTCATCTGGAGCCTCAATGACGAATCCGGAGGTATCGGGTGGGGCGCACCCGAAGCCATGGCCGAGATTGTCTGCCAAAGCCCCCTCATGGCCACGGAGTTCCACAATCACCTGTTGGCCTATATCCACGAGGATCATTGCCGCCCCGACTGCTATCTCGAACACGCCCCCCTGCGCCGGGGGGCGATTTGGGGGGTGGGGCGTTTGGCCCAGATCCGCCCGGATCTGGCTGCCAAGGCAGAAGCTGATCTGCTCTGCGCTCTGAACGATTGTGACCCGGTCATCCGCGGATTCTCTGCCTGGGCCTGCGGGATGCTCGGCCTCAAATCCTCCCTGCCCCACCTGGAGGAGTTCCGCAACGACGCCACGCCCCTGGAGCTGTACCGTGACAGGCAGGTTCTGGAACTCACCCCCGCAACCCTGGCCGACGAGGCCATATCCCGGATTACGGGCCAAGCACCCGCAAACGACTGAAGGAGAAACCTATGGATGTGCTCATGTTATCCAGGCTCCAGTTTGCCATGGCTACCATGTTTCAT
>JAAYCS010000047.1 GCA_012729655.1 Desulfovibrionales bacterium | reverse complement strand
TGGTGGACATGACCTTCTCCACCCCGGTCTGCAAGGCCATGAGGGTGTTGGACAGGGTCCTGTAGAGCCTGTCGGCGCTTTCGGCCTGGGCATAGGCCTGTTTCCAGAGCATGTACGGATTCACTGCTGCAGCCCCCAGACCGAGGAGGAACATGATGTCGTGCAGGTTGCGGATGGCACCGCTGCGCACGATGACGGAGGGCAGGCGGGGAAGCCGCCCTTTTTCTGCGGCACGGGCCAGCCACGCCACGGCCAGGCCGGGATCGATAAAGACACGGCCATCGACGAAGCTTGCACAGTCGTCGAGGACCACCAGGGCTGCTCCCTCCTGGATGGATCGTCCGACTTCCGCCTCCAGCTGGCGGAGACGGGAGACCAAGCCCTGGTCCGGAACAAAGGTCGCATCAAGGATGGCGATGCGGCCCGGGTCGTGTTGCTGGGCCGTGAAGAAGTCCAGGACTTGTTCCAGGGTGTGGGTGCCGTGCTCCCGGCAGAGGGACAGAATGTCCAGGGAGGACAGGGCAGGGGAGAATTCGCCGCCGAGCAGGATGGGCGTCTCCAGACGCAGGGCCACGGGACTGGGTCGGCTGTCCGGCCGATCTCCCAGGATCACGGCGGTGGAGAAATGCTCGGCCTCGCGTTCGTGGTCAATGGCCGGATTGGTGACCACAGCCACCATTTCCTTGAAGAAATCCGAAATGTTGGAAAGGCTCTGCTCCGCCAAACAGGCCAAAGGTCCCTGATACCCCATGGAGCCGATGGGGCCTTTGCCCGTGGCTGCCACATGGCGGCGCATGTCCTGGTCGTATTTATGCCAGCCAAACGAGGCCAAAAGGCCCGAGGAGGATGTCCCGCCCAGATCAAGGATTGGCCGCCCGCTGAAGAAGCGGCGCAGGTCACGGCAGGCTTCATCGGAGCAGGCCAGGATGGGATCGGGAATCTCGGCATGCAGGTTGCCGGACAGCCCCCTGAGTCGACCCTGACCGAAATGACGGACCAATCGTTCCTGGATCCCGCAATAATCAAGCACCTCGGCCTGTCTGCCCGGGCCGGACAAAATGGCGATTTTTTCGCCAGGGGCCAGGGGCCGGGGATCCTGAACGGTGTTTTCCAGATTGACCACGCCTTTTTCAGAGGAAAGGAAGAAGTCGTAATCGCTCTCGCCAAACCACAGGGGCCGCAGGCCCAAGGCGTCCACGCTCCCCATGCACGTGTCCCCGAAACGGCAGACCACGGCGGCCGGACCTTGAGCAGATGGCGGAAAAAACCAGCGGTACATGGCGTACATGCGCTGCAGGGACACAGGCATGCGTTCGACCTCGGAGTGAATGGCCGGAAAGGTCATCTCCAGCGCCTCCATGAAATCAAGACCATGGACGTGCACGAGGCCTTCCAAGATGCGGTTGAGGTCCTGGGAGTCGCTTCCTCCGGGCGTGGGCTCGATGCCCAAGGCCCTGGCAGAGCTGCGCAGCTTTTCAATGGTGTTGATTTCCCCGTTGTGCCCCAGCAGGGAAAAAGGCTGGGCGCGCTGGGCCGTTGGCAAGGTGTTGGTGGAGTAACGGCTGTGGCCCAATGTGAGGACGGACTTGGTCCGGGGATCTCGGAGCTCGGGATAGACGCGGGCCAGAAGGTCTGGGGTTCCGCGCAGCTTGTAGATGACGCTGTCCAGACTGAGGGAGCAGACATGCAGGTCCGGGATGGTCCGTTCCATCCCCATTTGTATGGTGAAAAGACGCCTGGCTCTTTCCTGCCGAGTTTCGTCGTGGACCAGTCCGGCGATCTGCCAGAAGAGAGGGGCCTCGGCCCTGGCCATGGGGCCCAGTTCCGGGACGTGCATCTGATCGTCCTTTTCCAGCAGGATCTCCAGTCCGGCCTCGGCCATCAGGGCACGGGCCTGCAGTTTGATGGCCGATGCACGGGCAGTGTCTCCGGGAAGAAAACAATGACCGACACAAAATCCCTTGCTGTCGCTCAAGTGGCGGCTGAGTCCTGCCGCGGGCAGACGTTCCGCCCAGACAGCCCGGGGAATGTCCGTCAGCACGCCGCACCCGTCGCCTTCGCTGTTGATGTCGCCTGACCTGTGGGCCATTTTTTTCAAGGCGTCGATGGTTTTGACGATATTGGCGTGGCTGGCCCGGCCTCGCTTGTCCACGAAGGCGATGATGGCGCAGGCGTCGTGTTCTTTCACAAGGGGAGCGTGCATGGCTGTTCTCCGGGGCTGGGAGGGTCGAGGTGTTTCCCGTGGCGTTCGCAGTGGCCAAAACGTGTCAGGGAACGGTGCGCTGCCGTGATTATGACTCTTTACCAAAGGGGCTCTCTTGTCTATATGTCCGAACATACAGAATTCATTTCTTCTTTTGCACAAATCGAGGCGTACATGGACAAGAACGATCTGGTGGAACGGCTGCAAGCGGAAATGGGGTACTCCGCGACGGAAGCGTCACGCATTGTGGACGCTTTGATGGAAAGCCTGACCGAGTCCCTGAGCAGCGGGGACAAGATCACCCTGCCGGGCATCGGGACCATGGCCGTGGTTGACCGGCCGTCACGCAGGGAGCGTCACCCCCAGCCGGGTCAGGAGCAGGAATTCTTAACCAGGCGCAAGGTCAAGTTTTCCCCTGGCAAACGACTGAAAGACGCCTTGATGTCCCTGGATTTCATCACCAGGGACTTGGAATAACGAAATCCCTTTTCCGACCACCAGACCCGGCTCCGGCCGGGTTCTTGAGGCTGGACTTCCGCCAAGGCATGGGCCATGGCCTTGGCAATGCGCATTCCGAAAGGGGGAGAAATGAATATCGCGAACTCCATGACCGAACTGGTCGGCAACACACCTCTGGTCCGTCTCAATCGTCTGGCTCAGGATTGTGTGGCGGAGGTCGTGCTCAAACTCGAATTCTTCAATCCACTGTCCTCGGTCAAGGACCGCATTGCCCTGAACATGATCGACGAGGCCGAACGTGAAGGCCGATTGCGGCCGGGAACAGTTGTTGTGGAGCCGACCAGCGGCAACACCGGCGTGGGTCTGGCCTTTGTCTGCGCTGTGCGCGGATACCGCCTCATCCTGACCATGCCCGAGTCCATGAGCGTGGAGCGGCGTATGCTCCTTGCTGCCCTTGGAGCGGAACTGGTGCTGACCCCGGCGGCCAGGGGCATGGCCGGGGCCGTGGCCGAGGCGGAGAAAATCCTGTCCTCTCATGACAACGCCCTCATGCCTGGCCAGTTCGTCAATCCGGCCAACCCCGCCATGCATGAACGGACCACTGCCCAGGAGCTCTGGCAGGATACCGAAGGCCGCATCGACGTCCTGGTTGCAGGCGTGGGCACGGGTGGGACCATCACTGGGGTAGGCCGGGCCTTGAAACGCCGAAAGCCCGGCTTTCTGACCGTTGCCGTGGAGCCTGCGGCCTCCCCGCTTCTGAGTGGAGGTGCGCCGGGACCACATAAAATTCAGGGAATCGGTCCCAATTTTGTTCCTCAGGTCCTGGACCGCAGTGTTGTGGACCGCGTGGTTCAGGTGACCAATGAGGACGCCATGGTCACGTCCAGAAGACTGGCCCGGGAGGAAGGCATCCTGTGCGGCATCTCCTCCGGCGCCAATGTCTGGGCCGCCCTGCAGCTGGCGTGTGAACCAGCAATGGAAGGCAGGCTCATCGCCGCCATCATCTGTGACACGGGTGAGCGCTACCTCTCAACTGAACTTTTTGCCTCACAAGGTTGAACATGGCCAAATATCTCAAAACCGACAGTGTCATTGGGGAGGTCGTGGAGCAGCTCTGCGCGCCCGAATCCTATCAGGGGGTCTATCATCAGCCCTCCTTTGGGTCACCCATGCCCTCCATTGAACTGCTGCACGACATCGTAGAGCGGCTCAGATCCGTGCTCTTTCCGGGATTCTTCAAGGAGCCTTTCATCACTCCGCAGAATATGGCTTATTTCGTCGGGTCAAAGCTGGAGAAGGTCCGGCGCGAATTGACCCGGCAGGTGGAACGTGGGTTCTGCTTTGCCTGCGAAAAGGACGTGCAGTCCTGTTCCATGGACTGCACGGAGCGGGCCGAGCGTGTGGCCAACAATTTCCTGCTGACCCTTCCCCGCGTAAGGCATCTGTTGGCCACAGACGTGCAGGCAGCGTTCGCGGGGGACCCTGCGGCCAAGAATCCAGGTGAAACGATTTTCTGCTACCCTTCCATCCGCGCCATGACCAACCACCGCATCGCCCACGAACTCCACGAGCTGGGTGTGCCGCTCATCCCGCGCATCATCGCAGAGATGGCCCATTCCGAAACAGGCATCGACATCCACCCCGGAGCCACCATCGGTGAATCCTTCTTCATCGACCACGGTACGGGCACGGTCATTGGCGAGACCTGTATCATCGGCAGGAATGTCCGGCTGTACCAAGGGGTGACGCTGGGGGCCAAAAGCTTCCCCAAGGGCGAGAACGGGCACTTGGTCAAAGGCATTCCCCGCCACCCCATCGTCGAAGACAATGTGACCATCTATTCCGGGGCGACCATCCTGGGCCGCATCACCATTGGCCAGGGGGCGGTCATCGGGGGCAATGTCTGGGTGGTGGACGATGTGTCCCCGGGCAGCAAGGTGTACAGCAACCGCTGAACCTGTCCCAACAGGTGCTTCAGAAACCGTCTCCGGAAAGATCGGAGACGGTTTCTTGTTTTCGTGAATGGGACCGAGGCGATGTTGTGGTCGGCCAGGAGCCGGTTCAGGCCGACTGGTAGCTTTCGGCAAACTTGCGTTCGGCCTCAGCAGTGCCGATGAGGATCAGTTCGTCACCCGGAAGAGGGATGGTGGATGGGTCAGGGTTGATGATCATCCGTTCTTCCCGTTTGATGGCGATGATACTGCATCCCGTGTCCTCGCGGATGCGCTGGTCCTGCAGGGATTTGCCCAGGATGGATTGGCCGGGAATGGATCGGAAGATGTTCAAGCCTTCGGAGATCATGAGCAGTTTCTCTGGGCGCAGCAGATTGAGAATAGTCGTGGTGCAGAGAGAGGAAAAAGACATGACCAGATTGGCTCCGGCCCGGTGCAGGGTGTTGATGTTGCGATCCAGACTGGCCCGGCTGATGATCTGCGCGTCTGGCCTCAGCCGGCGGCAGTAGATGGTGAGGAAGATGTTCAGGTCGTCGTCATGGGTGGTGATGATGATTGAAGGCGTTTCGTTGATGCCGGCTTGGATCAGCACGTCCAGGTCCGCGGCGCTGCCCTGGATGATTCGTGCATCATCGTGGGTGCGGGTCGCTTTCTTTTCCACCACGCGGTAGTCGATGTTCATGCGCCCCAGGGTCGAGGCTACGGACATGCCGACCCTGCCCCCACCCAGGACCAGGACCGGTCCTGAAGATTGGCCGTCTGGTCGGGCAGCCCCCATGAGCTGATCAAATTCCTCCAGTTGCATCTCGGACCCAGCCAGGACCAGGACTGTGGACGCCTCGATGCGGGTGGACGGGGAGGGCAGCTGAAACCGGCCCTGTTCCCACAGGCCCACCACATTGACACCGGTCAGCTGGCGCAGCCTCGTTTCAGCCAGGGTCCTGTCCTGCAGCGGGGAACGCATGGCCGGGGCCTCGGCAATGAGCAGTTCATCGAATTTACCGATGACGTTGGCCTCCATGCGCAGCCCCAGTACCCTCCGGGCCAGGACCTGGCCCAGCATTTTGGTGAACTGGAACGTATGGGTGCTGCCGGCCAGCTTCAGGATGTCCAGGGAATCTTCCTGATCAGCGTTGGTGACCGTGACCACGCTGTCCGAAACTTCCCGGATGGTGAAAATGATGTTGGTGCTGACCACATCGTCGTTCATGACCACGACCATGGCCGCCGCATCCACCCGCAGTCGGCGGTACGTCTCGGGATCGTCGAGCTCGCCGACCACGACACGCAGTCCTGTTTCATGCAGGTTCAGGGCCTGCTGCAAATCAGGAATGAGCACCACGTAAGGAATATTGTACTGATTCAGCTTCTCCACCAGATTGAGAGCGACTGCGTCGAAATGGGTCAGGATGACGTGCCCGGACATGGTCTCGGGGACAGCACGGGGCGCTCTGGCCTTGTTCTGTTCCTCCAGCCAGGGGGCATAGAAAAATTGGATGAAGGTGAAGGGCAGCACGATGAGCAGAAAGATGAGTCCGCTCAACAGCACGATGATGGAAAACAGGCGGCCCAGATCCGTGGTGAAGGTGATGTCGCCGAAGCCGAGGGTGGTCATGACCGTCAGGGTCCAGTAGAAGCCCGTCAGCCAGGAATGGCGTTGGCCCTCGTAGAGCATGAGAAAATGGAACAGTGTGCTGAAAACGATGAAAAATCCCAGCAGTACAAGGAGGAAACGCGACATCAGCCGGGTATTGCTGCGGTGCCTGGCCTGATTGACCAGCGCCGTCATCTGCGAAATCATGAATTTCACGCGCTGCCTCCTGCAGTGGGGTCGGGTGCCAATCCCAGGGTCCGTTCCCGTTGGCAGAGGACCTGGCACATGGCCTGGGCCTGCTTGGTGTGGAGCAGACCGTTGGTCGCTGCCTCGTCGAGGAGGATCAGTTTCATGGTCGGCTCCAAAAGGTGGGGAAGGAGGCCTGTACGCGTCGGGCAGGTGTACTTGGCGCAGATGTACTGAACATGGACCGATTCTTATCCCTGAAGGAAAAATGCAGCAAGAACTCAATGCCTCCCGCAAGCCAGGACAGACCCTCACACGGTCAGCACAAGCCCCTTCTCGGCGGCTTTGGAGAGGGCAAGGGAGCAGATGGCGATATCCTGTAACGCCATGCCTGAACTGTCGTACACGGTGATCTGCGCATCGGAGGTGCGCCCTGGGGCTCCGTTCAGCACCGCACCGATGGGCGTGATGCGGTCCATCCCGATGCGACCCTCCTTGAAGGCGGTCTGGTATTCCCCGATGGAAACCGACTGCTGGACCACGTCGGCAAAAAGAGAGGCCGAGGCTGTCAGGTTCGAGTCTAGTTCCTGCTTGCCTACCTGATCGGCGCCCATGGCCGAGACATGTGTCCCCGGCCGGACCCATTCCGCCCTGAAAAGGGGTTCGCGGGCAGCGGTGACCGTGGCGATGATATCAGCCGCAGAGACAGCCTCCCGCACTGGGACTGCCTCGGCTGGGAGGTCGAGCTCTGCACGGATCCGCCTGGCGAATGCCTCTCCAGCCAGGGTCGACCGGTTTGCCACCAATACCCGGTCTATGGGGCGGACCTCGCGGATGGCCAACAACTCGAACCAGGCTTGGTGTCCCGCACCCAGAAGAGCCAGGGTGCGGCTATCGGTTCGGGCCAACAGGCGGACGGCCACGGCATCCGATGCGGCCGTGCGCAGCGAAGTCAGGTGCGACGCGGACACAAGGGCTTTGGGGAATCCTGTTTCCGGATCAAGCAGCAACGTGGTGGACGCGTGGGCCTTGAGGCCTTGGGCGCGATTGTCCGGCCAGTAGCTGCCGACCTTGAGGCCCACCTTCCGGCTGCCTTGGATCAAGCCGCTCTTGATGCTGAACGATGTTCCGGGATCAGGGCCATGCCCTTGTACGACCGGGAAAACCTCGGCCAGGCCTTGCCCGTATTCGCGGAACATGGCGTCGATGGCCTCAATGGCGTCGGCCACGGACACAACTTGGGCGGCGACTTCCTCACTGACAAACTGCATGGTATTCCTCCGTATCACCAGCCGGAAAAACGCGGCCAGACTTCCGTCACGTCGTTTCCGCCGGTGCCGATGACATGATAGCATCTGTGTTGCGTGGCCGTTGCGCATGCATGGCTGGGAAGGATCCGCAGTTTTTTTCCCACCGGCAGGTGGGGACTATCGCCAGCAGCGCCCGGGCGTCGGGCCACAATGCCATGTTCCTGGTTGACAGCGATGACGATGAGGTCCGGGATGGGGCTCCCTGATTCATCGCAGACCACGCCATAGCCCTGGTCCACGGCCTGGGTCGCTGTGCCCCTGTCGCTGGATAGCGCGGTCCAGCCTGCATCGACCAGGGTCCAGCCTTTTGCGTGCTGGTGGCCGATGACCGTGGTCAGCACGGAAAGGGCGATGTCGTCCACCGTGCAGACTCCGATTCCGGCCTGCACCAGGTCGAAAAATACATACACCCCGGCCCGGACTTCCGATACTCCGGCATAACTGGACGCAGAGAGGGCCGTGGGCGTCGAGCCCACGCTGACCACCGGGCAGGCCCAACCGGCCGCGCGCAGGCTTTCTGCAGCCATGACAGCGGCCATACGTTCCTGCTCTGCCGCCGCGATGAGGGCCGCTCTCCCCTTGGCCTCGTAGCTCTCCCCTGCATGGGTCAGGACTCCGCGCAGTTGCGCCGCCGGGGTCAGCGTGCGCGCGATAGACACGAGGAGGGATGTGTCGTCGGGTTTTACCCCGGACCGATGGCCATCGCAATCCAGCTCTATCAGCACTGGTACGGGATCTGCCGGGTCAGAAACAGCCGCCACTGCGGCAGCCTGTTCCACGCTGTCCAGAAGGATACTGAGATCCACCCCTCGGCTGCGGAGTGTCTGCACCCTTGGCAGTCTGTCCGGGGCTATGCCCACGGCATAGGTGATGTCCGTCACGCCATGATCTGCCAGCTCTTCGGCCTCGCGCAGGGTGGAGACCGTGGCTGGTCCATGGGGCGTCGGCATCATCCTGCGGGACACCTCAATGGACTTGGCGGTTTTGAGATGCGGGCGGAAACCGACTCCGGCGGAGAGCAGGCGGTCGCGCAGGCGGGAGATATTCAGGTTCATCCGCTTTTCGTCAAGAAGCAGGCACGGCGTGTCCAACAATCCCATGCTGCACGGCCAGGCTGGTTTTTTGCACGAGCTGAAGATGTGCATACGGTCTGCTCCCTGAAGAGGTACACGATCTCGAAGAAATGGGCACGATTCGGTTTATGCTGAAACCATGGAGGAGGGCAGATCTCCCTGGATTTGACAAAGAGAGTCCCTACGCTTCGTTCACCATTCTTGATCAATAACGAGAAAAGGTTTATGAAAAAACATGGTTAATTACACTATTGAACACATCAAAGGCATCGAGGAATTCTACGGCAGCATTGGCGACGCAGTCCGGAGGGCCATTGCCATCGAGAAAGAGTTCCGGCCCGCCTTGGGCGTCACCGTCAGTCTGGGGCGGGAGCTGCTCTGCGAGGTCATCGACGGCGTGGCGGACAAAACTTCTGATGCATGGTGGATCTGGCACGATGAGGACCCCAGACGCTGGTCTGACACCGAAGTCGAGGCCGTGCAGCGATGCGAGTCCTGGATGGCCGGTAAATCGGACGACGGGCCATTCTGAATTCAGGGCAGTTCCGTTCAGTTCCATCGGCGAGATCTCCTGCCAGCCTCCCCCCGTGAGACATGTCTCGAAACAGGCCACCCGTGGGATGCTTTCAGAATGGAGAAGTCCCTGACTCCATCGGGTTTATGTTCTTTTCCGGGAAATGTTGCGGGGCACAGGTCCTGTTGAGACAGGCGACAAGACTTTCCGCTGCCGCCATGTCGCCATGCAGATGCCAGTCCCCGGCCAGAAAACATAGAGTTCTGATGTCCCTTGCCTCAGCGGCGTTGCGTTTACAGCCCCTGTTTCAGCATGTTGCTGTCCCGAGAAGAGGGCGGTTTTTGCGGAAAGAATTCTTGAGTATGATCTTGCCCTTCCGGAAGGTCAACAAGTCGCAGCCATTGACTTCGATACGGTTCCCGTCAGATCGTGTTCCGGTGAACGTCCACTCCGACACGCCCATATTCCCGGAAACAAAATGCCGCGCATTTCTCCACTGTGCATCAGGATAGGTTGCCCATGCTTCTGTGAATCCTGCCCGCACAGCCTCAGAACCTTCATATCTCTTGCCGCAAGCATCCGGACCTGCGGAGGATTCAAACGCACAGTCCTCAGCCATGAATGACATAATCGCTTCAATGTCGTGGCGATTCCACGCATCAGCGAATGCTTGCAACAATGTTACTGTGATATCAGCTCCAGTTTCTGTCATAAAATTTACCATATACAGTAATTAAAATCATATAAAGATAATCTTAAATATAATATTATTTGAGTGCAGCAATCAGTTCTATTTCTATCATTGCTCCTAATGGCAGCGCGCTCACAGCGACACAGCTTCTGGACGGATACGGCTCGCTAAATATCGTTTTATAGACTTCGTTGATGGCAGGAAATTGACCCATATCAATAATAAAAATGGTCACCTTGACAACAGTATCCATCCCGGCGCCTGCAGCTTCGACAATCGCCTTGAGATTTGCAAAGCACTGGCGTGTGGCATCGGTGATGTCTGTGGACAATTGTTTTGTCTCAGGATGCAGGGGTACCTGGCCTGAAGTAAAAACGAAGCCGTTGCTGATCACAGCTTGGGAGTACGGCCCGACGGCGGGCGGTGCATCTGGGCTGACAACTGTCTTTCGCATAAGCACCTCTCGATCGTTGATTGTGTAAAGTGGGAGGTCGCAATTTTGGGAATCTTGCGCCTACAAAACCAGCTCCGAAGCTTCGGTGATTTGATGCCGCAGTTTGAGAAACTCCATGTCTGTGGGTTCACGAGGCCTGTCCAGATCCACATTGTACACCTGCATTCCCATGCGTCCCGGCAGTTTGCCCTCCATGGTCACGATTCGATCCCCGAGAATGATGGCCTCGTCGATGTTGTTGGTCACAAAGATCACGGTGCGCTTGTCGGTCTGCCAGATACGCTCGGTTTCCTTCTCCATGAAGAGACGGGTCTGGGCATCCAGCTGTCCGAAGGGCTCGTCCAGCAGCATGACCTGGGGCTTGTTGGCATAGGCCCGGGCAATGCCCACCCGTTGTTTCATTCCTCCACTGAGCTGATGGGGATAATGTTTCTCGAATCCGGTCAAACCGACTAGATCAATATAGTGTTGTGCAATCCTGCGGCGCTCTTCCCTGGGTACCCCGGACAGTTTTGGCCCCATTTCCACGTTGCCCAGCACTGTCCGCCAAGCGAACAGCATGTAGCTTTGGAAGACAAGTCCACGATCTGGACCAGGACCTTCGATCGGTTTGTCATCCAGAAATGCCTTGCCTTCAGTCGGGGTTTCCAGGCCTGCAATGATGCGCAGAAGCGTGCTTTTACCGCTCTGACCCGGCCCCAGGATGACGAGGAATTCGTTCTCGTACACGTCCAGGGAGATGTTTTCCAGAACATGGACCTGCTGGTCACCCTTCTGGATGAATATTTTCCGAATATTTTCGCAGGAGATTTTAACTTTTTGTGTTGCAATATTATCCTTCACCTGTCTCATACCATCCTACGGTTTCTGATTGCTCCGATCACGGTATTGTGCAGTCTGCCAGGCATGCATCACAAGCCTTCAATTTCGCGTTTCCATGGGCACAAAAGCTTTTCCAGGTGAGCCAGGGCCTCGGAGGAAAGCCACGCCACCAGCGCAATGATCAGCATCCCGCCGATGACCATTTCGGGTTTGGTTTGCTTCATGCCCTGCACGATGATCCATCCCAACCCGGATCTGGCGCTGACCAGTTCGGCGGCCAGCACGCAGGTCCAGCCGATACTGAGGGAAATCTGCAATCCGGCGAAGATGGCCGGGAAAGCGGCTGGAAAGCTGACCTGGAAAATTTCGTCCCGGGACTCGCCGCCCAATGAACGCACCACATCGTACAGCTCCGGCTCGATAAGGCGAATGCCGTTGTAGGAGTTGAGCAAGCAAGGCACGAAGGTGCCGATGACGATGATGAAGACTTTGGATGCTTCACCGATTCCGAACCAGAGAATGGCAATGGAAACCCAGGCAATGGGGGGCATGGGTTTGAAAAGATCGAACACGGGTTTGATGATGGCGTTGGCGGTGCGGTTAAGGGCCATGAACAACCCGAGGGGCACGCCCACGAGAGAGGCCAGGATGAATCCGATCAGGATGCGTTGGGTGCTGGCCCAGATGTGCCCCCAAAGTGTTTGGCCGGCCAGTTCGGTGGATGTCAGGCGGTAGAGTTCCTTTATGACGGCATAGGGTGTGGCCAGAGATTTCCCAAGGATCTGTTCGGCCGCGACCCAGTGCCAGATGGCCACAAAAGCCACGCTGGAGACAACGTAGAGGAAATATTCGTTGCGGATCAGGGCCAGCAGGGAGAATTCCTTCTTTTCCCGGACATTTTGGACAATTTCATTGGCGACAGTGCTCGTGCTCATCTATATTATCTCCTGATCCCGGCCAGCAGGCGTTTTTCCAAGACATCGATAATGACGCCGATCAATGATCCACCCAGGCCGACAGTGACCATACCCAGCACCACCATTTCAGGCATGGCCAGACGACGGCCCATGCTGATGAGGTATCCCAGGCCCTGGTCAGCAGCCAGCAGTTCGGCTCCAACCAGGTTGGTCCAGCAGCACACCAGCGCGATTTGCAGGGCTCCGAAGACCATAGGCAGGGCCGAAGGGACGCAGATCTTGGTGAATATCTGCCAGTCGCTGGCACCGTACGTGCGGGCCATCTGAATGAGGGTGGGATTGGTCATCTTGACTCCGACCCAGGCGTTGATGACACAGGGCACGATGCCGGCGATCCAGATGATGAAGACCTTTCCCCAGAGACCGATTCCGAACCAGAATATGCACAAAGGAATCCAGGCAATGGGGGGAATAGGCCGGATCAGTTCGAAGAGAGGGCGGAACATGCCGCGCACCGTCGTGAACCAGCCCATGAGCAGGCCCAGCGGCAAACCCACGAGCAAGGA
>JAAYCS010000046.1 GCA_012729655.1 Desulfovibrionales bacterium | reverse complement strand
GCACCAGCTCCATGATGGCCTCGGCCTGGGTCAGATCCACGCGCCCGTTCAAAAAGGCCCGCTTGGAAAACTCCCCTGGCCCGGCCAGCCTGGCCCCGCGGGCCAGACACTCCTCCACCACCTCCCGAAGCACGGTTCCACCCCCGTGACAGTGCAACTCCGCCACATCCTCCCCGGTAAAGGAGCGCGGCCCAGGCATCCAGGCCAGCAGCACCTCGTCCACAAACCTCCCGCCCTGGCCGAGGATGCGGCCATGGTGCAGGTGGTAGGGCTTCAGGCCGCCGAAGCGCGGACGGGAGGAATGGAAAAGGGCCAGGGCGATGTCCCGGCTGGCAGGTCCGCTCAGGCGGACAATGCCGATGGCGCCCTGGCCTGGGGGGGTGGCTATGGCAACGATGGTGTCATTCATGGCTTGAAATGCTGGCGGGACAGGAAGACCGCCCTGGTTTCAGGATTCTCTGGTCTGGGAAGAGCCCCCGCTTCGGGGAGACCGGCCCGGGGACTTGGCCCGCTTGACCGGCAGGATCAGCACCCGCTTCTTGGAACCCTCCCCCTTGCTTCTGGTCTGCACTTCCTTGTCGTCCTGCAGGGCCATGTGCACGACCCGGCGATGAAAGGAACTCAGCGGCCGAGTGCTCTGCACCTTGCCGGATTTCTTTGCCTTTTCCGACAGGAACTGGGCCATGCCCAAAAGCTGTTCCTCCTGTTTCTGGCGGTAGTCCCCGGCATCGAGCTGGATGCGGGGACTCTGGGGCCAGGTCTTGGACACGATGCGGTTGGCCAGGTACTGCAGCGCGGTGATGGTCTGGCCGTCCCGGCCGATGATCAGCCCGGAATTCTCCTCGTCCGCGATGTGCACGGTCACGACGTCTTCGTTCACCGCGACGGTCAGAACGGGGTCCGCACAAACGG
The DNA here is from genome assembly GCA_012729655.1 of Desulfovibrionales bacterium. Classification (GTDB taxonomy): domain Bacteria; phylum Desulfobacterota; class Desulfovibrionia; order Desulfovibrionales; family Desulfomicrobiaceae; genus Desulfomicrobium. The sequence goes on along the minus strand of JAAYCS010000046.1, from coordinate 26,043 downwards.
GCCGCAGGAGCGCGGCCATGATGGTCCGGACCTCGCTGGCCAGACGCCCCTGCTCCTCCTGGGACAGGACCGCGGCGACCCTCGGCTCCTCGTCCTCCTCGAACTCCGCCTCGGCCTCCATCTGAACTGCCTCGGCGTCAGGGGGCAGGTCCGCCACACCCCTTGCCTCTTCGATCTTCGCAAGGGGCAGGTCCCCCGCGTCCTGGACCGCCGCTGCGGCTGTTTCCGGGACTGCGGCCGGGGAGGTCGGTGTGGACCGTCTCCGCCTGGCCCGAATGGCGGCCTTCTTGGCGCCCAGCCCGAAGATACCGGTCGAACCGCCGCTGACAATCTCGATTTCCAGGGCATCCCGGTCCACGGCGAAAAAGCGGCATGCATCCGCAATGGCCTGATCCACGGTCTTGGCCCGAAACTCCTTATATGTATCCATCCCTTTCTCCTTGAACGCTTCCATGCCTTCGATCCTCGCGCCCTGGGGCCGCGCGAGGGGGTCCTCCTACTTGGCCTTTCTGATCATCAGCCACTGCTGGGCAATGGACAGCACGTTGTTGACCAGCCAATAGACGACCAGACCCGAAGGGAAGTTCAGGAAAAGGAAGGTGAAGATGACGGGCATGAGCATCATGATCTTGGCCTGCATGGGATCGCCCATGGGCGGCGACATGCGCTGCTGCAGGAACATGGTGGCGCCCATGACCAGGGGGGTGATATAGTAGGGATCCTTGGCCGAGAGGTCGGCCAGCCAGACCAGGTCCGTGAAGGGCAGTTGGGTGATGAACGAGGCGTGCCGCAGCTCGATGGCCCCCAGCAGGGCCTGATACAAGGCGAAAAACACGGGGATCTGCAGCAGCATGGGCACGCACCCGCCGGCTGGGTTGACCTTGTAGGTCTTGTACAGCTGCATGATTTCCGCATTCATCTTCTCACGGTCGTCGGCGTACTTCTCGCGGATCTTGGCCATCATGGGTTGGAGCTTCTTCATCTGCTCCATGGATTTGTAGCTCTTGTGCGAAAGGGGCCAGAACAAAGCCTTGATGATGACCGTCAGGATGATGATGGCCACGCCGTAGTTGCCCACGTACCCGTACAGGAAATGCAGGAACTGGTTCAGGGGCTTGGCGATGATGTCAAAAAAACCGTAGTTGATGCTGGCCTTCAGGTTCTTGGGCATGATCTCCAGGGCGCCCTGGGTTTTGGGACCCAGGTAGTAGGAACAGGTCCGCAGCTGGGTGGTGCCCGGATCCAGCAGCATCTGGTCGGCGACCGTCAGCCTGTAGACGTTGTCCTCCAGCTTGGCCCGCACGATCATGTCCGCCGAAGTCGGCACCAGGGCCAGGAGGAAATAGTTGCTTTCGATCCCGCCCCACAGCGCCGGGGTGCCTGATTCCACGCCCAGCTGCAGATCCTTCTGGCTGTCCTCCTCGGTCAGCGACGTGCCAACCATGTAGGCGATCTTGGTCAGGTTGTACTTGTCGCTTTCGGCCGTGAGCGGGACGCTGGACACGGAAAAGGCCAGGTTGCCCTGGATCTGGGCCGGCGAGGTGTTGGTGATCTTGACCTCTTCCTTGATTTCGTAGGTGCCGGCCGAGAACGACAGGACGCGCACGATCTGCACCCCGCCCAAGGTTCCGGTCAGCTGGATGGTCCCGGACTGGCCGTCGGACAGGCTGAGGCTTTCGCCCTGCACGGCCCACTGCCCCTGAGCCCATGAGGGCTGGGTGTTCCAGATCAGGCCCAGGGGGGCCTTGGTCACGGACTGGGGCGTGACCAAGTCGATATTCCTGGAATCCGGGGCGATGGTTTCCTTGTACTCCTTGAGCACAAAACTCTCCAGCACGCCGCCGGAGGAATTGATCACCGCATGGTACAGGGGGGTGTCAACGGTCAGGCGCTCCCCGCTGGAAGGGGTGAACTGCACGGTCGGAGCGGCCGGAAGGGCTTGCGCCGGGCCCGGCGCCACAGTGCTGCTAGCCACGGTCTGGTTGGGGTCGGCCGCGGTCTGGTTATCGGTGACCAGCGGCGTGACGGGCGGGAAAAAATAATTCCAGGTCAGAAGGACCATCAGGGACAAAACCACCGCAAGGATGACACGTTTATTGTTATCCATTGATTTCATTCTCGCTTTGACAAGTTAGGAACAGGAACCGGATCATAGCCTCCGGCGCACAGGGGATGACAGCGAACCAGCCGGCGCAGGGTGAGGCCCATGCCCCGCACTATCCCGTGAGAAAGGACGGCCTGCCGGGCGTATTCGGAACACGAAGGCGTGAAACGGCAACAGGGAGAATAGAGTGGAGATATCAGATACTGATACAGGGTAAGAAGGGATACGAAAGCACGGCGCATGCTAACTCCGGTCAACCGTGGCGGGCCTGTCCTTGCAGGCGATCCTGCCCAGCAAGGGGCCAAGTTCCGCGCAGACCTGCGCAAGCCCCAGGGACTCAACGCAAATACCCCGCTTGGGCACGACAACGATATCGGCGTCCAGGGCGATTTCGTGCTGGTGGAGCCTGAAAAACTCACGCACTAGGCGCTTGATCCGATTCCGCTGCACGGAAGAACCGATTTTTCTGCTCACCGCCAGCCCAAGGCGCCAAGCCCCCCCGCCGTCATCCCGCTCATGCACAAAGAGAAGAAAACTCTTTGAAAAAAAACGACGGCCCCGATCGTAACAACAGCTAAACTGGGGCCGTCTCTTCAGTCGATTCGAGGGGGGATATGTTAGACGGCTAATCTTTTTCTTCCCTTAGCTCTTCTGCGGCGCAGCACGGCCTGCCCGTTCCTGGTCCTGGAGCGGACCAGAAATCCGTGGGTTCTCTTTCTTCTGGTGTTGCTCGGCTGATATGTTCTCTTGCTCATTTCTCTTCTCCTTCAAAAAAAGTAAACTGGGAAGCTAACCGCAAATTCACACTGCGTCAAGATTCCACGTGCAATGCCTCGCCTGGACGTGGCCGACCTGGACAAATCCTTCGACATGCCCCACATTCCGGTCCGAGGTGACGCCCATGTTCTTCCTTACCCCTGACTGGGAGATGACCCTTTTCACCTGGATCAATCAGCACTGGCGGTGCGCCCTGTTCGACCGGGTCATGCCCTTGCTGTCGGAAACAGCCTTCCTGTGGATCCTGGCCCTGGCCGCCGCAGCCCTGGTCATTTTCAGGCATCGGGTACCCGCCACGGCTGTCCTGGGCCTCTGTCTGACCATTGCCGCCTCGGACCTGACCTGCTCCGTGATCAAGGAGTCCACGGGAAGGATTCGTCCCTACCACAGCATCCCCGGAACCTGGTATGTGGATTCGGGCCAGTGGGTCCAACGCCCCGCGGATGCCCCCCCGCCCCGCAAGGAAGGCTCTTCCTATCCCTCGGCCCATGCAGCCAATGCTGCGGCCGCGACCTTTGTCCTGTTCCGGATGGTGCGAATAAAAAGCATCTGGCTCATGCCGATTCTGATCGGCTATTCCAGAATCTACCTCGGCAAGCACTTCCCCCTTGACGTCCTGGGCGGATGGGCCATCGGCCTGGCCGTGTCCTGCGCCCTGCTGCCTCTTTATCCGGGGGTGTGGAACCGCCTTTTTTCGCGATGGATGAGGTAGAGGTTGCGGATGTAGATGATCGACCCCGTGGACTGCCCGACAATGAAGACGATGTCGCGCCGCAGGATCGCGTAGGTCAGCAGAAAAAAACTGCCCAGCAGGCTGAAATACCAGAAGCTCAGGGGAATGACGCTTTTCTTCTCCCGTTCGGATACGATCCACTGCCAGAAGAAGCGCATGAAAAAAAAGCCCTGACCCATAAATCCGATGGCCAGCAGCCACCACTGCGAAGAAGTTTCCATACTGTGTCCACGGCGCAACCGCCCGTCTTTCCGATACCTGGGGGAGAAGTCCGGCTTGGCAGTCCCAGGGCCTGCGCACAATCCCGGCTTCGGGGCAACTTCTGTTCACCAGACGTGCTGCAGTGCTCGAAATGCACGGCTTCCGCCCAGCGGATACGACTCAGACAGTGCCCTTTCTGATGTTCGTTTCCCTGACACGGTAGCCGATATGGCGCTTCTGCATCCAGCGCACGGCTAGAAGATCATAGGCCGCGGACCAGGCCCTGTCCCAGATCCCGTATTTGGACACACCCTTGCTGCGCGGCCGATGCCGCACCGGCACTTCCGCCACCAGGGCTCCTTCCAGCTTCATGAGGGTGGGCAAAAACCTGTGCATGCCCTTGAACATGGGTATGGTCTTGACCAGATCGGTCCGCATGACCTTCAGGGAACACCCTGTGTCCCGGACTGTCTCCCGGCTGACCGTATTGCGGACCCAGTTGGCAAAACGGGAGGCGTAGCGCTTGACCACCGTGTCCTGCCTCCTGACCCTCCAACCGATGACCATGTCCACATCCTGGGTGACATAGACCTGGAGCATGGCCGGGATATCGGCCGGATCGTTCTGCAGGTCCGCGTCCATGGTGATCACCACATCCCCCTGGGCAGACGCAAAACCGGCCGCAAAGGCCGCTGACTGGCCGCAATTGCTCTCAAAGGAGAGATAACGGACCCGTCCGTCTTCTTTGGCGAGGCCGCGGATGATGTCCAGACTGCGGTCCGAGCTGCCGTCATCCACCAGCACCAGCTCCCAGGTCCAGACCTGGCCGGACATGGCCCGGACCACTTCCGTGTACAGATCGCGAAGATTTTCCTCTTCATTATACACTGGAATAATTAATGAAATTGTATCTATATTTTTTTGCATACGGAAAAAACGGATATAGTATTTGACAAGGGTTGTAAACCTACATAGAAAGTCTTTCTCGAATGACGCGGGGTGGAGCAGCATGGTAGCTCGTCGGGCTCATAACCCGAAGGCCGTAGGTTCAAATCCTGCCCCCGCTACCAAAAAAACCAAGGACTTAGAGACACCTCTAGGTCCTTTTTTGATCCCCCATGGCCAAACACATCGAAATCACCATCGAACACATCCATGCCGGAAGGTTCATGTCCCAAAGCGCTTTAGAAGACTGGGAGCTGCGGGTCAAGGCCCTGGAGATCGCCTTGCGCCTGAATCCCGATCTTCTGGACGGATTCGAGGAGGGCGAAGGTCCACTCTTCATGTGTTGACCGATCGTCCACGATCCCCCTGGAGGACAGCCCCCCGGACAAGACAGCGCTGCAGGACGGGAGTTGACCCACGCGCCGGAATGTCCGTATGAACTCCCACGGCGCTGAGCGCTTCTCCCCCAGACAGGCAAGGAGGACTCATGGATCCAGCATTGGCTAAACCCTTCATCAAGGCCACCAAGGATGTGCTTGCCGCCACGGCGGCCCTGGAAATCGTGGCCGGCACCCCGTACATCAAGCGGGACAGGATGGCCAGGGGCGACGTCTCGGCCGTCATCGGGGTCATCGGGGACAAGAAGGGCACCTTTTCCATCTCCTTTGACCGGATGACAGCAGTGCACATAGTCAAGCAGATGCTCGGGGACTCCATCGAGGACATTCTGCTGGACGTTCAGGACGCTGTGGGGGAAATCACGAACATGATTTCAGGTCAGGCCCGAGTCGGGCTGGCCGAAATGGGCGTCAGGCTCCAGGGTTCCACGCCGACGGTCATCATGGGCAACGGCCACACCATCGCCCACATGACCTCGACCCTGGCCATGGCCATCCCCTTTTCCTGCGCAGCGGGTTCCTTCACCCTGGAGTTCTGTTTCGACTGAAGCCATGGACCGACCCGCAAACATCAACGATCAGGTGGCGCACCTGTTGCGCGGCGCCAGCACGTCCTCGCATGCCGCGTCCTCGGAGGTGGATCTCCTGGACATGCCGCTGGAAGGCGTGGCCGCCTTCTGGCTCTCCATTAAAAAAACCCTCGATTCCCGCAAAAAAAACGACGGATTCCTGACCGAGGAACTCCGGCATACCCGCGAACCGCATCTCCGCTTCCTGCTCGAACTGGCTGCATCGTCATTTTCCCCAGGGCGCTGCGAAGAACTGGCCACGGTCCGCAAGAACAACGTCCTGGCTGAACTGCATCGCAAATACGTGCTCATGGCCATCGGCCTGCTCGGCATCGTGTCCAAGGAAAATCCCCAGAAGGTGATGATCCGATTCCTGTCCAAATTCCAGATGGCGCCCATCTTCGAAAAACAGGTTTTCGACGTGGCCCAGGTCATGCTCAAAAACCTGGACAACGCCGAACTGGACAAGGCCAAATTCCTCAACATCGACCACAAGCTCCGGATAGAGGCCTTGATCATCAATCTCGTCTTCTACTGCATGCTGGCGCGCAGGAACGGCACGGAAACCCTGCTGGGCTTTCAGGAATACATCGTTTCGCAGTACTTCAAGGATGGGCTGCAGCTGATCTGTGACGGCTTCGACTACGACTTCGTCAAATTCAGGCTCAACCTGGTCAAGAAAGAGATTCTTTCGGCCACGGAAATGAAGATGGACCTCTCCATGCAGATGATGTCGGCCATCAAATCCGACGTCCCCTTTCCGGATCTCTGCCTCATCGCCAAGGCCTTCCTGCCATGAAAAAAGGCCACCCCACCTGCGTGGGAATGGCCTTCTGCCTGAGACATCCTGCGCCTACTCGGTAGCTTTCTTTTTCTTTTCCGGCCCCTTGAGCTGAAGCATCTGATTGCTCTCCTTCACTTTCGCCGGCTTGCGGTATTCCTTGTGCATGAACAGACAGTTGGTTGGGCAATTGTCCACGCAAATGCCGCAGTACACGCAGGCATACGGGTCCACTTCCCAAATCTTGGCCTCCTTGTCGACTGTGATGCACTGGGAAGGGCACTTCTTCTGGCACATGCCGCAAAGAATGCACTCTTCGATATTGTTGTCCAGATTGCCGCGCACGTTGTCGAACACTTCCCTGACCTTAAAAGGGTAGAGCCTCGTATGCGTTTTTGTCAGGAAATTCCTGACAACTGTTGCAGTCATATCAAGCATGGGAGCCCTCCTTAACGTTCTGTACAGCTGATACAGGGGTCAATGGACAGGGCAATGACCGTCACATCGGCCATTTCGCACCCCGGCAGCATGGCCAGCAGCGGCGGAACGTTGGCAAACGTGGGGGTACGGATGCGGACCCGGTCCAGATATTTGTCTCCTGATGCCTTGACATAATACATCAGTTCCCCGCGAGGCTGTTCCGAACGGCAGACAATCTCGCCCGAGGGCTTGCCTTTGACCTTGACCGCAATTTCGCCGTCAGGGATCTTGGCAATGAGCTGACGGACGATGTCGATGGACTGGTAGAGTTCGCGGAAGCGGACCATGGTCCTGGCCCAGCTGTCGCCGTCCTTTTCCACGACCGGAGCAAAGTCGATATACTTGTAGGCGCTGTACCCGGTCATACGCATGTCCTGGGCCACACCCGAGCCGCGCAGCTGCGGGCCGGCCGCGCCCAGCTCATAGGCCTGCTGATAGGTCAGCACGCCCTTGCCCACAGTCCGCTTCTTGACGGTGTAGTCATTGGTCAGGACCGACTTGATCTTGTCCAGCTCCGTTTCCAGTTCATCGACAACCTGGACGATCCACCGCAACTGGTCCGGACTCATGTTGCGCCGTACTCCGCCGATCTTGTTCACGGAGATGATGACTCTGTTTCCGGCCGTGGCCTCAGCCACGTCCATGACCCGTTCGCGGAGGCGCCAGACGTGCATGAACAGGCTTTCCATGCCCAAGGCGTCGGCCAGAAGCCCGAGCCACAGCATGTGAGAATGCATGCGGTGCAATTCGGACCAGATAATGCGCAGGAAGTCCGCGCGCTGTGGCACTTCGATGCCCATCATCCCTTCAACGCACATGCAGTAGGTGTGGGCGTGGATGCAGCTGCAGATGCCGCACACGCGTTCCACGATCTGGACCATCTGGTCCATGTCCCGGATGGAGGCCAGGGTTTCCAGACCGCGATGCACATATCCCAAAGTAGGCAGGGCCTCCTTGACGATTTCGTCCTCCAGGACGAGCTTCAGATGCAGCGGCTCTGGCAGAACCGGATGCTGAGGTCCAAAAGGTACAATGGTCGACATGGCTATGCTCCCTCCCCGGCGGTTTCTGACTTTCCAACAGTGACTTTGCAGAAGGGATATTTCTTGACCTCTTCCTCCAAGTAGAAATTACCGCCGAAATCAAGCACGAGCCCATCGAAGATGACCCCGAAATGGTCTCGGGTCTCGTTTTCGATGAGCAGGGCGGCAAAGTATACACCGGAAATGCTTGGCGCGACCTCTCCCTTGGGCAGGGTCAGGCGCAGGTGCACAAGCTGTGTTTCGCGGTCAAAATGATAGAGGAGATCAAAGCTCTCACCCAAATCGACACAGCTCATCGTCACCAGGCGATACCCTTGGTTCTTCAGGGCCAGCACTTCACCCACCAGCTGATTCTTGGTCAGATTTTTTGTTTCAAATGCCATGGCCTACCCCGTTACCTGACGGTCTTCACGATTTTCATAAAACTCCCTGGCCTTTTTCAGGTCGGCGACCAAGGGTTCGGTTTCCTTTGCCGGCTGGCGCTCCTTGAGCTTTTCCAAGGCCAGCACAACGCCGTCGATGATGGCCTCGGGCTTAGCCGGACACCCAGGAACATACACATCGACCGGTATGACCTTGTCGACGCCGCCCAGGACATTGTAGGCCTCCCGGAAAACGCCCCCCGAGGTTCCGCATGCGCCGATGGCGATAACGGCCTTGGGCTCCGGCATCTGGTCATAGATGTTCTTGAGCGCCTTGGCATTGCGGTAATTAACCGTACCCGACACAACCAGAATATCGGCATGCTTGGGATTGCCGATGTTCAAAATGCCGAACCGTTCGACATCGTAGACAGGGGTGAGGCAAGCCAGGATCTCGATATCGCATCCATTGCAGCTTCCACAATCGAAGTGGATGAGCCAGGGTGATTTCATCCTGGATTTATGCAGCAGATCTTTAAAAAAGCCCATATCTGAACTCCGTTCTTTTGTTGCTTAGAAGTTCTTGGCGTACAGAAGTGCCATGTTGAAGAAGGAGAGGCTGATGCCAACCGCCCACACGTAGGTCAACATCCACTTCCAGGTCATTCTGGGCGTCACGTTGTCGATGACGATTTCCGCCAAGTAGGTCACGGCCAGCAGAATCACCATACCGATGAAACTGGTGCTCCAGAAGAGGCTGCAAATCGCCAGAATCAGAACAATGTCGTACCAGTGCGCAATTTCCAGAATAGCCAGATAGGGACCGGAGTATTCGGTCAGCACGCCGCGGACCAGCTCCTGGTGCGCGTGATGGCTGGCAGAGATGTCAAACGGCGACTTGCGCAGTTTGATGGTCAAGGCAAAGGTCAACACCAGATACAACAAAGGCAGCAGCAGGAAAATGGGTCGGTCATATGCCAGGATCTCGTCAATCTTGAAGCTGCCGGTGACGAAATAGATGCCGACGAAGACAATGACCAGCAGGGGCTCGTATGTCAGCATCTGAATGAGTTCCCGCTGCGCTCCCAGCTGGGAATAGGGCGATGGTGCGGCCATGGCTCCAGCAACCATGAACACGGCCCCAATGGTCATGACAAAGAAGATCATGAGCAGATCGCCCTGCATGGCGAACAGGGCCACGCACAGAATTGCGGCCACAAGATAAATGTGCACACAGAAGATCTGCCAGTAGTTGACCACCTGGCGATCCTTGCCCAGCAGCTTGATTACGTCGTAAAAAGGCTGCAGGATCGGCGGTCCGAAACGACCCTGGAACCAGGCCGTGAGCCTGCGATCGATGCGGGACAAGAGACCGCCGGCAATGGGAGCCAGGATGATCGCCAGGATGACATAGACAATTGTTTTGATCTCCATAATCAGAACACCCCCGCCAGCAAGATGATCAGAATTCCGACGGCTACCAGATTAATCCAACTGGATATCCTGGTTTCGCCAATGAGATTTTCCATGTAGTAGTTCGTGGTCTTGAAGTCAGCCCAGACACCCAGAGGACCTTTGAATCCCAGGCGCCGTGAGTCGGTCGGATCCTGCAGGCCGCAGACGTAGGGCGTGACATAGGATCCTCGCTTGAAGAATCCTTTGGCCGAAGACACGCGGGCAGCGTAAATGACGCCAAGAGCCAGGATGACGAACACGGGATACAGCGCGAACATTCCTATGTTGTTGGAAATCATCCCCTGGGCAGCAACGTAGAGGTCCGCGGAGTAAAACCGCTCCAGAACCGGCAGGACCATGGCGCTGTAAAGGCCGGGCGCCACAAAGCTGATGATGATGGCTGATGTCGCCAGGAAGACCAGGGGTACGCGGATCAGGGACGACTGCTCCTCGGCCTGCAATCCTTTCTCCGGCACGACGCTGGTCATAATCAAACCCAGCCAGCGGCCCCAGAAAACCATAGTCAGGGCCGAGCCCATGGCCAGCATGAGCACTACCAGGGGCAGGTGGGCGGAGGCTTCCACCGCCATCCACTTGGACAGCAGGGCGCCGAAGGGCGGCAGGAACATGGTCACGATGCCGACCACGGCAACCATGGCTGTCTTGGGCATGACCCCCATGAGTCCGCGCATGTCTTCGATGTCGCGGCTGCCGATCTTCTGCTCGATGGTGCCGACGCAGAGGAACATGAGACCCTTGGAAATGGCATGAAAGACGATGAGCAAGATGGCCGCAGACATGGCCGCCGGGGTGTTGATGCCCGCGCAGGCCACGATCATGCCCAGATTGCTGATGGTGGAATACGCCAGGATCTTCTTTCCATTGCTCTGGGACAGCGCCAGGACGGCCGCAGCCAGGAAGGTGAACGCGCCAAAGAGGGCCACATAGGTACTGAAGAGAGTGCCGGCGAAGGCAGGAGCCAACCGGACGACAAGATACACACCGGCCTTGACCATGGTGCTGGAGTGCAGAAGGGCCGAGACAGGAGTGGGAGCGACCATGGCTCCGCACAGCCAGCTCTGGAAGGGGAGCTGGGCAGCCTTGGTGAAACCGGCGAAACAGAGCAGGCCTATGGGCAGCAACACCAGCTTGGATGCGGATTCAGCAGTGATGATTTCCTGCAAAGACAAGGGCAGGCCCTGGGACCGGAAAAGGATCATGCCGAAGACAAAGGCAACCCCGCCCAGCATGTTCATCCACAGGGCGCGGGTCGCATTTGTGACCGCGACTTCTGTATCGTCATGCTTGATAAGCATGAAGGAACAAAACGTGGTCACTTCCCAGAAGAAGTAGAGCCAGAGTAAATTGTTGGCGAAAACAAGACCGTTCATGGCGCCCAGAAAAAGAATCATAAAGAAGAAAAATCTTCCCTGCCTGGAAGCGGTGAGCTTCAGGTGATGTTCGTGTTCCTTCATGTAAGCCAGGCCATAAACGCAAATCAGGGAGCCGATGATCGAAATGACCATGCACATGATCATGGAGAACTGGTCCCCGTACAGGGCCGGTCCCATGTTTTCCCCTGGTTTCATGAACAGTTCGAGAAAGGCCAGGGGAACGAGCTGCAGGATGGTCAAGGTGGCCACCAATTTGCTTTTGAGCTGGTAGCTGATGCCGAGAATTACGAACAGAAGCGCAAAATCGAGAACTGCGATCAATCCGTCGGGATTGATCCCGAAAATACTTTCGGGAGACAGGGAGAACGCTCCACCTTGGACCAGGACAAGAGATGCGAGAGAGACGACCACGCCGGTCCCGATGACCAGCATGGACCTCAAGGGGGGGACATTGATCAGACACAGTACCGCCGCGATGAACGGAAGCACTATGCTGATCCCTAACATCTGCGGGACTAGCATAGACGAACAACCTCCTTGCAAGAAATCCAGTCGCCAGCAACACCAATATAAAAAATCAACCGATAATAACGGTCAATGTGCTCACTTCGGCATGTGACAAGAAACCCGGATAACTGATCGTATCCCGCAACAAGCCCCTACCCCAAAGCATGGAGCCTGTCAAGGAAGAACATGTTTATTCTTATTAATTCTATATAGTTAGCACGGATTGAACCAGCTGATCAAACAATCAGCCCCCATATCATGACGGCGCCTCCTATCTCCGTGCTCATCCTCCAAGATACAGGAGCCACCCCTGCAATTCCTCGCCCCAGAGCAGGGTCAGCACGGCGCCAAGGCACAAAAAGGGACCAAAGGGAATGGCCGTGCGCAACCCCTCCCCGTCCGGCCGCCGAAGATAGGCCAGGGCCACAAGGAGCCCTGACACGGCGGAGAGGAGGACCATGATCGGCAGTTTGGAGAGGCCGACCAGGGCCCCCAGGCTGAGCATGAGCTTGATGTCCCCTGTGCCCAGGGCCTCCAGGCCGCGCAGCCGCAGGTATCCCTGCTGCAGGAGAAGGAATGCGCCGGCACCGGCGATGCTTCCCCACAGGGTCTCGAACCAGCTGACAGGCAGGCAGAACGGGGTGGCCCAGGCCAGGATTGCGGCCGGATACGTCAGCATGTCCGGGAGGATGAAGGAGTCCAGGTCGATGAAGCTGGCCACCAGAAAAATGCCGGCAAAAACCATGTACGCGACCCAAGCCAGGGACGGTCCGAACTTCAGGGCCAGGAGCAGGGCCAGGAGGCCTGATAGCAGTTCCACGGCCGGATAACGCCAGTGGATTACCCCCTGGCAGGATCGGCATCTGGCCTTCAGGATGATGTAGGAAAAGACCGGAATGTTTTCCCACCAGGACAGGACATGACCGCAAGCCGGGCAATGTGAGCCGGGCCAGACAATGGATTGGCCTGTCAGGTAGCGATGTACGCAGACATTGTAGAAACTGCCCAGGCAAAGGCCCAGAAACAGGGCAATGGCCGGGAAAACCCAGGGGAGGAGAAGCGCTTCGGACATGGCTGCACCAGGACAGGCAAAATGGAACGATACTGCGCAAAAAAGTCAGTCACCTCGGCACGGGCCGGCACTTCAACCTACGCTGCTCATGACCTCGGCGGCCCAGCGCGAAGCTTCCAGAGCGGTGATGTGCACAAGGGTCATGGGCAGGCCCATGACAGTCGCCTGCATCTCCAGACCGGCCCAGTCGCCCCGCTCCAGTTCTTCAAGCAACCTGATCCAGCGCGCATTGGGGTCCTGCCTGTCTGTCAGGGCGCACTTGATGCCGCTGTCCAGGGAAACCGTGCCCAGGATGGCGTCCATGGCCTGGTCCAGGATGGCGTCCAGCAGGGAGAAAAAACCCAGCAGAAACATGCCTTCCGGGCCAAAGGGCGTGGGGTGATGGGCGGACAGGAGCTGTAAGAAGCGCCCACGCCGGGCAGACATGCCAACCAGTTCCTGGCCCTTGTCCGTCGAATTGATGTCAGACAGAATGATCACCCGCAGCCATTGCTGCAGGTTCTGCCTGCCGAGCAGCGCCACCGCGCGCTGGATGGACGTGATCCCGCAACACAGGCTGAACCGCGCGGAATTGATGTACTGCAGCAGCTTGTAGGAAATGGCCAAATCCGCCTGGATGATTTCCACCAGCCGATTCTGGGTTGATTCCTCTTCGCTGAGTTCCTTCAGAATTCTGAGCTTGGTCGTCTGGCTGGACGAAAGCTTGCGTCCGGGAATGATCTCGGGCCGACTGAAAAAAAATCCTTGGAAATACACGAAACCCAACCGCTGGCAGACCTTGAACATATCCAGGCTCTCGACCTTTTCGGCCAGGAGGACGGCCTTGTACCGGTCAAGGCCCTTGACGACGTCCATGACCTCGGTTGGTTTCCTGTGCAGGATGTCCACCTTGATGATGTCCGCCAGCTCGCACAAGGGCTCGAATCCAGGCTCTCCCACGAAATCGTCCAGAGCCAGTACATAGCCCTTTCTCTTCAGCTCCAGGCATGCGTCCAGAACCTCGGCCGAAGGTTCCACCGTCTCCAGGATTTCCACCACGCACCTCTCCGGGGGCAGCACGTACGGGGCAGACCCCACGAGCACGTTGCGCGGGAAATTGATCAAGGCCTTTGCGCGCTTGCGCAGGCCCTGGGACGCCAGGGTAAATCCGTCGGCGATGACCTGGGTCGTGGCCTGGTCGTTGTCCGTGATCAGGGCCGCCTGGGCATTCTCGCCGTGCCGGAAGAGCAGTTCATAGCCCCAGATCTGCATGTCCTGGGTGAAGATGGGCTGCCGGGCGACAAAAATCTTGTCATAAACGTGGTCGGAACGATTTTCCGTCATCGATGGCAGCTACGGCATGAGAGGGGCAAAGGGCAGCCCTGCGTCCGGGTCCAGGCCCAGCATCAGGTTGGCATTGGCCACGGCCTGGCCGGATGCTCCCCGGCACAGATTGTCGATGGCCGAAAGAACGATGAGCCGATCTGTGCGCGGGTCCGTGACCAGCCCCAGATCGCAGAAATTGGTTCCGCGCACCCACCTGGTTTCGGGCAGCACGCCTTGGGGCAGAATGCGGACCCACTTCTTCCCGGCGTAGAATTCCGCATAGCAGGAGCGGACCTGTTCCAGGCCGACCCCGGGCATGAGCTTGGCGTAGGCCGTGGTCAGGATGCCCCGGTTGATGGGCAGGAGATGGGTATTGAAGGACAGACAAAGGCTCCGGCCGGCGGCCAGGCCCAACTCCTGTTCTATTTCCGGGGTATGACGGTGCTTGGTCAGGTTGTAGGCGCGGAAAGTGTCAGATACCTCGCAATAGAGGGTCCCCACTCCAGCCTTGCGGCCTGCGCCGGTGGTGCCGGATTTGGAATCAATAACCAGATCCTCCGGGGCAATGAGCCCGGCCTGCAGGGCAGGATACAAGGCCAGGATGGCCGATGTCGGGTAGCAGCCCGGATTGGCCACCAGACCGGCCCCGGCGATCCTGTCTGCGTAGAGCTCAGGCAGCCCGTAAACAGCCTCGGACAGCAGGTCGGGCTGGGTGTGCTCGACCTTGTACCAGCCCTGGTAGACGTCCTTGTCGCGCAGACGGAAATCAGCACTCAGATCGACCACCCTGGCGCCATGCTTCCGCAGCTCGGCGGCCATTTCCATGGCCGTTCCATGCGGGACAGCCAGAAAAACGAGCTCGCAGTTGGCGGCCAGAAAGGCGCTGTCCGGCTGGGTGATCTCCAGGTCGCCGAGTTCCGTGCCCTGCAGGAACGGATAGATCCGCTGCAGGGCTTGTCCGGCCTCCTTGCGGGAGGTGACCTGGGTCAGGCGCATGCCCGGATGCCCCAGCAGGAGGCGGGCCAATTCCATTCCGGTGTAGCCGGTCACCCCGACCAGTCCGACGCGCTTCATGCCCATCTCCTATTTCACTTTTTGCACGTACTTCATGCGCAGTTCAAAAAGCATGTCCTTCAGCAGCCGAGCTTCCTGGGGGGTGAGGTTGCCCTGGGTCTTGCGCTCCAGCATGCACAGAATGTCGATGGTCTGCTTGGCAGCCAGGAGGTTTTCCGTGTACTGACCGCTTTCAGGCTCCGGCACCTCGCCCAACTGCACCAGGGCCGAGGAACTCATGGACAGGACAAACGTCCCGAAATCGAGCTGGGGCAGATCAGAACAGCCACAGGACAGGTCCGCATACTTCTCGGACGCCTTTACTTCCTCGCTCATCTTTCTCCCTCCTTATGCCTTCTCCACATCTTGTCAGCGTTTCGATTTTCCATACATCCTGGGAGGCAAGCCGCCAAACCTGCCAAGGCCGCCCCCTGTCCGCCGCCCTCTGCTCGGATGAGCAGAAAAGAAGCAGGCTCGACCTTGAGTCGGACTCACGCCTCCACTCCGGGGTATCCGCCCTCCAGGGCTTCTTCGTATGCGCGCAAAGCATCTTCCAGATAGGAGCGGGCCGCGGAATAGCCTCCGGCCTGGGTGAGGCCCATTTTCAGGGCGTGCAGCCCGGCCAGGACATCGGACCAGTCCACATGCCCCATGTGGCCCACACGGATCACGCTTTTTTTCAGATCGCCCTGGCCCCCCGCCATGACGACCCCGTACGAGTCTGCCGCCGTCTTGAGAATTGCACCGCCGTCGATTCCAGGCCCGAGCTTGATGGAAGTCAGCCCCCAGGTGAAATGTGTCTTGGCCAGGAGATCAAGTCCCAGGCTGCGCACTCCGGCTCGGGTCATCTTGGTCAGGGCCCATTGCTTGCGGTACACGGACTCCAGGCCCTGGGTGCGGAACAGATCGAGGCCGGCGGCCAGGCCCTGCAGCAGGTTGACCGGGGAGGTGAACAGAGTCTGGTGTTCCAGGTTTTTGTCCCGTTCGGCCAGAAGGTTGAAATAGAAATTGGCGGGCTTCACGTCCCGCACCTTGTCCCAGGCCCGGGCGCTCAGGCTCAAAAGGGCCAGGCCAGGAGGGAGCATGAGTCCCTTCTGGGATCCGGTCAGCAGGCAGTCTATGTGCCACTGGTCCATGGGGCACGGAGAGATGCCCACGGCCGAGATGCCGTCTACCACCAGAAGCGTGTTGCTCCCATTGGTCAGCGCACCCAGCTCGCGCACAGGATGAAGAACGCCCATGGATGTTTCCGAGGCCTGGACCAAGACCGCCCTCGCGTCTGCATGCATGGCCAGGGCCTCGCCCACGGCTGCGGCCGTCACGGCCTCCCCAGGCTCCTGCACCAGCGATACAACACGCAGGCCATGGGCCTGGGCGATTTCCCGCCACCGCTCTCCGAACTTGCCCCCCTCAACCACCACGACCTTCTCGCCCGGGGCGAAAAGGTTGGTCACGGCCGCATACATGGCTCCGGTCCCGGAACAGGACAGGGGGAGCACCTGCTCCCTGGTACCGAACAGATGCTGCAACCCGGGCTGGATCCTCTCCATGACCCGCTTGAAGTCGGCCTTGCGATGGTGGATCATGTCCCTGGCCAGGGCCAGCCGAACGTCTTCGGGTATGGGCGTTGGTCCGGGAGTCAAGAGTCTAAGCTTGTTGAACATAAATATATCCGTATGTTTCTGGTTACGCGTGTGCTTCGTTCCAGTCCTCGCCCACGCCCCAGTCCACGGCCAGGGGCACGGACAGCTGGTACACCGAAGACATGATCCGGGCCACCTCCTCTCCGGCAGCACTGGCCTGCGACAAGGGCGCCTCGAGCAGGAGCTCGTCGTGGATCTGCAAAATGAGACTCGCGCCTAATTCTCCGATAACAGGGCTTTTGTCCACTTCGAGCATGGCCTTCTTGATGATGTCCGCGGCCGAGCCCTGGACCACGGTGTTGATCGCCATGCGCCGAGCCTGCTGGGCCAGGTTGGCGTTGCGGGAATTGATGTCCGGGAGGATGCGACGCCTCCCGGCCAGGGTCGTCACATAGCCAGCAGACCTGGCTCCCTCCTCTATTTCCTCGTAAAACTGGCGCACCCTCGAAAGCTTGCTGAAATAGACGGCGATGAACTCTTTGGCCTCCTTGAGGCTGATGCCCAGTTCACGGCTGAGCTTCTGGGGGCCCATGCCGTAGAGCAAGCCGAAATTGATGGTCTTGGCCTTGCGCCGCTCGTCGGGACTGACCTCCTTCTTGTCGAAAAGGATGCCGGCCGTGCGGGCGTGGATATCCTCGCCGGCGGCAAAGGCCTCCCGCAGGGTGGGGTCGCCGGACATGTGGGCCAGAACCCGCAGTTCAATCTGGGAGTAGTCGGCAGCAACCAATCGCCCCCCGGACGGGGCCACGAAGCAGGACCGCATCCTGGGGCCGAGAGCGCCCCGAATGGGGATGTTCTGCAGGTTGGGGTTGCTGCTTGAAAGCCGTCCCGTGGCCGTGGCCAGCTGATTGAAGGTGGTGTGGATGCGGCCGCCGGCATCGGCCAGGGCGGGCATGGGCTCCAGGTAGGTGGAACGCAGTTTCTCGTACATCCGGAATTCGAGAATATCGGAGACGATCGGATGCTGGTGGACCAGACATTCCAGCACGGTGCTGGACGTGGATTGGGCCCCGCCCGGCGTTTTCTGTTTACAGGCCAGGCCGAGCTTGCCAAAGAGAATCTCAGAAAGCTGCTGGCTGGAGCGGATATTGAATTGCCCTCCGGCCTGGGTGAAGATTCTCGTGCTCAATCTCTCCAGCTCGCGCTGGACCTGGCCCAGAAAATCCCTGAACTTGACGGCGTCAATCCGGATACCCCGCTTCTGCATGCGAACCAACACCTCGGTCAGAGGCTGCTCCAGTTCGCGCATGAGTGAGAGAAGCCCGGAGCCGGCCAACCTGTTTTTCATTACCCGGCCCACGGCCAGGACGGTCTGGCCAAGATTGTTCTTCTCGACCACGAGTTCCTCACCCAGACCATCCCGGAGCCGGTCCAGGGAGTAGTTGCGCTCCTCGGGGCTCAGGAGATAGGCGGCCAGCTCCACGTCGAAAATTTCGGCACATCCGCGCAGGTCAAGACGGCCCTCCTCCAGGAGCGTCTTGTAGGAAGCGACGTGCACCACCGCCCCGGCCAGGGCCCGACCCAAACCGGGCACGGGCCCCATGTACACCAGCTCGCTCTCGTCCGTGCCCAGAATCCACTGTCCCTGGCCGGCATGAAGCCCCACTTCCCGGCCGGCCAACGATTCCAGATCCTGCACCATGCGGGGCTCGGTCCGGACTGGCCCGGCCGCGCGGACCACCCCGGAATCCGGTGAGACGCCCCCTGCGGGGGTGCCGTCCAGAGCATCCAGGTCGGCCTGCAGGGAGCGGAATTCATAGGCGCGGAAAAAGTCCAGGATTCCCTGTTCTGCCGGGCGGAGGGCCAAATCCGAGAGATCCACGTCCGCGCAGAGGTCCGTGCGCAGGGTGGTCAGCTGCCTGTACACAAAGACCTGCTCCATGTGCGGGGCCAGGAGGGTCTGCTCCTTGGCCGTCAGCCGGCTGAAATTCTTTTTCAGGGAGTCGAGGCTCGAAAAACGGCGCAAAAAACCCATGGCGGTCTTGGGCCCGACCTTGGGTATGCCCGGGATGTTGTCGGACGAGTCGCCGATCATGGCCTGGTAGTCCGCCCATTGCCAGGGCTCCAGACCCGTCTCCGTGATGAAGGAATGCCGGGTGACGATTTTTTCCTTGCCCTGAGCGGGGTCCCACATGACGACGTCGGCATCCAAACATTGGCGCAGATCCTTGTCCGCTCCGACGATGACCACGCTGCGTTCGTCCTTGAATCTGCTGGCCAGGGAGGCAATGTAATCGTCGGCCTCCCCTGTTTCGGCCTCCAGCACCGGAACGCCCAGCAGCATGAGCCCCTCCTTCAGAGGGCCAAGCTGGGCGGCCAGCCCTTCGGGCATGCGCAACCGGTTGGCTTTGTAGCCTTCAAACAGTTGATTACGGAAATTGGGACCCGGGCCGTCAGTCACAAAAACCAGATAGGTGGGCTGCTCCTCGCGCAACAGCTTCAGAACCAGCTTGAAAATGATGTACATGGCGCTGGTGGGGAATCCATCCGAGCGCTTGAAGTCCGGATAGGCGTAAAAGCCCCGATAGATGAACGCGTGGCCGTCGATTAAAAAAATGGGCTCGGTCTTGAGCCCGAGCCGTACCTGCAAACGCATGTGACCTCCACCCGCAGCGTGGGAGAACTATTTTTTACATCCGCAAGCGCCGTTTTCCGGTTCCTTCTTTTTTTTCTTCACTTCCGTGCTCATGTGCAGCCGCTCCCAGATGAACTGGCTGGCATGCTGGCAGCCCAGCTTTTCCATGGCTATCTCGGCCCTGGCCATGGACTTGTGTCCACCAGCCGAGCCCACGTCCCCGAAAAGGCGCTTGGCGAACTTGCCCATGTCCCTCCGGAGCCCGTCCCCGCGAAAAACCACGATCAGCTTGTTTTCATGGATGCCGCTGACCATGGTCATGGTCAGGCCGTGCACGCGCAGGAAGAAATCCGCCAGAATGACCAGGATGTCGGGCGAATCGACCCTGCCCATGAAAATGGTGATGGTCTTGCCCATGACCCGCATCTTGCGGAAGGCCTGGGTGAAATACTTGAGCCATTCCAGGCGGAATTCCGAACGGATGATCTTGTGCAAAAGAGGCCTGCTGTAGAACTTGGAAAGATAGCGGAAGGCCTTCATGTCGTTGTCGTGGAATTCGCGCTCAAAGGTCTGGGTGTCGGTCTTGATCCCGTACAGAAGGGCCGTGGCCAGGAGCTTTCCCGGCCGCAGCCCGAGGTTGTAGAGATACTCGGTCAGGATGGTCGAATTGGACCCGTATTCGGACACGATTTCCACGTAGTCAGCATCTACGGGCGTGCCCGCCACCTTGGGATGGTGGTCGATGACCAGAGAAAAACGAAACGAGGCGAACTCGGGATGATGATGGGGCTGTGAATCGACCAGGGCAAAGCGGTCATACTGCGCGGCCAGAAGCGGAGTCAGCTTCTTGGTCTGAATGCGCAGAAGGCGGATCATGGCCAGATTGTCCGGCCGGGTGATCTCGTTCACATGGGCAATACCCACCTGATCCACCCGTCCGGCCAGAATGCGCTTCAGGGCCATCGCCGAGGCCAGGGCATCGGGGTCGGCATTGATGAGAATCAGCCACCGCTCGTTCTTGTTCAACAACTCTTGGAGCTTGACCAGCTTCGGATCGAGCTTGCGAAAGTAGGCCATGACCCTCTCACTTGAATTTTTTGGCCAAACCGGCAACCACTAAATACACGCTTGCGCTGACCCTGGCAATTTCACGGTTGAGCTGTCCCAGGTTGCGGACAAAAGTGCGCATGGGGCCGTCCAGGGCAAGCGGACCCAGACCCATCTCCGTGGATACCAGAATGAGCCGCGGACCTCTCCAGCCCTCCAGCACCTCCAGCAGGTCAGCCCCTCGCGCCTGCCTTTGCGGCTCCAGGTCCAGGTTGTGCATGACCGAAAACATCCAGAAATCAAGGCTGTCCACCAGAATGCCGCCAGCCCGGACCGACAGGTCCAGCAACACCTCGGGCAGTTCCGTGTCGACCTCCACGATTTCGATTTTCCTGTCCCTGTTCAAACGGTGATCCTGAATCTGAGCCCGAAAGGCCTGGTCCCGGGACCTGCCTGTGGCTACCATGACCCAGGGTCGGGGTGTCTGGGACAAAAGCTCCAGCCCGAAATCCGATTTGCCGGACTTGTTCCCGCCCAGGATCAGCTCAACCATGGTCCATGCCCCATTCGGAAAGCCAGCTTTTCAAAAGCATGAGTGAATTCTCCAGGCTGGGCAGGTCAAACACCTCCACCACCAGCGCACAGCCCCGCCCCAGACGGGCCAGAATATC
The DNA here is from genome assembly GCA_012729655.1 of Desulfovibrionales bacterium. GTDB lineage: Bacteria > Desulfobacterota > Desulfovibrionia > Desulfovibrionales > Desulfomicrobiaceae > Desulfomicrobium. Next base: position 4,928 of record JAAYCS010000046.1, on the reverse strand, counting down.
ATGCAGCAGCGAGGGGTCGGGCAGGCAGTCCAGCCCGAGATGCCCTGAGGAATTCTCCCCACCATAGACGTGCAGGATGCGGATCCGTTCGAAAATCCCCGGCAAATCCAGGATATGCTCCTGCCCGTAGCTGACAAGATGACCCAGATCCAGACACACACCCAGGTCCAGATCCGTGATTTCCCGCCAGAGCGCGGCCAGATCATCCTGCCGCGTATTTTCCAGGCAAAGCCGGGCAGAGATCTCTGGACGTAAAGAAAGCAGGGCTTCAAGCTGTGCTGCTCCGGGCGGATGCAGCACATAGTGGCGAGGGCGCAAAAAGGCAATTTTCTCCTCCAGGGCCAGGATCGTTGCGGACACACCCGCCGCGCCGCCATCCCAGGGCAAATCCAGGGGGAGATGGACATGGAAGGAAAGCCCCAGGCTTGGCAGGTCCAACGGCAGATCTCTCTGGTCGTAGGCCAGACAACCCGCTGTCTCCAGGAACATGAGCCCTACCTCGTCGACGCGCCCGGCCAGAACCCGGCAATTGGGTCCCACCCGATCAGCAATGACGCAGGATGGAGCGGCCAAACGAAAAGTTTTACCGGTCAAAACAGGCTCAGCTGCCGTTCGCTGCGGCGGACATGACGCTTGAGGGCGCTTCTGCGGATCATGTCCTGGGGGAGTTTGCGGACCAGGGAGGACAGGCTCAGTTTGAGGGTTTTGCCGAAGACCCTGCGACTCGCACAATGGCTCATGAAGAGCATGGTTTTGGCCCGGGTCAGGCCTACATAGAAAAGACGGCGCTCTTCCTCCAGGTCCAGTCCTCCGTCCGCTCCGGGCTTGCCCAGCAGCATGTCCATCCCGGCAAAAGGCAGAATTCCCTCTTCCAGGCCCGGCAGAAAGACCGCCTCGAACTCCAGGCCCTTGGCCCCGTGCATGGTCATGACCTGCACCTTCTGGGCCTTGGCCCGGACTGCGCAGAGTTCCGTCTCCAGGCGAACCATATTCATCAGGCCACGCCAGCCCGCGCAGGTCTGAAAGGCCTTGACCAGATCCAGAAACGGCTGGCTCTTCCAGAAGAGTTCGTCAAAAGGCGCTGTTTGCCCCAGGAAGACGGCCATGCCCAGGGGTCCCTTTTCCACCACGCTTTCGGGGCAGGCTGGGATTTCCTCTCCAGGCGTGTCGGGCATGCCCAGGACATTGCCGGCAATGCGCAGCAGGATATCGACCCTGGCGTCCATGAAGAACGGCTCCTCCTCCGGCACGGACACAGGAATTCCTGCCCCGTGCAGGGCTTTTGCAATGGGAGGGATGAGGGCCTTGAGCCGAACCAGAACGGCAATGTCACCTGGGGCCAAAGTTCCGCCTTCCTGCGCATCGGCCTGCCAGTGTCCGGTTCCGCCCAGCAGTTCACGGATCCGCCCCGCGATCCAGTCTGCCTCCTGTTCCGCGGTCTGGGCCTCGAACAGGAAAATGGAGGCGGCATGGCTTTTCTGGGCCACCAGGGTTTCCTTGTCCGTCAGCAGCCTTGCGCTCAAACCCAGAATCTGCTGGGCCGAACGGTAGTTGTGGATGAGCCGGATGCGCTTTAATTCCGGCCAGCTGACCTTGAGCCTGGCCTCCACATCGCGGCTCGCCCCGCGAAAGGCGTAAATCGCCTGATTGGGGTCGCCGATGGCGAAAAATCCGTGTCCGTTCCTGGGGGCCAGACCCATGACCAGGCCAAGCTGCAGGGGTGAAAGGTCCTGGACTTCGTCCACCAGGACATGATCAAAGGCCGGGCTGTACTGTCCGAGTTCCAGGTGCTCGAGCCAGAACTCCAACAAGTCGGTGTAGTCCACCAGATTGAAACGGGCCTTGTGGTCCAGATAGCGCCTGGTCTGCTCACCCGGAACCCGCACCCCGCGTTCACGGGCCAGGGATTGCTCGTTCCAGGCCGTTTTCAAGGCCTTGCCCGCAAGTCCGGGGTTGGCCGCCCCGAAAAGGCGGCGGGCACTTTCCTCCGAAAGAAGGGTGGGCGGCTCGCCCATGACCTGGGTCCAGTACTCCAGGGCCAGGGCGTGCAGGGTGTCTGCCTTGGGCACGTCAGCGCCAGGAGGCAGCATGTGCTGAAGGCGGTCTTTGAGTTCCCTGGCCGCCTTGCGGGTAAAGGTCAGGATGATCATGCGTCCGGGCTCGCCCCCTTGTTCCACCAGATGCCGAACCCGGCCCGTGAGGGTCTGGGTCTTGCCCGTGCCCGGGCCGGCCAAAACCAGGACAGGACCTGGGCCGGCCAGAATGGCCGCGAGTTGCATCTCGTTGGGCGCGGTTGTTTCGCTTTCTCCCTTTTCCTCCAGCGCCGCAAAGGGTCTGCGCCATCGCTGCCCGTCCTCCTCGGTGTTCCTGCCCGGACCCTGGGCCAGGGCCAGCATACGGCCATGCCTGAATTCCAGCAGTTCCTGGGGGCTGAACATGGATATGCGTCCGAACTCCCCGTCATAGCCTGAATGCCGATGAACCATACCTTGGCGCATCCTGCGCACTGCTTCGCCCAGGATCCTGGACGACCGGCTCAGGTCCTCCACGGGAATGACCCGCAATATGCTCAACTCCGAACTGAACTGGCGCAGCAGGTCGCTGTACATGCGCAGCACTTTCTTGGTTCCGGGCGCTGCTCCCAGGATTTCACCCAGCATTTCTGGCAGGGGAACCAGGGAACAGTACCCTGGATGCTTCGCCGGCCGGAGGGGTGAGGGCCGGTCCGCAAGCTCGAAGACACGGTTCAGGACCCCGACGGTCAGGGGCTTTGCGCAGACAGGACAGACCCCTCCATGACGTCTGGTCTCCCGTGGTTCCAGCATGACCTTGCACTTTCTATGTCCGTCGAGATGGTATTTCCCCTCTTCGGGATAGAATTCCAGAGTCCCTTGGTACAGCGTTCCCCCATCCTCACGGCGCAGGGCCTGCCGCAGTCCCGTATAGGAGATGTCCCCGGAAAAGATCGTGGCCTCGCGGCCCAGCTTTTCCCCGGAATGGGCATCAGAATTGGACACCAGGGTGGAACGATCCAGGGCGCTCCACAGCCAGTTCATCTCCGGGTCCGACGACAGGCCGGTTTCCAGGGCAAAAATCTCGGTACTCAGATCTCCGAAACATTCCTCCACCGTATCGAATCCGGATTTGGATCCGAACAGGGAAAACCACGGGGTCCAGATATGAGCCGGAATGAGGAAAGCCAAGGGATCTGTTTCCAGAACCATTTCCAGAAGATCGCGGGCATCAAGACCAAGGATGGGTCGGCCGTCCGAGGCGAGATTGCCGACTTCGGCCAGACGGGTCGTGAAGCGTTTGGCAGCGTCCAGACCCGGCATGAAGACCAGGTTGTGGATTTTCCTGACCTTGCCGCCTTTTTTGTAGATGGAACTGATCTCAGTGCACAGGATGAATCGCGTGCCCCTGGACAGGTCAGTGCCTCCGTACCAGGGCAATTCCTGCTCCAGGGCCCTTTCGTCCTGCAGCCGAAACAGACCGTTTTCCTCAGCCACAAGCTGACTTTCAATGATTTCCATCCATCCCGGATGGGTGAAATCTCCGGTGGCCAGAAGGTCGATGCCCTTGACAGCGGCCCAGGCCGCCAGGTTCCGCGGCGTCAGATTCTTGCTGGTGGCTCGCGAAAACTTGGAATGGATGTGCACGTCGGCGATAAACGTCTTCACGGTGAATCTTGCGTCTCCGTCCCCTTCCTCCCGGAAGGCTGCTCCTGGGTCAGTACGGCTCGGACTCCGCCATCGGGACCGTCCAGCAGTTCCAGAAAAGCTCCGTTCTGGACGGCAAGGCGGCGGGCAATGGCCAATCCCAGACCGGAACCCAGGGCTTTGGTGGTCACAAAAGGATCAAAGCACCTGCCCCGCACAGTCGGGTCCAGACCTGGCCCGTTGTCATCGACGACCACTTTTCTTTGGCCTGAATCCCTCATATCTGCAATGGAAATGACTGGCTTTTCCCGTCCTTGCAGAGCCTGCAGGGCATTTCCCAACAAGTTGATCAGTATCTGATGAAGGTGGTCCCTGTCGAACAGGTACGGCTCGGGGCCAACATCGACTTGGACGCGCACCATAGGGTGCTGCAGTCGAAATGACATGAGCACGTGCTCGATCTCCTGTCCCAGATCAAGAGGTTCAGGCCTGGCCTCCCGGGGCCGGGCAAAGATCAGAAAATCCTTCAGCAGAAAATCCAGGCGATCGATGTCCCGCACGATGACCCGCGCCAGCCTGTCGGAGACCTCCTGGTCCATGTCCCCGGAAAGCAGAAGCTGGAGGCTGGCCTTGATGCCAGCCAAGGGATTTTTCATTTCGTGCGCCAAGCCGGCGGCAAGCTCGCCCACGCTGGCCAGTTTCTCCATCTCCTTGACCTGGTTTTCCAACCTCTGCACGTCGGTGATATCCGAAAAAAGAATGAGCCAACCCTGCTGGGCAGGCAGCTGGGTTATCTTGAATCCGAAAATGACGTTCCGTTTCTGACTCGTGACCGTGTTGCGGCGCAGGCTGATCTGGCCGCGGTCTTCCCAGAAAGGCGAAAACTCGGGAAAGAAATGAACGAATGAACGGCCGATAATCTTCGAGCGATGAGATTCAGACGTCCATACCAGGGCAGTCTGGTTGATGGTCGTTATGATGCCCTGCTGGTCCACAACCATGAGTCCTGCGTCAAGCCAGTCGAAAACCCGGAACTGGAGCTCCTTGGCCCGTTGCAGAACACTCTCCTGTTCAATGACTCTGTTGAGGAGCTTGCGCTCTTGAGCTCCGCTCAATTTGACCAGGCTGTTGATCAGAACGAGGGCCACCGTCAGCATGCTGAAGTTGTAGGCCAGGTCCGAGCCGCGGACATGTATTTCACCCCAGTATCGGGGAAAATAGAACTGGACGCAGGAAATGAGAAAGATGGTGATCCAGACCAGGATGGAG
>JAAYCS010000045.1 GCA_012729655.1 Desulfovibrionales bacterium | reverse complement strand
TGATGCCTCCCATCAGAATGACAATCGCCTGGGCAATGCCAACGATGACCAGAAAGCTTGCCTGGTTCAATATGGTGGACAGGTTGGACGGAGATAGGAAACTGATGCCCTGAAACATGTTGAGCACTGCAAAAATCGCAAATACAATCAACATGATGACAACCGAGGAAAGGCCATAAACCGTGGATTTCACGCGTTTGGTGAGCAGGTTCTTCTTATCCATACGTTTTCCTTTCCCGCTTACAACGCGTGAATGCCGGCACGGGCTTTGGATTTTTCCGCTGCATAGTACTGAACCACTTCATTGATGACCATACCGACTATTAAGGTACAGCCTATCACCACCATAACCACGGAGGTGTTGACCCCGCTCAGGCTCATGGCGTTTCTTACTGTGAAGAGTGTGAGGGCGCCCAAAATGGCGCCGGGTATGGAGCCCTTGCCGCCCTTCAGTGAATTACCGCCCAACACAGCCGCGACGACTGCCTGAAACTCCAGATTCTCACCGATCATCGGCTGGAGGCTGTTGGTGCGGATCATCAACACCATGCCTGCAATGGCTGCCAGAAACCCGGCTCCGACATAAATCCCTGTCTTCCACCTGTTGGGTGAGATGCCGGCCAATCGGGCTGTCTCTTCATTTGCGCCAAGCGCATAGGTATTGCTGCCCAGCGTAGTCCGGTAGAATAGCAGCAATACCACGGCAATGATGAAAATGGTCAACACCAGCAACACAGATATCGAAAGCGTGTAGGCCGCAGAGTCGCCGAACTGTACGGTCAGCGCGTTGTCACCCAGCAAGGTAAGCAGATTGGTTTCCGTGGGTGCGGCCCACGAAACGGTTCGTTTCTCGCTGAGGGTATTGGCAATACTCTGGGCAATGCCGCCCATTCCGAATGTTGCGATAAATGATGGGACCTTCATCCTGGTCACTACCACGCCGTTGAGAAAGCCCACCACCATGCCGGAAAGCAAGCCCGCAAGGATAGCCAGGCTTGGCGCAGCTCCCCCTCTGAGCAGCATCGCCATGATGACCCCTGTCATCGAAACTACGCCACCCAGCGAGAGATCAATCCCGCCCATCATCAGGCAGACCGACATCGCCGTGCTCAGCAGCATCAGCGCACAGGCTTGTGTCAATAGCGTCGAAATATTGCCCGGTGTAAAGAAGAGAGGAACGATGATGGAGGCCGCGACAAAGACAATGATAAAGATATAGGTGGAGTTGGGCAGACCGCTCAATCGAACGCTTCTTTTCTGTGATGTCATTCTATGCTCCTCCTATGCGTTGGAAAACGCCAGCTCCAGAATCTGGTGCTGCGTCGTATCAGACGCGTTAAACTCGCCAACCACCTGGCCCCCTGACATCACATAGATTCGATCGCTCATGCCGAGTATTTCCGGCAACTCGGACGAAATCATGAGGATAGCGGCACCTCTGTTTGCCAGTTCGTCCATCAGTTCATATATGCTGTTCTTGGCTCCTACGTCAATGCCGCGGGTCGGTTCATCGAAGATGAACACCTGAGATTTTCCCAAGAGCCACTTGGCAAGCACGACCTTCTGCTGCGTGCCGCCGCTTAAAAACATCGTTCGTTTTTCTATGGATGATGTCGCGATGTTCAATTTATCCACGTATTCTTTGACGGTGTCCTCTTCCCGCTTGCGGTTAATCATGGAGGTGGGGTTTAACGCTTGCAGGTTCGCGATGACTGTGTTTTCCCGAATGCTGAGCGACAAAGCCAGCCCTTCCAGCTTTCGGTTTTCGGGGATGAGACTCATGCCTGCCTTTTTCGTTTTCTGGGGGTTATGTCGGCTGACCGTCTTCCCGCCTATCTTGACCTCCCCGGCCTTATACTTATCTATGCCAAACGCGGCTTTCGCCACCTCGGACCTACCCGCGCCTATCAGCCCTGCCATGCCCACAATTTCACCTTCCCGAACCACAAGTGACACATCCTGAAAGGCTTCGCCGGAAAGATGGTTGATCTCCAGCATCGGGGCGCCAACCTCTCCCCTGTTTCGGGGGTATAGATTCTCAATCTTTCGGCCTGCGATAGCCTCTATAATCCCGTTGATGGTCACGTTTTCGATGCGGTCCGTCATGATGTGTTTGCCATCCCGCAGTACCGTAACACGGTCGCCAATCTCAAACAACTCGTCCAAACGGTGTGAGATATAGAACATCCCCACCCCACGTGCCTTGAGCATTCGAATGATTCGGAACAATTCCTGTATCTCGGAATCGGTTAGGGAACTCGTGGGTTCATCGAACACAAGAATTTTTGCGTTAACACTGAGCGCTTTCCCGATTTCCACCAACTGCTGCGCGCCAATGCTCAAATTCTTGACCAACGTGTTCGGGCTGATATTGAGGCCCAATTCCTGCAGCACTTCACGGCAGCGCTTCACCTGCTCACCCTTGTTGACGAATAGCCCTTGCTTTAGCTCCTGCCCCAGAAAAATGTTACTGGCTATGGAAAGTTCGGGCACCAGGTTTAGTTCCTGGTAAATCATCTGAATGCCCAAATCACGCGACAATTTGGGCGAATTGTTGACGATCTCTCTGCCTTCAAATATCATCCTCCCGGTATCAGCCGTATAAGCACCGGAAAGAATTTTCATCAATGTTGATTTACCGGCGCCATTTTCTCCGACAATGGCATGAACCTCGCCTCGCATCAGTCCAAAACTGACATCATCCAAGGCTCGCACGCCCGGAAATGACTTGGATATTTTGTCAAACGACAGAATTTCTTCCATGCTCACACTCCTACTCGCGCGATATTGACTCGTTCAGTAGCTTAAGCCCGGTTCGCTTGCTCTCGTCCTTCTTCACTTTTTGCAGGACATCCTTCAGGTGTTCTTCCATGTAATACTTCGCTTCCGTAGGTTGATGCTGGGCAATGGCTTGATAAATTTTGAAGTGAAAGTCATTGCTGCGTTCTTTTCCGTGTGTTCGCAAGAAGCCCATGAGCCATACCGTGTACATGTTTTCCAGCATCTCCGCCGCCTTGATGAAAAGCATATTGCGAGAGGCGATGGCTATCTTTCGGTGAAATTCCATATCATATTTTGCGAATAGGTCGCTATCATCAATCGAGGCGGCAGCCTGCTTCCATGTCGCGTCCATTCCCGCAACATCTTCCTCGGTGGCCCGAACCGCGGCCAGGTACGCGGCCTCGCCCTCCACCCCAATGCGAAACTCTGTGATGGATTGCAAATCACGCGACCTCAATAGAAGGGTGGGTAATAGGGTATTCAGATAAATACCGCTATTCAGCTCTCGAATGGAATAGCCATAGCCGTGCCGTGGTTCAACCAACCCAATTGCGTTCAGTTTATTCAGGGCTGCACGAACCGTATTTCTGCTGACCCCAAGCACATCACATAGTTT
>JAAYCS010000044.1 GCA_012729655.1 Desulfovibrionales bacterium | reverse complement strand
TGGCCAGGACGCTCACGGGCGCATCCCTGGGCGCCATCGGCAGGCATTTCAACACGGACAAGTACAGCACCGTGGGCAGCGCCATCGCGCGGGCCAAGGCCAGGGTCGGGCAGGGCGGGGCGGTGGCCCAGGGGGTGGAGAAGATGAAAAAAGGGATCGAGCTTCGTCACAGGAAGATGTGACCCCTTTCGAAATAACCGGAGAAGACCATGTCCAAACTGCCCCGTTACATCCTGCTGACCTTCCTGTTCCTGGCCGCGTCCTTCCTTTCGGCCGAGGTCTGGATGCAGGCCATCCGCCACACCTCCTTCTGCACCACCTCGTCCTGCGACGTGGTCGGCGAATACGTGCGCTTCGGCGAGGGGAACCTGATCAAGCTCGGCGCCATGTTCCTGTGGTTCCTGTGGGGACTGGTCTTTTTCGGCGGCCGCTACGACAGGAAATGGATCTGGGGCGCGGCCACCCTGCTCCTGTTCGGGGCCCTGGCCTTTGACGGGGCCATCCTGGGCTTCCAGTTCATGGGCCTGAAGGAGAAATGCGCCCTGTGCATCGTGGTGGGGTGCATCCTTTTTGTCTGCACCTGCCTTTTCGCCTGGGTGCGGCGCTCCCTGTCCATCGCCTTTCTGGGCGTGGCGGTGTGGTGCGGCGGGTTCGTGGCCAACGCCGTGCTGGACCTGAACGTGGTCCCCCCGGCCATCGCGGACACGGCCTTTCATTCCTACGAGAACGCGCCGAGCAATGCGCCCCAGCACGTCCTCTTCTTCAGCCTGCACTGCGACCACTGCTCGAAAATCCTGGCCAACCTGGCCGTCAACGCCCAGGAGCTGCGCGGGAAATGGCTGCTGGCCTGCACGGACAACAAGGAGGAGGACATGTACCGCCTGGCCACGTTCCTGACCTCCAACGCCACGGCCGAGAATCCCTTTCTGGAGATCCTGCGCCTGGAGAGCCTGGACAAGGTCGAGCCGGTGCCTGTCCCGGACGAGCTGCGCCAGACCGTGCGCACGGCCCGGGCCTATTTCAAGATGAAGGGGTATCAGGGCATCCCGGTCATGGTCGTGGTGGAGCGGCCGGGATGGGAAATGGCCCTGCGCGGGGAGATCAACATCCTGGAATACCTGCGCGTGCGCGGATTCCTGCAGCGGGAGCTGCTCTTCCCCTCCCCGGCGCCCAAGTCCGGGAGCAATGCCACGGCCGGGTAGGCGCCCGGCCCGTTCAACCCCCGTTTCTCACCTTTGTCAGCGCCGGCCCGACCGGACAAGGAAACCCATGTCGTTCTCGAATCTCGGCATTCACCCGGCCCTGGCCCAGCTTCTGGACGGGCGCGGCCTCACCCCTCTGCCGGTGCAGGAGGCGGGCCTGCCCGTGCTCTTGGCCGGGAAATCGGCCATGCTGGTCTCGCGCACGGGTTCGGGCAAGACCCTGGCCTACCTGCTGCCGATCCTGTCCCGGATCGACCCGCAGACCCCGCTGGCGCAGGCCATGGTCCTGGCGCCGACCCACGAGCTGGCCATGCAGATTGCGCACGTGGCCCGGGACCTGTGCCGGGACGCGGGCCTGGACATCCGGATCCAGCCCCTGATCGGCGGGGTGGCCGTGGCCAGGCAGGTGGATGGCCTGAAGAAGAAACCGCACGTCCTGGTGGGTTCGGCCGGCCGGGTGACGCATCTGATGGGCCTGGGCAAGCTCAGGCTGGGGGACGTGCGCTGGCTGGTCCTGGACGAGGCCGACCGGCTGCTGGTGGAAGAGGGGCTGGAGCACGTCCGGCGCATCGCCGCGGACCTGGGGCCGCAGACCCGCTTCGTCTTTGTCTCGGCCACCGAGGGCCCGGCCAGCACGCGGGTGGCCCGGGGTTTGGCCCCAAACCTGGAAACCGTGCGCGTGGCCGAGGAACGGGTCAGCCCGGCCATCCGGCACTGCTTCCTGGTCTGCGAGGAGCGGGACAAGATCGAGTGGCTGCGCAAGGTCGTGCGCGGCCTGGAGCCCCGGCGGACCCTGGTCTTCGTGCATCGCGGGGCCAGCGCGGAGCGCATGGCCGAACGGCTGCATTTCCACCAGCTGTCCGTGGCGGACCTGCACGGGGCGCGGGACAAGTTCGCCCGCCAGGCCGCCCTGGAGGCCTTCCGCAAGGGCCAGGCCACGGTCCTGATGGCCTCGGACATAGCGGCCCGGGGCCTGGACATCAGCGAGGTGGATCTGGTGGTCAACCTGGACGTGCCGACCCAGAGCCGGGACTACCTGCACCGGGCCGGGCGCACGGGCCGGGCCGGGGCCGCAGGGATGGTCCTTTCGCTCATGACCGAGGGCGAAACCAGGCTGGCCCGGCGCTACGCCGAGGATCTGGGCATCGACCTGCAGGCGGTCCGGCTGGTGCGCGGGGCCCTTGTCCCGGCCCAAGGGGAGGGGGCCCAGCCCCTGCGGCCGGGGCCTCGTCCTGCGGGCCCGGGCGCGGCGCGCCGCAAGGAGCGGACCGCGGGGTCTGGCACGGGGGCAACGGCCGGGCAGGAAACCTCAAAAAAACGCGAAGCAGGCCCCGGCCCCGGGCCGCGGCCCGCACGCAAAACGTCCGGGGCTGGCAGGGGGGCTGACCCGGCCAAGCCAAGGCCATCCGCACCCAGGCCCGCGGCCCGCAACCGGAAACCCCGGCCCAAGACCGGGCAGTGAGCTTCCCCTGCACTCGGGTTTTTCCCGGCAAGCCGGTGCAATTCCGATGATCCGGGAGGGCGGAGGCCGTGGCCGGTGAGGAGGGATGCGTGAGAGGGTCCTCCCTGACAGCAGGTCGGGTCCGATCTGTGGGCTTCTGGCAGGGCCTGCGGGATGCGTGCGGACTCCGCCGGCGGGCCCTGGACGTGGTGCAGGTCGAGGTGAGCTCGGTCTGTCCGGGCCGCTGCGGCTACTGCCCGCGGACCGTCTGCGGGGCGCATTGGAAGTCCCGGCTCATGCAGCCCGAAACCTTCGCTCGGCTCTGGCCCCTGTTCCGGGAGTCGGGCCGGGTCCATCTGCAGGGATGGGGGGAGCCGCTGCTGCACCCGGACTTCCTGGACATGGTCGCCGTTGCGCGGCAGGCGGGCTGCAGCGTGTCCACCACCACCTCGGGACGGCACATGACCCGCGACCTAGCCGAGGGGCTGGTCGAGAGCGGGCTCGACGTCGTGGCCTTCTCCCTGGCCGGGACCACCGCCGCCACCAACGACAGCCTGCGCGCCGGGACGCCCTTCGAGGAGGTCCTGGCGTCCATCCGGCTCCTGCAGGAGGTGCGGCGGAAGCGGTGCGGCGTGCATCTGGAAATCCACATCGCCTACCTGCTCCTGGCCAGCCGCGTGGGCGACATCCCTCTCCTGCCCGGGCTAATGGAGGAACTCGGGGTGCACGCCACGGTGGTCAGCACCCTGGACTCCAACCTTGTCCCGGGGTGGCGGGAGGAGTGCTTCGCCCCGGATGAACGGGAAAAGGTTCTCCAAGCGCGCCGGGAGCTCGAGGCCGCAGCGGCGCAGGCCCGGGGCCTGGGCCGCGATTTCCACCACTCCCTGCCGGAACCCGAGCCCACGGGGCGCTGTTTCGAAGGGGCGGGCCGGAGCGTGTTCATCGACGCGGAAGGCCGCATGGCCCCCTGCGTCCACCTCAACCTGCCCACCACCCTGGACGACCCGCGCCGGAGGGTCTTCGGCTCGTGCCTGACGGACGAACCGCTGGCCGTGTGGCAGTCCGCCCCCTTTGCAACCTTCCGCGCCGCCCTGGGCACAGCGGAACCCGATCCGGCATGCCGGGCATGTCTGAAGCGATTCGCCCTCGGGAACGGCGGCTGAGGGGGTGGAGAGTCGATGGCGGCGCATGGCGGGGCGATGGGGTGTGCCCCGCCATGGCCGGGAGGGAGACCTATTTGAGGAAATCCTGCATGCACCGGCACAGGCGGGTGACGCCCTGGTCGATGATGGCTTCGGAGGCGTTGGAGAAGTTCAGGCGCAAGGTGTCATGGCCGCCCCCGTCGGTGTAGAACGGCATGCCCGGCACGAAGGCCACCTTCTGCCTGATGGCCATGTCGAAGAGGTCCATGCACGAACCCTTGTCCGCAGGCAGGCGCACCCAGGAGAACATGCCGCCCTCGGGCCGGGTGAAGGACACCCCGGCCGGGGCCTCGCGCTCCAGGGCCGCGACCATGGCCCGGGCCTGGGACCCGTAACACGCCGTTATGGTGGCGATGTGGTCGTCGATGTCGTGCCTGGCCAGGTACTCGGTGATGACGAACTGGTTGAAGGTGGAGGAGTGCAGGTCCGCGGCCTGCTTGGCCGTGACGGCCAGGCGGATGATCTCGGGCGGGGCGACCATCCAGCCCAGGCGGAAGCCCGGCACCGTGATCTTGGAGAAGGAGCCGAGCATGATGCTGCGGCCGCCCGTGTGGGCGAACAGCGGTTGGTGGTGCTCCCCGGCGAAGCGCAGTTCGCCGTAGGGGTCGTCCTCGATGAAGACCGTGCCGGGATGTCTGCGCAACAGCCCGCCCAGGGCCTCGCGTTTGACCTTGGAGTAGGTCAGGCCCGAAGGATTCTGGAAATTGGGCACGGCGTAGAAGAGTTTCGGCCGGCCCGTGGCCAGCAGGGCCTCGACCTGGTCCAGGTTGGGGCCATCCTCCTCCAGGTCCACGGTCACGAACCTGGGTTCGAACATGGTGAAGGCCTGGATGGTGCCCAGGTAGCTCGGACGCTCCAGGACGATCTCGTCGCCTTTCTCGATGAAGATCTTGCCCAGCAGATCCAGGCACTGCTGGGAGCCTGTGGTGACCAGGACCTGGTCAGGATGCACCTCTACGCCCCGGCGGGCGTAGCGGGCCGCGATCCAGGCGCGCAGTTCGGCGTGGCCTTCGGTGGTGGAATACTGCAGGGCCCGCGCGCCGGCCTTGGACAGGGTCTCCCGGGCCGCGTCCTGCAGGGCGGCGATGGGGAACAGGTCGGGGTTGGGCAGGCCGCCGGCAAAGGAGATGATCTCCGGGTCCTGGGTGACCTTCAGGATCTCGCGGATGAAGGAATTGGGTGTATTCTGGATGCGGTTGGTGAAACGGAAGCTCATGGAGGCTCCTTGCGGGTTCAGGTGAGAAAGAGTCTGCCCAGGGCCACGCAGCCCATGCCCGTGACCACGGCCCCGACGAAACTTCTGGTCTTCCAGCAGACCAGGAAGGTCGGCACGGCCGCCCACAGGAAGATGTTGCGGAGGGAAAAATCCAGGATTTTTTCCGGGGCCAGGAGCGAGGGCACAAGCATGGCTGAGAGCACGGCCACGGGGATGAAGCCCAGCCAGCGGATGACCGGCTCCGGGAGGGTCCGCCGGGCCAAGGCCAGGACGGGCAGGGCCCGGGGGATGTAGGTCACGGCCATCATGCCGAGGATGGTCAGGAAGATCGTCTCTTGGTCCATGCGTGCGCTCCGAGGCCGAGGGTTGCGGCGAGGATGGTCGCGGCCAGGACATGGGACTGACTCAGGCCCGCGAGCATCAGGACGGTGGAAAGGGCCCCTGCGGTCACGGCCACCAGGAGGTGCAGCCGGGACTTGAGCTGGCCCAGGAGCAGGGCGATGAACATGGCCGGCAGGGCGTAGTCCAGGCCGATGGGCTTCACGTCGGTGATGAGGGTGCTGGCGGCCAGCCCCAGGACCGTCCCTCCGACCCAGGCGCTCTGGGCGATGACGTTGATCCCGAAAGTCTCCAGCGGCGCGGTCTCGCCCTTGGCGAAGCGTCCGGCGTGCAGGGCGAAGGTCTCGTCGGTCATCTCATAGGAGAAAAGGGCCAGCTGGGGCTTGCTCCACTTGCGCAGATACGGGGCCAGGGCTGCGGACATGAGCAGGTGGCGCAGGTTGACGATGAAGGTCGTGGCCACGATGGTCAGAGGGGAGGCCGCGGCGGCAAAAAGTCCCACAGCGATGAGCTGGGCAGAACCGGCAAAGACCAGCACGCTCATGAGCACGGTGTTGATGCCCGACAATCCCGATTTCTGGGCCAGAACCCCGTAGGCGAAGCCCACGGGCACATAGCCCAGGATGATGGGCAGGGCCTGCCGGAAGGCCGAGGCCAGGGGGGACTCGGTGCGGTTGGCGGCGGGAAGGGTGGCGCTGTTCATAATCGATTATCCTCTCGGGCCGTACCCTAGTCAAAAACTGTTTGCGGTACAGATACAGTTTGCATAAATTTTGACCATAACAGATTGCGAGTCAGCGGATCGAACGATTTGGCAGGAAGGGCGCGAAGAAACGAAGATGTGAAGAGAAAAGGCGTTCGGGCGGGAGCTCGAGCGGGGGTTTGGTTGGCGTCGGGGGAAGGGAATCCATGCCTTTGATTGTATCTCACGTAATTTCCGGAGATACACACTGCGCTGAAAACAGCCGCATCGTTGGCAGCAATCGATGCACCTTGGCGCCATGCGTGAGGATAAGACCGTGGAAGATTTCAGATACCGTCAGATCGAGCAGCACCTTCTGCAGCAGATCGCCTCGGGCACCCTGGGACCCGGCACGCGGCTGCCGTCCCTGCGCCATGTCAGCGCCCGCAGCCGGGTGGCCGTGAGCACGGTGTTGCAGGCCTATGCCGAGCTGGAACGCAAGGGAGTCATCGAGTCCCGGCCCCGTTCCGGATTTTTTGTCCGCCGGGACGCGCAGGAGCTGCCGCCTCCTCCGCGCACCCCCCGTCCCGTGCTGCGCCCCCACACCATCAATCGCAGCCAGCTCATTGCCGCGGTGCTCGAATCCGTGGGGGACAGGGAGCTGCTGCCCCTGGGCATCAACTGCCCGGCCGAGGAGCTGCTGCCCCATCGTGAATTGGCCAGGGTTGCGGCCCGGATGGCGCGGGAGGATTCGCGGAGCCAGGTCGGGTACCTGCCGGTGGAGGGAAGCCTGTCCCTGCGCCGACAGTTGTCCCTGCGTGCGGCTCAGGCCGGGCTCGACGTCCGACCCGAGGAGATCATCATCACCTGCGGGGCGATGGAAGCCCTGCACGTGGCCGTGCGCAGTCTGGTCCGGCCCGGTGACAACGTGCTCATCCAGGCCCCTTCCTATTTCTGCTTCCAGCAGCTGCTCGAGAACCAGGGGGTGCGCTCCATCGAGATCCCGTCCCATCCCAGGCATGGGGTGGACCCGTCGGACGTGGAACGGGCCCTCAGCCGGTTCGACATCCGGGCCTGCATTTTCACGCCCAATTTCAACAACCCCGACGGTTCCCTCACCCCGGACAAGGCCAAGAAAGAGGTCGTCAGCCTGCTGGCCCAAAGGCAGATCCCTCTCATCGAGGACGACGTGGCCGGGGACCTGTATTTCGGGCCGAGCCGGCCCACGGTTTTCAAGATGTTCGACACCCAGGGGCTGGTCATCCTCTGCTCGTCCTTTTCCAAGACCTTGTGCCCGGGGTACCGCATCGGATGGATCATGCCCGGCCGATTCCGCGCCCAGGCCTACAGCGTGAAGGCCACCACCAACGTCTGCACCGCCACCCCCACCCAGGAGGCGGTGGCCATGTTCCTGCAGGAAGGGCGGTACGAGCGTCACCTGCGGGCCCTGCGGCGCAGGCTCCTGGAGCAGACCCAGGCCATGCAGCTCCACATCAGCCGCACCTTTCCCGGGGGGACCCGAGTCAGCCGGCCCGAGGGCGGGGGCGTGCTGTGGGTGGAACTGCCCCGGGGTGTGGATTCCGTGGAACTCATGTACCAGGCCCGGGAACAGGGCATCAGCATCGCGCCCGGGACCATCTTCTCCACCCAGGACCGCTTCGCAAACTGCATCCGCCTGAACACCGGCAACCCCTGGAACGAGAAGCTGGCCCGCGGGGTGGAGGGGCTGGGGAGCCTGGTGCACGGCATGCTGCCGGCCGGGTCGTGAACCCTGGGTCATTCTGGGCTATTGACGCGGATCGCGTGCTGTTCAAAAAAGCCTGCATGCCGTCGATGCCTTCAGCCCCCCGCAAGCTTTACGTGGAACTGGCCACCCTGTGCAACCTGCGCTGCGCCATGTGCGTCAAACATTCGGCCGGCTGGGTGAGCAGGGCGGTTGTTTGTTGTTTGTCCTCGTGCATGTTGACCTCCGTGATGGTGTTGTTGATACCCAGCCAGAGCATGGTCAGTGCCAACATGCGTAATGGTCCGATTTATTTGATTTAATTAGTTTTGCCTCCATGATGGTTTTCGGTATTTGTTAATTTAGTGATTTTTATTTCTATTTTTTTAACTGTAAATAACATTTATGTATAATATCGTCATTTTTCAGTCATGATTAACGCTTTGTTGCTAACTTTTCATGATTTTGTTTGTTATATTCAATATTTTCATATTGATGTTGATTTTGTCAATTTTGATATGAGTTTTTGCCGTTCATTTTGGTTTTCTTTCTGGTCCCTGCCATATTTTCAAACGAGAAATTTGATTTTTTGCGGTCTCCAGGCTCCGGTTCAGAATTTTTTTCATCCTGAAGCACCCTTTAAGGTGATTGTTTTCTGATTTTTTGTCTTGGGCTATTTCCGCTACGACGAAACTGTTGATTCCGACAATTCTGGCTTCAGTATTACCAGTCATATTTGACAAAAAACGACATTGTGCCGTTCCGGGTGCACGAAATTGTATCTTCGGCGTTTGCCATTTGTCGGCATTGCTGTCTTAATATCCTGAAATCAAACAGTGTTATTCCTTGGCACCGTCCTTGCTCAAGCCCGACAAAAATGGAGGTGCTTTGTGAATCCGACAGATACCGCTTTTATCATCGTTTGCGCCGCCCTGGTCATGTTCATGACTCCGGGGCTGGCCCTGTTCTACGCGGGCATGACCCGGTCCAAAAACGCGCTCGGCACCATGATGCAGAGCTTCGCCGCCTTGGGGGTCATCTCCCTGGTCTGGCTGTTCTGGGGCTACTCCCTGTCCTTCGGCACGGACATCAACGGCCTCATCGGCGGTCTTGACTTCATCGGCATGGACGGCGTCGGCATGGAGCCCCACGCGACCATCGCCACGAACCTGCCGCACATGGTCTTCATGATCTTTCAGTGCATGTTCGCCATCATCACGCCGGCCCTGATCACAGGCGCTTTTGCCGATCGCATGCGCTTCT
Organism: Desulfovibrionales bacterium; assembly: GCA_012729655.1. Classification (GTDB taxonomy): domain Bacteria; phylum Desulfobacterota; class Desulfovibrionia; order Desulfovibrionales; family Desulfomicrobiaceae; genus Desulfomicrobium. Next base: position 31,250 of record JAAYCS010000044.1, on the reverse strand, counting down.
CGGCCTTCCTCATCTTCATCGTCCTGTGGTGTACTTTCGTCTACGCCCCCCTGTGCCACTGGGTCTGGGGCGGCGGCTGGATGGCCAAGATGGGGGCCCTCGACTTCGCGGGCGGCGCCGTCGTGCACATGAGCTCCGCCAGCGCGGCCTTGGCCGCGGCCCTGGTCATCGGCAAGCGCAAGGGCTGGGGCAAGCGCTCCTTCCTGCCCCACAACCTGCCCATGACCATGATCGGCACGGCTCTGCTGTGGTTCGGCTGGTTCGGCTTCAACGCGGGCAGCGCCCTGGCCGCCAACGGCCTGGCCGGCAACGCCTTCGTGACCACCCACGTCGCGGCCGCCACGGCCATGCTGGCCTGGACCTTCGTGGAATGGAAGTTCCACGGCAAGCCCACCACCCTCGGCGCGGCCTCGGGCGCCGTGGCAGGCCTGGTGGCCATCACCCCGGCGGCCGGTTTTGTCGGCATCATGCCTTCGATCGTCATCGGCCTCGGCGCCGGCATCTTCTGCAACTTCGGCGTCAGCCTGAAATCCCGTTTCGGCTACGACGACAGCCTTGACGTGGTCGGCATCCACGGTGTGGGCGGCATCTGGGGCGCCCTGGCCACCGGCCTCTTTGCCAACCAGGGCATCAACCCGGCGGGGTTCAACGGTCTTTTTTACGGCAACCCCGGACAGCTCTGGATTCAGTTCGTCTCCGTCGTCGCGACCTGCGCCTTTTCATTCATCGTCTCCTATGTTCTGCTCAAGGTCATCAGCGTCATCGTGCCGCTGCGCGTGAGCGACGAAGAGGAAGAGGCCGGCCTGGATGTGGCCATGCACAGCGAATCGGCCTATCAGGCCTAACAGCCCACCATTTTGGAGGAATCATGAAACGAGTCGAAATAATCACCAGGCCCTACAAGCTGGACGAGATCAAGGAGGCCCTGACGGGCATCGGCATCCAGGGCATGACCGTGACCGAGGTCAAGGGCTTCGGGCGTCAGCGCGGGCACAAGGAAGTCTATCGCGGAGCGGAATACCAGGTCGATTTCGTGTCCAAGGTCAAGATCGAGATCGTCATCGACGACGACCTGCTGGATCAGGCCCTTGACGCCATCCAGCAGGCGGCCAAGACCGGCAAGATCGGCGACGGCAAGATCTTCGTCTCCACCATCGACAACGCCATCCGCATCCGCACCGGCGAATCCGGCGCATCGGCCCTGTAAGGAAGGGGCGGCTTCGGCCGCCCTGATTTTTCCCATGAACATCGAATTGTTGCGCCAGGCGCGAGACCGCTACCATGCCGGGGAGGGGGATCTCTCCCCGGCATGGTTTTCGGGGCAGATGGATCTGTGGATTGAGCAGATCTGCGAGAAAGATCGACCGCTTTTCGGCTCGTCGCTGGTCGTGGCCCTGGGTGGCTACGGCCGGGGGGAGCTCTACCCGCACTCCGACATCGACCTGCTGGTCTGCCTGCCCGAGGCCGGCTCCACCGATACGCAAGCCCTGGCCGAAGCTCTTTTCCACCCTCTCTGGGACAGCGGTTTCGACGTGGGGCACGGCGTCAGGACCGTCGCCGAAACCCTCGAACTGGCCGCCAGCGACTTCGAAGTGCTGTGCTCCCTCCTCGACGCCAGGCTTCTCTTCGGGCCGCAGGCCGAGTTCGACGCCTTTCGGAGCGCCGTCCGCGAGCGGCTGCTCACGCCCGGTCGTGACGAACTGGTCCGCTGGCTGAACGGCCGACACGAGGAGCGTCATCGCCGCCAAGGCGAGCGGCTTCTCGCCCCGAACCTGAAGGACGGCAGGGGGGGACAGCGGGACCTTCAGACCATGCGCTGGCTGGAACTGACGGAGCCGTTTCCGGACAAGAGGGGGGATTTTCTCCAGCTTTCTGAGCGGACCGCCCTGGCCGCGAGCGCCGAACTGCTGGCCCGTGCGAGGGTCGCGCTGCATCGGGCCAGCGGGCGCAAGAACGACATCCTGCACCTGGAGATGCAGCCCGATCTGGCCCGGAGGCTCGGTTACGGTGCGGCGCAGGAGCGGGGGGCCGTAGAGCTCTTCCTGTCGGACCTGCACAAGGCCATGACCGAGATCGCGCTCTTCTGCCGGCTCTGCCTGAACCACGCTCTTGCCGCCGCGAACGTCCCCGGCCGGGACGGCGGGGGCCTTACCGAAGTGGGGCTCGATTTTTCCGTTCTGGTCGCGGACCCGGCCAACATTCTGGAACTTTTCCGCCACAGCGCACAGACGGGCGTGCCCATCGGCTGGCAGACGCGGCGGATCATCCAGGCGCGCTTCCCGTCCCTCGACACCGACACGGGCTGGCAGCGAGCCGTGGCCCCGCGCTTTGCCGACATCCTCTGCGGACCTCTTGCGCCGCACGTTCTCGGTCAGATGCTTGAGGTGGGCTTTCTGAACCGGTTCCTGCCGGAGTTCACCGATGTGGAGCATTTGGTGCAGTTCGACGCCTACCACCTGCTCCCCGTAGGTCCGCACATGGTCGAAACGGTTCGCCAACTCGCCTTCTTCGAATTCGGCAATGAATTTCTGGGTGACGTTCTTTTTCCGCTCCGCGACGTCCCCTGTCTGCGCTGGGCCGCCCTGCTGCACGACATCGGCAAGGCGGAAGCCGACCACGCCGTGCGTGGGGCGGAGATGTCCCGCCGCATTCTCGAACGTCTGGGCTACGACGACGAGTTGTGCCGCGAATGCGCCTTCCTCATCGAATACCACCTCCTGCTGGTCCACACCGCCACGCGTCGCGACCTGGGCGAGGAGTCAGTCATTCACGGGCTTGCCGCCACATTGGGCACCGTCGCCCGCCTCGATGCCCTGACGCTTCTGACCTGGGCCGATTCCATCGCCACCGGGCCCAAGGCCTGGAACCCTTGGGTCGAGAACCTCCTGCGCGAGACATATTTCAAGACGCGCAAGGTCCTCGATCACGGCTTCCTGGCCGACGAGAACAAGGTCCACAGGTTGAGCCGCCTGCGCGACAGCCTGCGCTCGTCCCGCCCCGATCACTGTTCCGTGCAGGAGTTCGAGGCCTTCCTCGCGGTCATGCCGCCGCGTTACCTCATGCAGACCAGCCCGCGCCGTATCCTTGAGCACGTCGACCTTGTCCGCTCTTTCGCGAGCCAGGGTGGTACCGACGGTTTTCACCTGGTCTGGGAGCATCGCCCCAAAAACGGCTGCTTTCGCGTCACCCTGATCTCCCGCGACAGGCCCGGCCTCTTCGCCAGGGTTTGCGCGGCCCTGGCCCGGCACGCTCTATCCGTCCTCGGCGCCGAACTGTGCGTCTGGGACGACCGGACGGTGGTCGACGTGTTCTGGGTCACCGAACCCCTGGATCTCCTCTATGCCGACGACACCATGGCCATGTTCCGGTCCAGCCTCGCCCGCCTCATGGCCGACGAGTCCGGGCTGGACCGCCTTCCCGTGCAGGTCGCTCCCCGCCTGAAGAAGGTCTTCGCCCTCGACGAGGATCTGGTTCAGGTCCACCTCGACAACGAGGCCTCCGATTTCCACACCGTCCTGTCCCTGCAGGCCCCCGATGTGCCAGGCTTGCTGGCCACGGTGTCGCTGTGCCTCTACCGCCTGGGCATCGATCTCGTTTTCGCCAAGATCGCCACCCAGAAGGACAAGGCCATGGACATCTTTCATGTCCGCATGGGCGGGGAAAAGATCCCGGAATCCGAGCTGCCTGAACTGCAGAATTCGCTGCGGTTTCTGGTGTGCAGCCTGTATGCGTGATGGTCTTGGCCTCAGGGCGGACCGTCCGGAATCCCACATGCCTTCGTCAGAAGATTATCTCTTGCCGCGGCCCTTGCCGGCGACGTATTCGCACTTACTGGGATATGGTGAACCGGAGGAGGCGATATGCACGAAGTCAGTCTGAACCGTGTCATCACGGACTACATTTCCGGCCAGGAAATCATGGACACCACGTATGAGGATCTTCGCCAGGCCCTGGCCCGGATGTTGGTTGAAGACAGGAAATATCCCAAGGCGGTCATCCGTCCCAAATATGAGGCGACATACGAGGTGGGGGGAGTGCAGAAGGCGGCCCGTATCGACATCGCTGTCTTTTCCGAGAAGGGGGACCCGTTGCTGGCCCTGTTTTTCTGCCCCGGGGAGGTGGGAACTTTTGTGCGCGAAAGCCTGGCCGTGGCGCGCATCCATCTCCCTGCGCCGTTTCCCTTGGTTGCGGTCACCGACTCCATGGACCTGCAACTCCATGCAGCGGGAAACGGCAGGCTGTTGGGTGAGGGCTTTCACGCCGTGCCGCTGTGGGAGGATCTTGCAGCACTGGCGGATCAGAACACCTTTGCGCCCCTCGCGGGAGAGCGCCTGGACCGGGAGCGCCGCATCCACATGGCCTACGACGGGCTTGGCGGCCCGTGCTGCGGCGGAGAATGCAGCCTCTGACGATCTGAACCGCATGCGCCCTGCACAGCCGACGACCGGAGGGTGGCTGCAGGCAGTCCTGTGACGGGTGGCCGGCTCAGAGGTCGGCCCATTTTTCATGATGGACAGTGGTCCACGAGCCGAGGACCCCTGTCAGTTCTTCCTGCGTGATGCCCACGGCTCCGACGTGCCCGACTACGATCCCCGCCGCGCAGTTGGCCAGAATGCTCGATGTGAGCAGGTCGAGGCCCGAGCTGAGCCCCAGGGAGACGACTGCGATGACCGTGTCACCCGCTCCCGTCACGTCAAAAACCTTTCTGGCCATGGTGGGCAGATGGAAGATCCCGTGTCCGGGCAGGAACACGGCCATGCCTTCGGCACCGAGGGTGATGACCAGGGTTTCCAGTTTGTGACCGGCAATGATGCGTTTTCCTGCCTCGATGATGTCGTCCCGGCCCGCGATGGGAATCTTCATCCCTTCCGCGGCCTCTTTGGTGTTGGGCGTCATGCAGTAGAGGTCGGAGTAGAAGGGGAAATTGCACGTTTTGGGATCGAGGACGACCTTCTGCCCTTTTTTTCTGCGTTGGCTGAACCACGCCAGGAACTGTTCCGAGATGACGCCTTTTCCGTAATCGGAGAGGATGATGACCTCGAAGTTGTCCACCTGCGCGTCGACCTTTTCCAGCAGGCGTGCATACTCGGCTTCGGCAAGGGGTTTGTTGGACTCTCTGTCCACCCGCAGCATCTGCTGGTGTGCGGCCATGATCCTGGTCTTCAGGGTCGTTTCCCGCGCATCGGAACGCAGAAGGCGGGCATCCACCCCGAGTTCGGAGCAGATTGTCTCCAGATTTTCCCCGTACAGGTCGTTGCCGCAGATGCCGATCAGGGTCGGTTTCCCCCCGAGCATGGCGACGTTCTGGGCAACGTTCCCAGCCCCGCCGATCCTGAAAATCTGCTCCGTGACTTTGACGATGGGCACGGGCGCTTCCGGGGAGATGCGTTCCACCACCCCCTTCTGGTACTGATCGAGCATGATGTCCCCGATGATCAATACCCGCGATCCGATCATGCGGGAGGCGCTGAAGGCGAGGTTCATGACTGCTGCTCCTTGGCCATGCGCTCCAGCAGGGTGGTGATGGCTTCCCGCTCCTGTGGGGAGGCGTAGGAGAGCACGATTTTCCCCTTGTCCGGGGTGCCGGAATGCCTGATGGTGAACTGCCGGCCAAGACTTGTCATCAGGGATGAAATGTCCTGGGGAGGGGTCTGGCCTGTGCGCGGCAATTTACGAGGGGTGAGGTCGGCCTTTTTGAATTTTCTGATCAGATCTTCCGTGGCCCTGACGTTCAACCCCTTGGAGACGACGGTCCTGCTCAGTTTTTCCATGTCCTCAGCGTCCTCGAGGCTGAGGAGCGCCCGGGCGTGACCGGCCGAGATGGCTCCGGATTCGAGCAGTCCCTGCACTTTGTCCGGAAGTCTGAGCAGGCGCAGGCTGTTGGCCACGGCCGGCCGGCTTTTTCCGATCTTGTCCGCCAGGGCGTCCTGGGTGATCTCGAAATGTTCCTTGATCCGTCCCAGGGCCCGGGCCTCCTCCATGGGATTCAGGTCCTCGCGCTGCAGATTCTCGATGAGGGCGATGGCCATGCTCTCATGTTCGTCCATGGGGCGCACAATGCATTCGATACTGTGCAGGCCTGCACGTTGGCACGCCCGCCAGCGTCGTTCCCCGGCCACGATTTCGTATTTACCTGGTTCGTCCAGGGGGCGGACCAGGATGGGTTGGATCAACCCCTGGGATTTGATGGAAGCGGCCAGTTCGTCCAGGGCTTCCTGGTCAAAGTGGTGACGGGGCTGGTTCAGGTTGGGCGTCAGGGCGTCCATGTCCAGACTGACTATTTCCGCCTGCTGTTCGGGTTCGACAACGCGGCTCTTGATGAGTACATCTAGGCCCCGTCCGAGTCCTCTTTTTTTCATGGTCATGGGTTTCTCGTGGTGTTTTGCCCGGCGGTTCTTCTTCCGCCGGGCCTCATAATCTGGGTACGCGCGGACCAAGCGCCCGCATCAGGAGCATGTATGCACAAAGAGACTGCCATTCGGTATGTTGTCGACGCCCAGGGACGGCCCCAGGGCGTTTTTCTGGAGGAGGAGATGTGGCGGCACGTCTGCGGTCATGTCCTGGGTGTGCTGGAAAAACTTTTCCCTTCGGAGCGGGCAGTGCCAGAGCCTCTGGCCGATCTCGAAATGCTCAAAAAATACTGGGACTTCCGGTACGATTTGCCGACGGATGTCACGTGCGAGACCTGCGGGGCCTCCACCTGCGACTGGGAAGCGGACGAGCCGCGCAAGTTCATCCTGGCCGCGGCGAACATGGGTGGGTTGCTTTCGTTTCATTGTGTTGCCTGCCAATCCCGCATCACCAAGCGCCATTTCAAGGACAAGGTCACAGTGACCTGCACCCCTCAGCGCCCCTGTGCCTGCGAGTGAAGTCGCGGGTCCTCAATGAGTTCCTGCGCCAGGGAGATATAGGATTGGGTGCCCAGGGACCTGACGTCGTAGAGGATTGCCGGCAGTCCGTGACTCGGCGCTTCGGAGAGGCGCACATTCCGCGGTATTGATGTCCGGAAAACCAACTTTCCGAAGTGATCCCGAACTTCCCTTTCGACCATGAAGGAGAGCTTGTTCCGCTTGTCGAACATGGTCAGGAGGATGCCCAGGATGTCCAGCTTCGGGTTCAGACGCTCCCTGACCAGGGCGTACGTCTTCATCAGTTGGGCGATGCCTTCCATGGCGTAGTATTCGCACTGCAGGGGGACAAGCAGCCAGCGTGCGGCGCACAGGGCGTTTATGGTGATGAGACCCAGGGAGGGGGGGCAGTCGATGAGCACATAGTCGAAATGTGCGCCGACCTGCTCAACGACGGCCTGCAAGGCGAATTCCCTGTTGCGGATCTCGTTCAGCTCGATCTCCGCTCCCACCAGGTCTGGCGTGGAAGGCAGAATTTTCAGATAGTCCAGACTTGTGTCGATGATCGCCGCAGGGCTGTCTTCCGGGCTGAAGAGTGCTTGGTAGATGGATGATCTGACTGCGGCCACATCAACCCCCAGCCCGCTCGAGGCGTTGGCCTGCGGGTCGCAGTCGATGACCAGGACCCGCCGTTCCATGGCCGCCAGGGATGCGGCGAGGTTGACAGTCGTCGTGGTCTTGCCCACTCCCCCTTTCTGGTTTGCGAGAACAATGGTGCGCGTCAAGGATCCCTCGCTTCGGGTTCGCTGTTTCACGGGAAACTATTGGCCGTAATATTCCGAATACCAACGGATGAATCTGCCGATGCCCACCTCGATACCCGTGGAGGGTTTGAATCCGACATCCCTGATCAAGTCGTCCACATTCGCATACGTGGCCGGGACATCGCCGGGCTGCATGTCCATGTAGTTGCGCAACGCCTTTCGGCCCAGGGCCTCTTCCAGGACGCTGATGAAACGTTCGAGCTCCACAGTATTGTTGTTGCCGATATTGTAGAGTTTGTACGGGGCAGGTGAAGAGCCTGGGTCAGGGGTAGCGCCGTTCCAATGCGGGTTCGGCTCCGGAATGCGCTGCATGACACGGAATACGCCCTCGACGATGTCATCGATGTAGGTGAAATCCCGGCGCATCTTGCCGTGATTGAAAATGTTGATGGGTTTCCCTTCGCAAATGGCCTTGGTGAATAGGTAAAGAGCCATGTCCGGTCTTCCCCAGGGACCGTAAACCGTAAAGAAGCGAAGGCCCGTGGTGGGGAGTTTGTACAGGTAGCTGTACGTGTGCGCCATCAGTTCGTTGGACTTCTTGCTTGCCGCATAGAGACTGACCGGATGGTCCACATTGTGGTGGACCGAAAAGGGCATGCTCGTGTTCAGGCCATACACAGAGCTGGAGGATGCATAGACCAGATGCTGGGTGTGATGGTGGCGGCAGCATTCCAGCAGGTTGGCGAAGCCAACGATGTTCGAGCTGACATAGGATTGCGGATTGATGAGTGAATAGCGGACTCCGGCCTGGGCCGCCAGATTGACGACATGGGTGAACCGGTTTTTGGCGAAGCAGGATTCCAGATCCTCCTTGTTTGCCAGATCAATGGGGGCGAAGGAAAAATTCTTTTCGTCCTGGAGTTGGGCCAGCCGGTCTTTTTTGAGCTGGACGGAGTAGTAGTCATTGAGATTGTCCAGCCCAAAAACGGTCAGCCCTGCGGAAAGGCAGCGCTGGGCGAGGTGGAAGCCGATGAACCCTGCGGCGCCAGTGATGAGAATGCGCATTTTTTGCTCCATGTGAAACATGATATGGGGTTTCCCTATCTGAAGCCGTGAATGCGGGCAATACGGAATTTTCAGCGCAGAGGGGACGCGCCTGCGCACAACCAGGGATCGAGATCTAGTCGGGGCAGAGTGGTCAACAATGGGTCAGGATTCAGTGAGTGATTGCAGGACCTTCCATGCGTGATTCTTGGCACTCCGGTCGTTCGCGGCCATGTCATCCAGACTGGGCAGCACCAGGACATCCGCCCCGCACAAGGCGCCGCTTTTTGCATTGTCCCACGCCCCGGGACTCGGGGGGGGGCCAAAGCACAGGACGATCTGCGGCCGGAAAAAGTCCAGGCCTGCGCGGGATACATTCTCCGTGTAGTCCAGGGGCCAGACACAGATATCGTCCTGACTCCATTTGAGGTGGAGGCAGGCTGCGTCCTGGATTTTCCGGAAGATGGTCAGTCGCAGGGGCTCGGGGGATCTGGCCAGGTCCTGGGCCAGCCCCGGGTAGGTCCACAATGTCCGCACAGGGGGATGTTTCCCGTGAAACAATGCCGTGAAAAGAGGAGGGAGGGACAAAGGCGGGGCGTCACCGTGAGTCTGAATCCGATCGGCAGAAATCCCCGCAACGGGGCCCGCTGTCTCACCAGACACTGGGGGGGCGTCCAGCGCAACAGGACACCAGAGGTGTGTGACGCCCTGGCGTTTCAGAACGCGCTCGGATTCGGTCAGGGTGTATTCATCAAGATCCAATCCCAGATTCTCCATGCAATTTCAGGCTTTGGCAACGTGGGCCAGGATTCATGCCGGCCAAACCGGTCCAGGACATAGACGCGATTGGTGGCCGTGGCAAACCCGGCATCGCTTTGATCTATGGGATTGGCGACAATAAGGTCCAGATTTTTTCTGGCCAATTTCCTGGCCGCGTTCTCAGCGAGATTTTCGGCCTCGGCGGCAAATCCGACAGTGCGTTGATGGGCTTTCTTTGCCGCGCTCAAGGTCAGCAGGATATCAGGGTTGGGCTCGAAGGTCAGAGAGAGGGGCTGCCCATCCTTCTTGTACTTTCCCGCAGAGCAGGCCGGGGGGCGAAAGTCCGCCACGGCGGCAGTGAAGCAGCCGATGTCCTGGGTCGGGAAAATGTCATTGCTCGCTTCATACATCTCTCTGGCCGAGGTCACGGGAATGCGATGGACCATGGCCGGTAGGGCAATGTCGGTGGGACCGCAGATGGCAGTGACTGCTGCGCCGCGGAGGGCGGCGCAGACAGCCAGACATGCGCCCATGGTCCCGGTGGAAGGGTTGGACCAGAATCTGGCGCGGTCGAAGAATTCCCGCGTCGGGCCGAGGGTGATCATGATTTTCTGGCCGGCAAGATCCTGTGGGGCGAGGGCGGCCAGGGTCTGGATGAAGACCTCGTCCACGGGGGCCAGTCGGCCGGTTCCGCTGTCTCCGCAGGCGACGGGCCCAGTTCCGGGGGGAATGATGCGCACGCCCCGTTCTGCCAGAATTGCGCAATTCTGGCGCGTAGCCGCTGCGCTCCACATGCGCGGGTTCATGGCTGGCGCAACAAGGATCGGACCGGGGTAGGCCAGGAGTTGGCAGCTGAGCAAATCGTCGGCAATGCCGTGGGTCATCTTGGCCAGCATGTTGGCCGTGATCGGGGCAACCACAAAGGTGTCGGCAACGGCAGGCTCGAGGTGGTCATAATCCATCCCGGCAGTAAACATGTCCTTGTGCAGGGGGTGGGCCCCTAAGGCCGCAAACGAGAGGTCCGTGACAAAGTTTCGGGCCGCTGCGGTCAGGGTCGCTCCGACCTGGATGTGCAAACGCAGAAAGGCCCTGGTCAGATCCAGGGCCTTGTAGGCTGCGATGGAGCCGGTGATGCCGAGATGAATGCGTTTTCCGTGAAACGTATCGAAAAAATAATGTTCAGGAATCACTGGGTCAGGGTCCTCTCGGAGCCCGGGGATGCCCCGGAAGCAGGATACGAGTTCAGGGGCTGGGCGCCGGTTGAGTAGGCCGGGGCATAGCTGGAGGTGACGCGGGGGGAAACCCAGACCTCGAGCCACGTGTAGTAAATGGGATCCTCTTCGATGGTAATCACGCAGACGCGTGTATCCTTAGAAAAAACAAGGAGATAGCGTTGATATTTCTGGTAGGTCAAAAGGGTCCATCCATCCTTGGGCATGGTGTTGGAGAAGAAGTCGAAGAGCGAGATGGGCTCGACCCTGCCCTTGAACTTCATCACGCCGGACTTGCCACCTTCCACAGGGGTGACAGAAGATTTGTTGGTCTGGATTTCCATTTCTTCCGGAACGCGAATATCGTTAAAATCATAGAAGAAACTGGATTGCATGGGCGGGGCAGACGGTTCAGAGGAACTTGAAGAGCCCGTCAGGTTCGCGCATCCCCATGAAGACAGTAACATGGCACAAAGCAGGAGCTTCAGATAACGCATGGGAGGATTCCTTGTAGCGTTGGGGTTGGGAAATGAAATGAACTCGTTAACAACTACAAAAAAAATACCACCTTCAGGCCTGAATTCAAGTGTTTTTTGGATTCTCACCGGCCGTCAGGGCCAGGCCGCGGGCCGTGGCCGCTTCTTCTGCCCACCCGCCCTGTTCAAAGGACTGGGCCGCCAGGACGTACATCGCGGCGATCCCTTCGGGATATGTGGCCTGCAGCAATTCCGCGTGGTAGCCCTTGAACACGGCCCGCACCAGGTCGCTCTGGGTGTACAGGAAACGGGCCAGCAAGGGGTTTTCACTGTGCTGGGGAAGATATAGGATGAACATGCGTTTGCAGTGGAAAAGGATAAAACGCACGCGGCGAACTTCCCGCTCTATGCTTTCGGTGGTCTGCCGGATGACGGAGTAGAGTTCGGAGCCAATGTGCTGTTCCTCGGGACTGAGGCTTCGATTTTCCTGCAACTGGCGGAAACGGGGCGTGTAGTTCATTTGCTGGTAGGCGTCCTCCTTGAGTTTGATGCACTCATGGAAGATGTAGCCGAGGGCCCAGTCCAGATACTCTCCCAGTACGTCGAAACCTTCCGTTTTTCCGTTGCGGAAAAGGAGGTGGGACGTGTCCTTGAGCCTCCAGAGCAGGCCCTTGCTGTTCTGCCTGCCCAGGATGTCGTCAAAAAAATGGAAGCGCACTGTGGAGGTGGCGTCGAATTCCAGGAAATGGTTTTCCAGGGCAAAGGCGATCTGGCAGAAATCGCGCAGCACGTCGCGCACAAAGGATTCGTGTTTGGACAGGATCCAGTTTTTGAACATCAGACACCCTGCGTGAATTTTTCAAGGTTTGTACGGTACCCATCGATTCTCGTCAAACAAGGCCGGAAGGCGGATTCGGAAATGAAAATTGTGACTCCCGACAGTCTGGTGCACATGGTCCCCCCGGGCCGGGAAATGGTTTTTACCAACGGCTGCTTCGACATCCTCCATGCTGGGCATGTGGACTATCTCCAGCGGGCCCGGGCCCTGGGATCCCTGCTGGTGGTGGGGCTGAACAGCGATGCCTCGGTGCGCAGGCTCAAAGGTCCCACGCGGCCCGTCAACGACCAGAAGAGCCGGGCCCTGGTCCTGGCTGGCCTGGCCTGTGTGGATTTTGTGGTCATTTTCGAGGAGGACACCCCGTACGAACTCGTCACGAAAATCAGGCCCGCGGTACTGGTCAAAGGCGGGGACTGGCCCGTGGAATGCATCGTGGGCAGGGACCTGGTCGAGGCCAGGGGAGGGCGTGTGCTTTCCATTCCCCTTCTGGAAGGGTACTCCACGACAGGAATCATAGAGCGGATTCTGGCCCTGCATCACAAGGAAAGAACTCATGAATGAATTTGCCCATCGCCGCATTGTCTACTCCCTGGAATATCTGCTTGGGATCCTGGTCCGCGAGGGGGAGATCACCGCAGAGCAGGCCAAGGTGATCATGGAGCATGCCCAGAAAAATGACATCGGACTGCACGCTGCGGACGGGATCGACAGCCTGATCCGGTTCAACATCCGCAAGACATCCAAGGATCCACATCAACCCGATGCACGCCTGACCGAGGAGGTGATCCTCAAAGCTGTGGCCAGGCAGGAAGGGCTCGAATTCCGTCGTGTGGATCCCTTTGATCTGGACCTCGAGGTGACCACCAAGACAATATCCGAGAGTTTTGCCCGCAAGAACACCCTGGTCCCGATCATGATCCGCGATGGCGTGCTGGAACTGGCCGCATTCAACCCGTTTCGCCCTGAGCTGTGGCAGGACATGGAGCGGGTCAGCACACTGCCATACAAGGTCTTTCTGTGCACGCGACAGGACATAGAGCGTCTCATCGATGATTTCTACCAGTTTCGGACTGCCATCCAGGCTGCGGAAGTCGAATTCATGTCCGGGAATGAAATCGGCAACCTGGAGGCGCGGGTCAAGGTCGCGGAAAAATCTGATCCGTCCTCGCACAAGCACATCACCAAGGCCGTGGACTATCTCCTGCGGTCCGCATTGCGGGAGCGGGCCAGCGACATCCACATGGAACCCAAGAGGGACCATTCCCTGGTTCGGTTCCGCATTGACGGCATTCTGCATGACCTGCACAGGCTGCCCATGACCGTGCACCTGGCCATGATCAACCGCCTCAAGGGCATGAGCCGGCTGGATATCTCCGAACGACGGCGACCTCAGGACGGCCGTGTGCAGCTGGTCCTGGGCGGGGTGCCCACTGATGTGCGCGTATCGACCATCCCTGTGGCTTTTGGGGAGAAAATGGTTCTGCGGCTGCTCTCCAGTGACACGACCCTCAAGAACCTGCAGGAACTGGGCATGCTCCCGGAGCAGTATGAGACCTATGCAAAATTCCTACGCTGCACCTATGGGCTCATCCTGGTCACCGGCCCCACGGGCAGCGGGAAATCGACGTCACTCTATTCGACCCTGAAGGTGCTGGCCAACCCCCAGGTCAATGTGGTGACCCTGGAGGATCCCATCGAAATGGTCGTGGACGACTTCAACCAGATCGGAATCCAGACCAAGATCGGGGTGACCTTCGGGCAGATGCTGCGCCATATCCTGCGTCAGGATCCGGACATCATCATGATCGGAGAGATGCGTGACCTGGAAACGGCCGAGCAGGCCGTGCAGTCGGCCCTGACCGGACATATCGTCTTTTCCACCCTGCACACCAACGACGCCAGCTCGGCCTTGACCAGGCTGCTGGACCTCGGTCTGGACGCCTACCTGATCAATGCCTCGGTCATCGGATGCATCGCCCAGCGTCTGGTGCGGAACATCTGCCCCAACTGCAAGGTGCAGTTTGTTCCCGATTACAACCAGATCAGGGCTCTGGGCCTGGAATCCTACATCAAGCCCGATCAGAAATTGTGGAAGGGGCGCGGGTGCGAACAGTGCCGGCAGACCGGTTTCTTCGGGAGAACGGGGATATTCGAGATCCTGCCCTATGATACAGAAGTCAAGGACGCCGTGCGCAAGAACGTCGACCTGGGGGACCTGCGGGCCCTGGTCCGGCGTAAGGGGGTACGCTCCCTTTTCGACGACGGCATGGAGCGGGTGCTGCGCGGAGTGACCACCTATGAGGAGGTAGTGCGGGTGGCCGGCGGTTCCATGGACTGAACGCGGGGCCTGACAGATTTCGGATTGCCCTGTCCGGCAAGTTTCTGCAGGGCTGCGAAGGATTGGTCCAGGGCGCAGCATTCCTCCAAGGGTTGTTGTAAAAATCCGCGAATGGGCTGGATCATCTCCAGGGCGAGGTCGATTTCCTGATTGGATCCGGGAGCATAGGCGCCGATATTGATCATGTCCTCGACCCGGTTGAACGTGCCCAGGTGGCGGACCAAGGTGCGCGCGGCGGCCATGACAGGTTTGGGGGCCACGTCCGCGGCCAGACGGCTGATGCTCCTGAGCACGTCGATGGACGGGTAGTGGCCTTGGTCGGCAAGTTCCCGGGTGAGCACGACGTGACCGTCCAGGATGGAACGGACGGCATCGGCCACGGGTTCATTGAAGTCATCCCCCTCCACGAGGACCGTGTAGATGCCGGTGATGCTGCCCGTGGCAGAGCGTCCGGCGCGTTCCAGGAGCCTGGGCAGGTGGGAGAAAACCGTGGGCGTGTAGCCCCTGGTGGTTGGCGGCTCGCCAGCGGCCAAACCCACTTCACGGGCGGCCATGGCGAAGCGGGTCACCGAATCCATCATCAGCAGCACATCCCTGCCCTGGTCGCGAAAAAATTCCGCCATGGCCGTTGCCGCGAAGGCTGCGCGCATCCGCACCAGGGGGCCCTGGTCCGAGGTGGCCACGACGAGGACCGACTTCGCCAAACCCTCGGGACCCAGGTCCTTCTCGATAAAATCCATGACTTCGCGGCCGCGTTCGCCGATCAAGCCGATGACGTTCACGTCGGCCGAGGTGTAGCGGGCGATCATGCCCATGAGAGTGCTCTTGCCCACTCCAGAACCGGCCATGATGCCGATTCGCTGCCCCTTGCCCAGGGTCAGGAGCCCATTGATGGCCCGCACGCCGACATCCAGGGGTTCACTGATGCGGGGCCGGGTCATGGGGCTTGGCGGATTGGCATGCAGGGGGTTGTAACGGACCGGGCGGATTGGCTGTCCCGTGTCCAGGGCCTGGCCAAAGGCATCCACGGCCCGGCCAAGAAAACGGTTGCCCACCGGGAAGTGCGGGGGCGTACTCGTGTTACGGATCAGGCTGCCGGGGCGGACGCCCCGCATTTCGCCGTAGGGCATGAGCAGCACCACGTCGTCACGGAACCCGATCACTTCGGCATTGATGACCTGGCTGCCCCGGCCTTCGGGAAGCAGCTGGCACACGGAACCCAGAGGGGCCTTGATCCCTCTCCCCTCGGCCACCAGGCCCACGACTTTGGTGACCTTGCCATAGGCCTGGACGGGTTGCAGACCGGAAAGGAGATGCAGGGTACCGTCTAGATCCGCGGTCATGGGGCTTCCTGGTAGCCGACCAGGATGGCCTGGACTTGTTCGAAGCGGGAGGCGATGGTATTATCCACCATGCCGTCGCCGCATTCCAGGCGGACTCCGCCTGGAGTCAGGTCCTGATTGAGCTTGATGCACAGGTCAGGCAGGTTCTGGGTCTGGGATCTGACCTGGACGGCAAGCTGTTTGGCCAGTTCCAGATCCTCGGCGCACACGTGAACCGTGATGGTCGATGTGGCCTGGAGCTGGGCCACGGCCTCCTCGAAGAGCGAGGTCAGGACCTGCTGGCGGTGCGCGTCGAGCATGATGCCCAAGGTTTTTTCAAAGGCCAGGGTCAGGATCTTGAACAGTGTATGGCGGTGAAGGGCAAAGGCGCGCTCCTTTTCAGTCTTCAGGGCATCATGCAGGGAGGCCAGGAATGCCGCCGTCCTGGATGCTTCGGCCGCGCACAGATCCTGGGCCGCAGCCCGTCCGTCCTCGAATCCCTCGGTCCGGGCCCTGGCCCGCAGGACTTCCGCTTCGTCCAAGGCCTGCTGCAGGATTTCCTTGGCTTTCTGCTGAGCCCTCTCCCGAACCTGCTCCATGTACCGGGCCTCGGTCTCGCTGTTCCAGAGAGTGGCTGCCGGCCGGCCCAGATCAACGAAATTGCCTGCTTTCAGGCTGTGCACGACACGGCCCACTGGGATGGAAGGGGGATGGTCAGACAAGGATGTCTCCTCCGCTGCCGGCGATGACAATGCGGCCTTCGGCCTCCAGGCGGCGCACCTGTTTCACGATGTTCTGCTGGGCCGCTTCCACTTCGGACAACTTGACCGGGCCCATGATTTCCAGGTCCTCGCGGATCATGTTTCCGGCACGCTCAGACAGATTCTTGAAGAACTTCTCCTGCAGTTCATCCGGAGCAGCCTTCAGGGCCAGGGTCAGATCCTCGTTGCTGATTTCCTTCAAGACTTCGCGGATCCCCCGATCGTCGATCTTCAGGATGTCCTCGAAGACGAACATGAGCTGCTTGATCTCTTCGGCCAACTGGGCGCTTTCTTCCTCGATGTCGGCCATAATCTCCTCTTCCGTGGTTCTGTCGATGGCGTTGAGGATCTCCGCCACGGAATTGACGCCGCCCACCTTGCGACCTTCCTTGCCGCCGATGGCGATGAGCTGGTTTTGCAGCACCCGGTCCACCTCCAGAAGCATCTCCTCGGCCACGGCTTCGAGCTTGGCCAGACGGATGAGGACTTCGGCCCGCACCCCTGGGGAGAGGTGCTGCAAGAGGTTGCCCGCATCGTCAGGAGGCATGTGGCCAAGGATCAGGGCCAGGGTTTGGGGATGTTCGTTTCTGAGAATCTGGGCCAGAATTTTGGGACTGACGTTTCCCAGCTCCTTGAAGGGAGTGGGGCCGGTGCCGAAGTCCAGTTCATCCAGGATGGACCGGGCCGTGTCTGAATCCAAATTGGAAGCGATCATCTTGCGGACCTGTTCAGGGCCGCCGTACAGCATTTCCTTTCCAAAGGTCATGGCCTGATTGAATTCACGCAGGACTTCCCCGGCCTGATCCTTGTTGACGCTGTCCAATCTGGCCATGGCGCGGGATACGGCGGTGATTTCCGAACGGTCGAGCTTCTTGAACACCTCGGAGGCAAAGGTATCTCCGAGGGCCAGAATGAGTATGGCCGTTTTCTGGGGGCCGGTCAGTTTTGCACTTGGGGTCGCCACTTACGCTTCTCCTTGAGCCATCCATTGGCGCATGATCATGACCGCCTGGTCCATGTTCTGCTCCACCAATTGCTGCGCCAGGTGTTTGGCGTTTTCTATGCGTTTGGCCGTATCCACGGTTGCAAGATCCTCCTCGCTCAGACCCTCGGTCAAGGCCTTGAGTTCCTCGGCGGCTCCCAACTCTTCGATTTTGGATTGGACAGTAGGTTCGGCAACCTTGGGCCGGATCAAGGCCAGGACCACGGGGCGGGCCACGACCAGCAGGAAGAGGAGGACCAGGAGGGCATTGAGCAGGGGTTTGCCCAGGAGGTGGAAGTAACGGGAGACCACGTCCAGGACCGGCGCTTCTTCGGTGGTCATGGGATCTCCAAAGGCGATGGAGGAAACCTCGATGGCATCGCCGCGGGCGTCGCTGAAGCCCACGGCCCGTTGGGCCAGCTGCCTGATCTGGGCCAGTTGATCCGGGTGCAGGGGTTCGAAGGCGTACGTGCCGTCCTGCTGCTGGGTGTATTTCCCGTCAACCAGAACGGCTACGCTCAGACGTTTGATTCCGCCCATCTGGGAAACAATCTGCTGCTCTTCCTTGTTGATGTCGAAGTTCGTGGTTGATGTGGTGCGTGTGCTTTCCTGGGCCGTGCCCGAGGACGTGCGCTCGCTTTCCCCCTGATAGTTGGGGTCTGGGGTACCGGCGGCCACGCTGGCTGTTCCTGTGTTTTCCTCTTCGCTCTTGACCTCGCTGCGGACCACCGCGGATTTGGGGTCGAAAATTTCCTTGCGGATGGTGGTCCGGTTGAAGTCCAGATCGGCATTGACGCGTGCAATGGTCCGACCGGCACCGACAATGGGAGTCAGGAGCTGTTCGATACGCTGCTCCAGGGTGCGCTGGAGACCCATCTGGTACTCCAGCTGGCTGGATGTCATGCCGGTCATGTCCTTGTCGGATCTGGGCTCGTAGAGAACCTTGCCCCGGCTGTCCGCCACGGTGATGTGTTCGGCATTCATGCCCTCCACGCTGGTGGAGAGAAGGTTGACAATGGCCTGCACCTGCTGGGCGGCCAGGGACTGGCCATTCTTGAGCTTGAGCATGATGGCCGCCGAAGGTGGGGCCTGTTCTTCGACAAAAAGGCTCTTGCTGGGAAGAACCAAGTGTACACGTGCGGTTTCCACTTCGGGCAACTCGGAGATGGTCCGGGACAGTTCTCCCTGCAGGGCGCGCTGGTAGTTGATGTTCTGGACGAAATTGGTCTGCCCGATCTTGTTTTCGTCAAAGAGCTCGAAGCCCACTCCCTGGCCATGCAGTGTTCCCGCTCCAGCCAGCTTGAGCCGGGCCTCGTAGACCTGTTCGGCAGGGACCTGGATGGTCGATCCGGAATCCGCAATCTGGTAAGGGATTTTTTCTTTTTTAAGGAAATCCAGCACGCTGGCCGCGTCTTCCTGATAGAGTTGGCTGTAAAGCACTCTGTAGTCTGTGCGGTTGACCCAGAAGACCATGGCGGCGAATGCCATGAGCAATGAAGCCAAGAGGCCGCCGAGGAGGATGCGCTGGGCCAGGGCCTTGCCTGTCCAGAAGTCCGTGGCCACGGACAGGGCGTTCTGCAGAAAGGGGGGCATGGTGATTCCTCGCGATCGTTAGAAAATCAGAACTTCAGAACTGCAACCGCATGAGTTCCTGGTAGGCCTGCAGGACCTTGTTGCGTACGGCCGAGGTCATATCCATGGCCAACCCGGCCTTTTGCAGGGTGATCATCAGCTCGTGCACGTTCTGGCTTTTGCCCGAGGCAAACTCCGTGATCATGCGGGATTTTTCCGTCTGCATGGCGTTCACCGCGGACAGCGAGTCCTCGATGGCCTCGGCAAAGGAGCGGGTTGCGTCCGCAGTGGAGGCCTTGCCTCCGGCGGGCGGGGCGGGTTTGTTCAGCAGCTCGTTGGCTGCGGTGTAGGCTTTCAGGGCGATGGGTGAAACCGTCATGACTTTCTCCCGGGTTTGTCCGTCGTCGAACATTCAGTCCAGCTATGGCGTCAGCGGCCAATCTCCAGTGCTTTGGTGAACATGTTCTTGGCCGTGGTGATGGTCGAGACATTGGCCTCGTAGGCTCGCATGGCCGAAAGCATGTTGGTCATTTCCTCCACAACGTTGATGTCTGGATAGCTGACATATCCCTCCTCATCCGCGTGGGGGTGCCCGGGCTCGTAGACCCTTTTCAGCGGCCGGCGGTCGTTCTGGATGGACTCGACCCGGACGCCTTTCACCTCGTCATCCAACGCTGTCCGCATGGCCCTGGAAAACGGGCTGTCCACTTGTGTTTCCCTGAAGATGGCTTCCTTGCGGCGGTAGGGACCTCCGTCCACGGTTCTGGTGGTCTTGGCATTGGCCAGGTTCATGGAAATGACATTGAGATGGGTGCGTTCCGCGTTGAGCCCGGACGCCCCGACGTCAATGGCGGTCATGAAGTCCATTACTTGCCTCCATCCTGAATGAGTTGTTTCAACCCGTTGAAATCCTTCTGTATAACTGTGGTCAGGGCGCTGTAGAGCAGGTTGTTCTTGGCCATGGCCGCCATCTCCTTGTCCAGGTCAACATTGTCCAAACCCTGGATCACACGGGGCGCCAACTCTTTCCTTAAGCCGGCTTCCGCGGAGTCGGGGGAAAATGCGGCCGGCAGGTGCCGGGGATGGGTCCGGGCCACGGCCCCTGTTTCGGACAGATCAAGGGCGGCCTGCAGGTCTTTTTCGAATTCCAGATGCCGGGCCTTGTATCCAGGGGTGTTGATGTTGGCCAGATTCGCGCTGACGATGTTTTGACGCTGGAGTTGGAAGTCCATGACCCTGGCCGTCAGATCGATGTGCTGAGAAAACAGGCTTTTCATGCTAACCTCTTGTCATTCCGGCATTGTTTTTTCTGGCAGGAAGAGAGGCCGGGATGACGACAAGAACTGGATAGCAATCTGCGTTCCATTTCCCCTCAAAAGAAATATCATGGGATCTTGGATGGTTGCCTCTGGAGCAGGGCCGTGCAAACGTGGGGGTGGAAGTGCATCTGCCTTGGCTCTAAAGTTGCAAAAAAGACTCGCCACACAACGTCTACGTCGTTCAACAACAGGGAGAAGGAGCCATGAGTTCGCATCTTGACTACGAGATCAACAAGGAGTTGGGGGAGTGTTACCTCTTCATGGGTGAATTGGACAAGGCAGAGAATTACTATCACAAGGCTGCGGGCAGCAACGGCGTGCACGCGGACCCCTATCTGGGCTTGGCCACTATCGCGGTGCAGCGGGGGGATCTGGGGCAGGCCATGGCCATGTACCGGAAAGCCGAGGATGTTGTCTCTTCTGACAAGTCATTGGCGGGAATTGCCCTGATCAGCGCCCACCAGGGCGATCATGACAAGGCCTTTGCCTTTCACGCCCAGGCCCTCGGGCTCAACCCGGAGAATATGGTGGCCCTGTTCGGACTGGTGCAGGCCGCACACATGCTTGGGCGAACCGCAGAGGCGATCGCGCCCTTGACCGAGTACCTGAATCTCAATCCGGACAAACACGAGGTCCGCTTCGCCTTGAGCGGATGTCTGATCGCCAGTGGGCGGCAGGCGGATGCGCGCAGGCATCTCGAAACGATTCTGGAACAGGATCCGGCCAACGTTCAATCCGCGGAGCTCCTTTCCCAGCTCTAGGACCGGGTTGGCCCCTTTTCCTTGCCTGGCCAGTCCGTCGTGCCCCGGCGGTCTGGCCGTCTGCGTTCTTGCATATTGGGGGCAAAGCTGGCAGTGCACGGCGAACATTCTTTCGAGAGGAGCAGGCCATGGACATGCTGCCAATTCGCCGGGCCATACTGAGCGTGACGGATAAATCGGGTTTGGATGATTTCGCCCGTTTTCTCCAGGAAAACGGGGTTGAACTCGTCTCCACCGGGGGGACGCGCAAGAAGCTGGTGCAGGCAGGCCTGAAGGTCCGTTCGGTCAGCGATCTGACAGGGTTTCCGGAGATTCTCGGCGGCCGGGTGAAGACCCTGCATCCCCACGTGCACGCCGGAATCCTGGCGGACAAGGATGACTCAACGCACATGCAGACGCTGAAAGACCTGCGCCTGGCGCCTTTCGACCTGATCTGCGTCAATCTCTACAATTTTGCCGATGCCATGCGTCAGACCCTGCAGGACAAGCAGGCTGTGGAGCAGATCGACATCGGCGGCCCCACCATGCTGCGGGCCTCGGCCAAGAATTTTCATTCCGTGGCCGTCATCCCCGACCCGTCCCACTACAGCGAGTGCATGGAAGAGATGCGAGCCAACAACGGGGCGCTGTCTTTGGCCTTTCGCAAGCGCATGGCCGTGATAACCTTCGACCTGACCTCTTCCTATGACCGCATGATCGCCGATTACCTCCGTCGCTCCTGAGGGGGGGCCGGCGCGTAAGCGGAAACGGAGTCCTGCGATAGCTTCCAAACCCCTGGGCAACCTCACGGGCCTCAAACCCAGCCAACTTACGGCCATTTCACGTCTCTACAACAGGCGTTTTCCCGACCATGGCGGGTTCACCCTGGATCAGGCCAAGGAACTGGCCATTCTGAGCCGGGGAGTGAACCGGCAACTTGGAATCCTCATCAACCGGAAGGGGTTGCCGGTCATGGTCATCGTGGGAGAACCCGACGGCATCCTCATTCCTGAGCTTTCCCGCCACCGGCAGGCGGATTCACGCCTTTCAGGCCTGCGTCTCCTGCATACCCACCTGGATTCCTCACTGTTGACGCAGGAAGACCTGATGGACATGGTCTTCCTGCGTCTGGATGCGGTTTGCGTGCTGACCGTCTCGCCCGATGGTCTGCCCCGGGCCTGTCAGATCGCCCATCTGCTCCCTCCCAATGCCGACGAAAAGCCCTATATCGTCTATCCGGCCGAGATCTGGGACGACGTGGCCTTTGACTTCGGAGCCAGTGCCATGGCCCTGGAAGGCGAACTGTCCCGTACGGGCCAGACCGTGTCAGCAGCGGCCAGGGAGGGGGCGGCCATTCTGGTCAGCGTTGGATCCCAGCCCAAGAGCGTGCAGGAGCGCTCCCTGGCCGAACTGGCCGAACTTTCGTCCACGGCCGGGCTTGATGTGGCGGGAACCGTGGTGCAGCGGGTCAGCCAGATCAATCCGAAGCTCATTCTCGGGCGCGGCAAGCTGGCTGAACTGGAAGTCCTGGCCCTGCAGAAGAACGCCTCCATCCTGGTTTTCGACCAGGAACTGACCCCTACCCAGCAGCGCAACCTGAGCCAGATCACCGAACGCAAGGTTCTGGACCGGACCCAGCTCATCCTGGACATCTTTGCCCAGCACGCCCAGACCCGGGAAGGCAAGCTGCAGGTGGAAATGGCCCAGCTCAAGTACATGATGCCCCGCCTGGTAGGTCAGAACCGGGCCTTGAGCCGTCTGACCGGAGGCATCGGCGGTCGCGGTCCGGGGGAAACCCGTCTGGAGATGGACCGCCGCAAGATCCGCGACCGCTTGAGCCAGCTCAAGAACGAGTTGGCCAACGTGCGCAAGCACAGGGACGCCACGCGCAGTCGCCGGGACAAGGCCGGCCTGCCCATCGTCTCCCTGGTCGGATACACCAACGCGGGCAAGTCCACCTTGCTCAACACCCTGACCCAGAGCGACGTCCTGGCAGAAAACAAGCTGTTTGCCACCCTGGACCCCACCAGCCGCAGGCTGCGTTTTCCCGAGGACCGCGAGATCATCCTCACCGACACGGTGGGTTTCATCCGCCATCTTCCGGCCGACCTGCGGGAGGCCTTCATGGCCACTCTGGAAGAACTGGAGAGCGCGGATGTGCTGGTGCACGTGGCCGATGCCTCCCATCCAGAGATGGACAGCCAGCTGGAGGCTGTGGAATCAATCCTGCGCGACCTGTCCATCGACACCATCCCACGCATCCTGGCCTTGAACAAGGTCGATCGCATTACGGACGAGGCCCGCGAGGCCCTGGCCTTTGTCCACCCCGACGCGGTCTTTATCGCGGCCATCCACAGGCCGTCCCTGGCTCCGTTGGTGGAACGCATCAAATCACTGCTCTGATTACGGCTTGTCCAAAAAAACGTCTGGAGGATGCTCCCTTGTCCGGCATCAGCAGACAATGGGTGATGGTTGAATGGGACTGTCGGATGGCCCTAGATGTTGGCTGTGCAAAAAAAGCGCGGCAGGCCAGCAAGGCCCCCGCGCTTTGGCATCCGTTGCAGAAATCAGTTCATTCCGGTTTTTTCCAGGGGTGTTCCTCACCGGCCATCAGGCGCTGGATGTTTTCCGAGTGCTTCCAGAAGATGAGAGCCATGAGGACCAGGGCCATGGGAATGGCTCCCCACATGCCCTGGAAGAGGAGGATCACCGGCATGAAGGCCACCATGACCAGGGAGGCCAGGGACACAAAATTGTAGAAATAGAGGGCAGCCAGGAAGGCCAACCCGCAGAGAATGGTTCCGGACAGGGAAATGGCCGCGAAGGCGCCGACCCAGGTGGCCACGCCCTTGCCTCCCTTGCCGTGCAGGAAAACCGAGAACATGTGACCGCAGACCGTGGCCGTGGCGACCAGGGTCAGAAAGAACAGGGAGTCGGAAAAGCTGGTGGCCAGAAGGACTGGGACAAAGCCCTTGAGCATATCCAGGGCCAGGGTCAGTGCTCCGTATTTGGTCCCGCAGAGGCGGCCGACATTGGTGGCGCCGATATTGCCGCTGCCCTGTTCGCGCGGGTCAATGTCGCAGCAGGTCTTGGAAATGAGCAGGCCAAAGGGCAGGGCGCCCAGGAGATAGCTGATTGCCAGCCAGAATATTGTCACCATGTGCATACTCCTGTTTTGAGGGGGTTTCGGGTGGACATGTGCCGGATTTCACTACGTGAAAAAAAGAGGTGGGACAAGATCATTCCTCTTCCCATGCCTCGACGATCTTGATCTCGTTGTTCAGAGGGTCGACCTTCCCGATGCGGATGGAAAAGCGTTGTCCCAATCTGATCTTGTCCCCGAATATCTTCCGCGGTGCCTTGAGGAAAAGCTGCATCTCCGGGAGGGCGATGGTGACGAGGACGCTCCCGGGGTCGACGATGATCCCGGACCAACGCATTTTTTTTGCATTTTGTCTGAAGTATTCATATTTCCAGTATCTTGGGCGCATGCGCTGGACCTGACCGGTCATTTCGGCCCGACTGGAAAGCAGGGGGAGCAGGCCTTCCAGTTCGTTCCTGTTCAGAAGCCGCCCCTGTCCCGTCAGCTTGGCCAGAATCTGGGCCATGTTGATAAAATCCGAGTAGCGCCGCAGGGGTGAGGTCACGGGGGCGTAGGCCCGGGCCCCGATGGTGGCGTGGCGCTTGGGTTCGCATTCCAGGATGGACGGACCCATGTTGTTGATGATGCGGTAGATGTCCGTCGGCTCGGTCCACACACCCGCGCTTTCCGCCGGCAGGGTGATGTTCTGGGTGCGGAAAAGGAGTGCCACACCGTTATCCAGGGCCCACGAGGCCATGGCTTTGTTGGCCAGGATCATGAACTCTGACACGATCATCTGCGCCTCGGGCGCGGATTCGGTCTGGGCCACCAGGACTTCAGGGCTGGACATGTCTCCGGACAGGACCACGCGCGGGTCAGGCTGGTCCATGATCACGGCGTGGTCACGAATCCGGGACTCGCGCAGCAAGGCGGCCAGGTCGCGGGCGTCATGCAGCATGCCGTGGGCACCCGATTGGACCTCCAGTTCCACGCCGGTGTAGGTCAGGTTGGCCTCGACATGCACCCAGGCGATCTGCGGGACAACGGAGCGGATTGCGCCCAGGTCATCCAGGTCGAAGGTCAGGAGCAGAGCGGGTCGATCACATCCTTCCTTGAGCGAGAAAAAATCGGTGCCCAGGCTTTCGGGGAGCATGTGGCTCGTGCCTTCTGGCAGGTACAGGGAGGTGAAGCGGTGCTGCACGGCCCGGTCCAGGGGACTGCCGAATTCCCAGCCCAGCGGTGGACAGGCCAGGGCCTGGCGCAGGATGAAGCCGTTGGCGTCGCGCTCCAGACTGAAACCGTCGTCGATGTCCTGCGTGCTGGCCGAATCAATGGTCACGATGCTGGCCAGTGGCGCTGTCCGGGTGGCCAGGGCGCGATCCTGCACCTCGCTTATGGCCGGCGCGTGTTCCGTGGACCAGTCCGGGTCCCAGTCGTACTCGGCCCGGACCAGATGGAAATTGTAATGCCGTGGCACAATGCCCCAGGCCTGGGCCAGGTACAGGGGCAAAAACGGCTCCTCAGGAAGGCCCTGGCTCATGGTCTTCCACAGGGTTTCCGAATCCCTGTCGTCGGGGTTTGCGATGCGGGTCATGAGCAGGGTTCTGATCCGTGCGGACTGGTCCGGCTCGGGTTCAGGGATTGAGCTTTTGCGTTTGCAAAAGATGTCCCACAGCCCGCGCAGGAAAACCTGGCCAAAGCCCACCAGTCGTTCCCGCTCCTGGGCCTTGCGCAGTTCCTCCTGGCGGCGCTCCACAACGTCCTGGGCGTAGATCTCGAATTTGGGCGGGGAGAACTTGAAATGGGTCTTGGTCTGCAGCAGCTTGCGGCCCAGGGCCGCAAGCTGGTCCGGGCTGGGAGCCTCGAAGATGAGGCTGGCGAACCAATCGGTTTCGGCTTCGTCCAGTTCGCCCTGGGCCAATTCCCAGATTTCCAAGGGGTCGATGGATTCAGCCAGACGATCCCTGCGGGCATGATGGGTGCGCAGCAGATCGAGCATGTCC
The DNA here is from genome assembly GCA_012729655.1 of Desulfovibrionales bacterium. Taxonomy (GTDB): domain Bacteria; phylum Desulfobacterota; class Desulfovibrionia; order Desulfovibrionales; family Desulfomicrobiaceae; genus Desulfomicrobium. The sequence continues at coordinate 5,191 of JAAYCS010000044.1, read as the reverse complement.
TGCCGACTGGCGTTGGCGCTGCACTGTGGCCCTGTCCACGGCAGAACCCGGGACAGGGGGAGCTTGAGTTCGCGTTGCCCAGCGGTGAAGACGCGCAGACGAGCACCCTGGACTTCCAGGACCCATGCCACGATGGGCTGGTTGTCCTGCAGGAACTCCATGATGCATCCCGGCTGCAGGGGAGCGATAGTGGACATACATGGCCTTATGCGCGTCGCGCGCGTCGCCCGGAGCGGTTTGTGGAGGCTGTGGGCGCCTAGTGTTTGAAGGAACGTTGACCGGTGAAGACCATGGCCACTTGCGGGGCGGCTTCGTTCACGGCCTGGATGATTTCGAAGTCCCGGATGGACCCCCCGGGCTGGGCAATGGCGGTCACCCCCTGGGCGATGGCCAGATCCACGCCGTCGCGGAAGGGGAAGAATCCATCCGAAACAAGAACGCTGCCAGGCAACCCACCCTTGTCCGCCTCGGTCCGGGCCAGGAGTTCGGTCAGGGACGCGGCCAGTTCCTTGTCTGTCAGGGCCTTTTGCTTCAGTTCGTAGAGTGACAGACCGTGGCGGGCAAAAGCCAGCTTGTCCGCGTATTTCGTGTAGGCCTTCTGGATGGTCAGTTCCACGCAGCCAACCCGATCCTGCTCACCCGTGCCGATGGACACTGTGGCCCCGTCCCGGGCAAAGATGATGGAATTCGAGGTCACGCCCGATTCCACGGCCCAGGCGAAAAGCAGGTCGTCGGCTTCCTGGGTCGACGGCTTTCGGGCCAGGAATGTGGTGCCGTCCTTGGTGGCTTCGGCAGGCAGGAAATCATCTGCGGACAGGATGCGGTTCCGGAAGGAGGCCTGGATGATGAGACCTCCGTCCACCAGGGACTTTATGTCCAGAAAAGGGGTGCCGACCATGCTGTCCAACTCGGCCAGGGCCGGAAGACGGATGATGCGCAGATTCTTCTTGGCGATCAGCTCGGCCAGGGCCTCGGGTTCATAGTCCGGAGCCGCGATGACCTCGAAATAGCTCGCGTTGATGAATTGGGCACAGGTCTTGTCCAGGGTGCGGTTGACGACGATGGTTCCGCCAAAGGCTGCGATGCGGTCCGAGGCGAAGGCCCTGGACAGGGCCGCGTACAGGCCGTCGGCAGACCAGGCAGCACCGCAGGGATTGTTGTGTTTCAGGATGATGGCCGCGGGTTTGGCTGTCAGGTACTGCAGTATGTTGATGCCGTTGTCCACGTCGGTCAGGTTGATCTTGCCGGGATGCTTGCCGGACTGGATCAGGTTTTCCTCGGTCAGGGCCGAGACGAGCTTGTGCTGGCCCTGCTGGAAGGCCACCCCGTCCATGGCGAAGGAGCTTTCGGCCACTTGGTACAAGGCAGCTGGCTGATCCGGGTTTTCGCCGTAGCGGAGGCCCCGTTGCTCGCCGCCGATGTTCCAGGTTTTTTTGGTGAAACGGATGGTCTGATCGCCCAGGGTCAGGGCCAGGGTTTCGGGAAAGGAGTCCCGTTGGAGTGTATGATACATTTTCTTGAGATCGCGCATGGATGTGCTCCGAAAAGAATGTTTGCGACAGACCTCAGGTCTGTCGCATGAATTCAAGGGGCACTAGCACAGGCCCTGCCCAACGGCAAATCCCGCGCTGGGGGTACCCGCACGGACTGTATGGCCTGGAATTGAATGAGCCGTGGGCCACCCATCGACTCTCCAAATTGACTTCAATGCTGGCAGTCCGTAGGAAAGAATGTGATTTGTCTTGCGCAGAGGGATACAACAACACGACGAGGAGATCGGATTCATGGCGAATATCGTAGTCATGGGGGCCCAGTGGGGCGACGAGGGCAAGGGCAAGATCGTCGACCTGCTGACCACGGAAGTGGGGGCCATCGTTCGCTTTCAGGGCGGAAATAACGCCGGGCACACGCTGGTGGTGGGCGGCAAGCAGACCATCCTGCATCTCATTCCTTCCGGCATCCTGCACGCGGACAAGAAATGCCTGATTGGCAACGGCGTGGTGCTGGATCCGTTCGTGTTCTGCCAGGAAATGGACAAGCTGGCGGCATCCGGTATCGACGTGAGTCCGTCCCGGCTGATGATCAGCAACAAGGCCCAGCTCATCATGCCCTACCACCGGGCCATTGATGCGGCGCGCGAGCAGTACAAGAGCGGGTCCGACAAGATCGGGACCACAGGCCGGGGGATCGGTCCCTGTTACGAGGACAAGGTTGCGCGCGTGGGCATCCGCGCCGCGGATCTGGCTGACGATGCCTTGCTGGCACGCAAGATCCAAAAGGCCCTGGTGGAAAAAAACGCCCTTTTGCACGGCCTGTATGGGCAGGAGCCTCTCTCGGCCGGGAAGATCCTGGATGAGCTGCTGCCCGTTGCCCGGCGTCTGGTACCCTATCTGGGAGACGTGTCCACTGCCATCCAGGACTGCGCCGCGCGGGGAATACTTTTCGAAGGCGCCCAAGGGACGCACCTGGACATCGACCACGGCACCTATCCTTTCGTGACCTCCTCCAATACCGTGGCCGGGAACGCCTCTGCCGGGTCGGGTTGTTCGCCTCGCCTGTTCGATCGCATTGTGGCTATCGTCAAGGCCTACACCACCCGCGTTGGTGCCGGCCCGTTCCCCACGGAACTTGAAGACGGCGCCGGCGCCTACCTGCAGGAAAAGGGGGCTGAATTCGGCGCCACCACGGGCCGCAAGCGCCGTTGCGGATGGCTGGATCTGGTGGTGCTGCGCGAATCCCAGCGTCTGAACGGGCCCACCGAGATCGCCCTGACCAAGCTCGATGTCCTGGGCGGGCTGGAAGAATTGAAGATTTGTGTCGGATACCGATACAAGGGCGCCGAGATGCCCTATCCGCCCCAGCATGAAAACGGCATGGCCGAGGTGGAACCCGTGTACGAAACCATGCCCGGATGGACGGAGGACATCTCTGGCTGTCGCGCCTATGGCCAGTTGCCGCAGGCCACGCGCGACTATATCGCCAGGATCGAAGAAGTGCTGGGCATCCCGGTATCCATCGTCTCTGTTGGTCCGGACCGGGATCAGACCATCCTGCGCTGAAGGTCGGGTCGTTTCCCTTTTCCCATGACAGCGCCCTGGACTGCATCTGTCTCGCGACAGCCCCGGATCCGTGTTTTTCTGGACAGGCTGGCCCAGGCCCCGCCCAAGTCCCTCCTGTTGGAGGGCGGGACCGAGGCGGAGCGGTTGGGCTTGGGCCTGTATTGGGCCGCGCGCCTCAGTTGCCATGAGGCAGAACCGCCCTGCGGGGTTTGCCGGATCTGCAGGCAAGTGGCGGATGATGCCTTTCGCGATCTCGTGCTGGTCAACGGTTCCGAAGGTGCCATTGCCATCGACACCGTGCGGGAAATCCGGGCCATGCTGGGCGACCCCCCTGCCGGTCGGGGGCCTCGGGTCATCATTTTGGCCGAGGCCCAGGCCCTGGGTGATGCCGCTGCCAACGCCCTGCTCAAATCCCTGGAGGAGCCCCGGCTCGGGAACGTTTTTGTCCTCCTGGCCCCCAGCCGGGAAGTCCTGCTGCCGACCCTGGTCTCCCGCAGCTTCGTGCTGACCCTGGGTTGGCCCAGGGCGGGGGAGGAGGATCCCGAAATCCAGGATTGGATCGCGGCCCTGGTCGAATTCATCCAATCCGGCAGAGGGCTGTGGCTGGAGTGGACCGGACGGAAGGGAAATGTGGATGTACGCCTTGCCGGACGGGTTTTGCGTGATGTGCAGCGTGCATTGGTGCAGGCCGGATACGGGGCCCCGCTGACCGATCTGGCCCGCCTTTTGGCGGGGCGATTGGATGTGGTGGCTGTGCGGCAGGCCGGGGTCATTGTCGAAAACGCAATCGAAAGCCTGGATGTGGGCGCCAATCCGGCCGTGGTGCTGGAGTGGGCGGCCATCCGCATCTGGGGTCTTCTGCACAAATGATGTTTTTTGCGGGTCTCATCCGCATGCGAAGGGGGGCCATCCCCGTGGATCAGGGCGTGCATACCGGGATGCGTGGTTTTGTGTCAGGCATTCGGTCCTTCCGTTCAGAATATCGATGTAATCAGAGCTATGCGCGAAATCATCCTCATTCAAATGTCCGGCGCTGATCGGGACGGCCTGTTGGCCGGGATCATGGGCCAGCTGGCCGCCTTCGGGGTGACTGTCCTGGACATCAGCCAGTCCGTCATCCACGACGACCTGTCTTTCGGAGTGCTCATTGAAGTCCCGCGCGAGCATGAATCCTCGCCAATCCTGAAGGACCTTCTGTTCTGGTCACACAACCAGGGGCTCAATCTCAAATTTTCACCCGTGACCGAGGACGACTACGAACGCTGGGTCGGCATGCAAGGCCGCAGGCGGCACATCGTGACGGTGTTGGGCCGGACCCTCACTGCCGCAAATCTGGCGGCCATGTCCGAGGTCATCACAGCCAACGGTCTGAGCGTGGATTGCATCACCCGCCTGTCCGGGCGCCGTTCACTGGCCAAGCCGCCGGCCATGCCCCGGGCCTGTGTGGAATTTTCGGTGCGGGGCACGCCCAGGGATATCTCGGCCATGCGGGCAGCCTTCCTGGATCTTTCCAGGGAGCAGGGCATCGACATCGGGTTTCAGGAGGACAACGCCTTCCGCCGCATTCGTCGCCTGGTCTGTTTTGACATGGATTCGACCCTGATCCAGGCCGAGGTCATCGACGAGTTGGCCAAGCGCGCCGGAGTGGGGGCCGAGGTCGCGGCCATCACGGAAGCGGCCATGCGCGGGGAGCTGGATTTTTGCCAGAGCCTGCGCAAGCGGGTCGGCTTGCTCCAGGGGTTGTCCGAATCCGTACTGCAGGACGTGGCCGCCACCCTGACCATGACCGAAGGGGCAGAGCGCCTCGTCCGCACCCTCAAAAACCTTGGCTACACCATCGCCATCCTGTCCGGCGGGTTCAATTATTTCGGCCGCCGTCTGCAGGACAAGCTGGGCTTCGACTATGTGTATGCCAACGAACTGGAGATCCGCGATGGCGCGCTGACCGGCGGGCTGGTGGGCGATATCGTGGACGGTCCGGGCAAGGCGAGGCTTTTGAAGGAGATCGCGGCCAAGGAGAATATTTCCCTGTCCCAGGTCATCGCCGTGGGCGACGGGGCCAATGATCTGCCCATGCTCGACGTGGCCGGCCTGGGCATTGCCTTCCATGCCAAACCCCTGGTCCGGCAGGG